>NZ_JAZHRV010000001.1:6540017-6852534 GCF_036924595.1 Bradyrhizobium algeriense | reverse complement strand
GATCTGAAGCTGACGTTGATGTCGGGGGCGGAATGGACGGTGACGCTGAGCGACGTACTGCTTACGCTCGCCATCCTGCTGCTGCTGGCCGAAGTCATCAAGGGCGCGCGTCCCGGCGCGAAATATCTCACCGACCATCTGCTGTCGCTGATCGTGTTCGGGGCAGCGGCGGCCGAATTCGTGCTGTGGCCGAAGTTCGGTACGTCGACCTATTTCCTGCTGACGGTGCTGGCGCTGGTGGATTTCCTCTCCGGCCTCGCATTGCGAACGCGACGCCGGGCAGTTGCGGTAGCGGCGGCGCCTGCCCCTGCGCCTCAGCCTAAAGCCGCCGAACCTCCGCCAAAAGCTGCCGAAAAAGTCGAGACACCGGCGGCCGAGCCCAAGCTCGACCCCGCGCCGGCTGCCGCACCTGCGTCTGCTGCGCCATCGGTGCCGCCGGCAGTCTCTGTTGCCGAATCCGTGTTGAAGGACCTCGCCGAGCCGAAGCCGGTGCAGCCCGCCGCCGCGCCCGAGGCGGCCCCGCCGAAAACGCCGTCTCCGGAAGTCCATTCGCCGGAGGCCCATTCACCGGAAGTCTCGTCGCCGGAAGTCCAGTCGCCGGAGGTCCCGTCACCGGGACTGCAGCCGGGCCCAGGCTTTCCACCACCGCCGGATAAGCCGGACACGCCTCAGCGCTGATCCATAGCGTTTTCGAGCGCAGCATGCCCTTGGACTTGATCCGTGGGTGGATCCCGGTTCGCGTCAAGAAAACGCGTCAAAACAAAAAGCTAGATGGTTTGCCGGGTCCGGAAGCCGGTGCCGCAACGCCGGATCTGGCTGGCGCCGTAGGCTGTCTGCGCATCCGCCAGCGAAGCCCGCCTCAGGCTGCGGGTTTGCGGCGCCCGGTCGGCAGTCGCGATCAGCTGCGCAACGAAGGTTGGATCGGGCCGCGGCGCCGGTCTCGGCGAAAACTGCACGGACTGGGTCACCGGCACCAGCTCGCCGCGGGCCGGCTCGTCGAGGTTGACGAACTCGCCGTCCGAAATTTCGTCTGATCGATCGATATCCAGCATCGCGCACCGAAAACCCGGCTAAACTGTCACGTTTTGGGACGTTACGCCCCACCTGCGATCTGACCTCGCAAGGCCTATGCCGCTTCCTTCCGGTTCGTTCCCGCCGGGTCCGGAAAGTCTGCGAAACGTGGTTTCCGGATTATTTATGAACTTGGCCTAGCCTGCGATTCGAAAGACCCACTATCCTCAGGATGTTGGGAATCACCCCGCTGGTGTCCCGAATTGAGGCGACCCGATGCCCCATGTCCCGCAAGCCGCCAGCATCCTTGCCTCGCTCGGGCAGGCTGCTTTCGTCTGGGACCTGGCGGCCGACACCATCGCCTGGAGCGACAATGCCGGTGCGGTCTTCACCGATATTCCACCGGAGGCGCTGGCCAGCGGTTCCGGCTTCGCCAGGCTGATCGAGCCCTCCCGTTCGATCCGCAGCGAGGCGCTTGCTCAATCGGGGCCGGCGCGGACTGGCGAAGAAGGGGTCGCCTACCGGATCGAATATGGCGTACGGGCCGCGGCCTCGGCGCCAGTGATCTGGATCGAGGAGACCGGTTGCTGGTTTGCCGGGCCCGACGGCAAGCCGGTGCGCGCGCAAGGTATCGTCCGTATCAATAACGAGCGCCACGCCCGCGACGAACAGCTCATGCGGCTGTCGAGGCACGACCCGCTGACCGGTGAACTCAATCGCACGCATCTCGTCGCCTCACTGGCGGAGTCGATCGAAGAAACCATGCGTTTCCGATCGTCCTCCGCTTTCATGCTGATCGGCATCGATCATCTGGCACGCGTCAACGACGCCTTTGGCTTCGATGTAGCGGACGCCGTGATCGCCGAAGTCGGAAAACGCATCCGCGCCAAGCTGCGCGGCGGCGATGTGCTCGGCCGGTTCTCCGGTAACAAGTTCGGGCTGGTCTTGAGGAACTGCACCGTCGACGACACCAATACCGCGGCCGAGCGCTTCCTGGCAGGGATCCGCGACGAGGTGATCCCGACCAAATCCGGCCCGGTCTCGGTGACGGCCTCGATCGGCGCGATCAGCATCCCGCGCTACGCCCGCACTGCCGATGAGGCCATCACCCGCGCCCAGGAAACACTCGATGGCGCCAAGCGCCGCCGCGCCGGATCGTTCTCGCTGTGGCGTCCGAATGTCGAACGCGATGCCCAGCGCCGCGTCAACATCCGCGTCACCGACGAGATCGTCACGGCGCTGAACGAGCGCCGCATCGTCACGGCGTTTGAGCCGGTGGTCGAAGCACGCTCGCGGCAGCCGGCGTTCTACGAGTGCCTGGTGCGGATGGAGCAGGCGGACGGGCAGGCGCTGCTGGCGCCCGATATCGTTCCGGTCGCCGAGCGATTGGGGCTGATCCGGCTGGTCGATCACCGCGTGCTCGAACTCGTGGTCGCCGAACTTGCGGCGTCGCCGAACGTGCGGCTCAGCCTCAACATCTCTCCCGACACCACGATGGATCCGGACTGGTGGACTTCAATCGAATCGCTGATGCAGGCGCATCCCGGCGCCGGTGAGCGGCTGATCGTCGAAATCACCGAAACGGTTGCGATCCAGGATATCGATGACATCAGGGGCTTCATTACGCGACTGAAAAACTTCGGCAGCCAGATCGCAATCGACGATTTCGGCGCCGGTTACACTTCATTCCGGAATTTGCGCAAGCTCGGCGTCGATATCGTGAAGATCGACGGCGCCTTCGTGCAGAACATCGCACGCTCCGCGGACGATCGCGCCTTCGTGCATACGCTGATCGATCTGGCCAACCGCCTGCAGATCAAGACGGTGGCGGAATGGGTGCAGGACGAGGAAGCCGCCGTGATGCTGCGCGAATGGGGCTGCGATTACATCCAGGGCCGCCTGATCGGGCTGGCCTCGCCGGAACGGCCATGGGCTGCGCAGGCTGAGACGGTGTTGCCGGCGACGGGATAGCTTGTCGTCCCTGCGAACGCACTAGCGTTTCTACACATTTTCGATGGCTCTGGCAGCGACGATGATTTGGAAGCGAGCCATTCCGTTGTGAAATGTGATTGGTCCGGGTGGCCGATGCGAGGCGTAGCCGGTCCATCCGCCGAGCTTGGCGATGATCCATGCCGCCCACTGAAGCGTGTGGGGGCGATGCGGGTTCTTCTGAAGCTCGGTCCTGCCTTTCATGGTTTTGTTGATGGCGGCAAGTGCTTCGATTTCTTCGGGGGTGAAGGCGCATTTGACCGACAATTGTTCGCCACCATTGCGGGCCTGAACGAGTTGAATGACGATACATGCCGCTTTAGTAGCGATCGTCACGAGCTTGATCAGGGCCTCGGCGCTTTCGAGCTGACTGTCCTCGATTCGCAAGCCCTGGTTCTTCAACGAGCGAAAGAGCTGTTCGATGATCCAGCGCTGCTTGTACCAGGAGACGATCCGCCAAGCATCGGCCGCATTGGCGATCGAATGAGTGGTCAAGAGCAGCCAATGAACGGGCTCAGCCCCCTTCGGGGGGTGCAACTCGACGACTTCCACGAAGCTGACTTTGACGCCTTCAGGCAGTTCCTTCACGCCGGGTCGCGCCGGCCGCTTAAGCACGACGGTTCCAAAGCGCAGCGAGAGATGGGCTTGGCGACCGTGGCGATCCATCCGCTGCGGCAGATCGATCACCGCCTTGTCGCAGAAGCGAACTCGCTCCACCGCTTGATAAAGGGTTCCGCCGTCGGCCAGCGCATGATCATGCATAGCCCGCGTCAGCAGGTGGACGTTGTCGCCGGGCGTCAGCGCCCAGTGCGCAAAGAACTCCCCTTCACGGTCATTGATGACGGTGATCATGCGCGCCGCAGCCAGAACCTCGCAGCCCTGCTCAGCCGTCGTAACCCAGCGCGCCGACTCCTTGTTGGCCAACTCCCGCTCGTCGTGAGGGGTCTTAACTTTGCCCCTGCGCGTCCACACCTTGCCGCCGGTGAGACCGAGACAGGCCCCGCTGTCGGCATCGACCGCTATCATGGCATGCAGCAACACGCCGCGGGCATTGCCTTTGCCGACTTTGCCCAGTCCACGCCGACATCCCTGCCGCGTCTGAAACTTGACCTCGCTGGTGTCCTGGATCGCCAGCACATGACGCCCGCCGACCACGGTCGCCGTCTGCCTGCTCCAGCCTTCAATCAGTCGATCGGTCGTGACTTGCGGATTGTTCACGAACCGCCAGTACGCCATGTACGCGGCCCAGTCACCCTGCGCCATCCGGCGCAAGCAGACACTGCGCGTGCAAAGCATAGCCTGCACAAACGCCGCCCCCTTTTATCGAGGCGAACGTCGCCAAACTCACCCAGTGACAAATCCGGCTCGTGCTCCATCTCCGACGCTCCTTCGAATCAAAGCGTCAGAAACAGAATCATACAAACCGCAAACGCGGGATAACATCATGACCCACCGAGTCAATCTGTCGCGCCAGACGTGTAGAAACCCTAGTGCGAACGCAGGGACCCATAACCACGAATGCTTGTGGTTACGACAGGTCGTCGACCACCGTTCTTAAATCGAGAGATCACGCGGTATGGGTCCCTGCGTTCGCACTAGCGTTTCTACACATTTTCGATGGCTCTGGCAGCGACGATGATTTGGAAGCGAGCCATTCCGTTGTGAAATGTGATTGGTCCGGGTGGCCGATGCGAGGCGTAGCCGGTCCATCCGCCGAGCTTGGCGATGATCCATGCCGCCCACTGAAGCGTGTGGGGGCGATGCGGGTTCTTCTGAAGCTCGGTCCTGCCTTTCATGGTTTTGTTGATGGCGGCAAGTGCTTCGATTTCTTCGGGGGTGAAGGCGCATTTGACCGACAATTGTTCGCCACCATTGCGGGCCTGAACGAGTTGAATGACGATACATGCCGCTTTAGTAGCGATCGTCACGAGCTTGATCAGGGCCTCGGCGCTTTCGAGCTGACTGTCCTCGATTCGCAAGCCCTGGTTCTTCAACGAGCGAAAGAGCTGTTCGATGATCCAGCGCTGCTTGTACCAGGAGACGATCCGCCAAGCATCGGCCGCATTGGCGATCGAATGAGTGGTCAAGAGCAGCCAATGAACGGGCTCAGCCCCCTTCGGGGGGTGCAACTCGACGACTTCCACGAAGCTGACTTTGACGCCTTCAGGCAGTTCCTTCACGCCGGGTCGCGCCGGCCGCTTAAGCACGACGGTTCCAAAGCGCAGCGAGAGATGGGCTTGGCGACCGTGGCGATCCATCCGCTGCGGCAGATCGATCACCGCCTTGTCGCAGAAGCGAACTCGCTCCACCGCTTGATAAAGGGTTCCGCCGTCGGCCAGCGCATGATCATGCATAGCCCGCGTCAGCAGGTGGACGTTGTCGCCGGGCGTCAGCGCCCAGTGCGCAAAGAACTCCCCTTCACGGTCATTGATGACGGTGATCATGCGCGCCGCAGCCAGAACCTCGCAGCCCTGCTCAGCCGTCGTAACCCAGCGCGCCGACTCCTTGTTGGCCAACTCCCGCTCGTCGTGAGGGGTCTTAACTTTGCCCCTGCGCGTCCACACCTTGCCGCCGGTGAGACCGAGACAGGCCCCGCTGTCGGCATCGACCGCTATCATGGCATGCAGCAACACGCCGCGGGCATTGCCTTTGCCGACTTTGCCCAGTCCACGCCGACATCCCTGCCGCGTCTGAAACTTGACCTCGCTGGTGTCCTGGATCGCCAGCACATGACGCCCGCCGACCACGGTCGCCGTCTGCCTGCTCCAGCCTTCAATCAGTCGATCGGTCGTGACTTGCGGATTGTTCACGAACCGCCAGTACGCCATGTACGCGGCCCAGTCACCCTGCGCCATCCGGCGCAAGCAGACACTGCGCGTGCAAAGCATAGCCTGCACAAACGCCGCCCCCTTTTATCGAGGCGAACGTCGCCAAACTCACCCAGTGACAAATCCGGCTCGTGCTCCATCTCCGACGCTCCTTCGAATCAAAGCGTCAGAAACAGAATCATACAAACCGCAAACGCGGGATAACATCATGACCCACCGAGTCAATCTGTCGCGCCAGACGTGTAGAAACCCTAGTGCGTTCGCAGGGACGACGATAACTACTCTTCCTTCTTTGGCTCTTTCGACATGCGCTCGAGGCGTTCCTGCATGTCCTTCATCTGGCGGCGAAGATCGTCGATATTGTCTTCGTCGGGCGCCGGCTCCGGCACCTTCTCGGGCTCGGTCGTGCTTGAGCCGGGGCGCGGCGGCACGAACGGCTTGAACATCGAGAACGTCTGCTGAAACAATTCCATGTTGCGGCGGACGTGTTCCTCGAGCGGCGCGAACGGCGTTCCGCTGAAAGTGTTGGTGAGCTGCTTGCGGAATTTTTCCTGTTCGCGCGTCAGCGTGTCGATCGACTGCTCCAGATATTTCGGCACCACCATCTGCATGCTGTCGCCGTAGAAGCGGATCAACTGCCGCAGGAAAGTGGTCGGCAACAGATTCTGTCCGGCCTTGTTTTCCTGTTCGAAGATGATCTGCGCCAGCACCGAGCGGGTGATGTCATCGCCGGTCTTGGCGTCATAGACGAGAAAATCCTCGCCATCCTTCACCATCGCCGCGAGATCCTCGAGCGTCACATAGGTGCTGGTGCCGGTATTATAGAGCCGCCGGTTGGCGTATTTCTTGATGGTCGTAGGTTGATCTGACTTTGCCATGGGCTCACACATCGACACCGAGAGCGGGGAACCCGACGGCATTGCCGACGGGCAGACGAGCAACGCAACGCAGCAAAGTAAGCATTTTCAATGCCGTTCGGCTACCGTTTTGTGCGGCACGGTTAATTCCAAGGCATGGACGCTGCTATGGAAACCCTCACGTGGATCAATTTGAATGCGCCGCGGCAGGATTTTGGGCCCTCGCCGATTGACATGGGTCAACGAGGTTATGAGGATAAGGCGAGAGACAGGCACGCCGTCCGGCCGCCCGCCGTCACAAGAAACCTCAACCTCAGGAGATGTCCATGTCAGACGATGTCGTCATCGTCAGCGCCGCCCGCACCCCGGTCGGCAGTTTCAACGGCGCGTTCGCCACCATGCCTGCCCATGACCTCGGCGCCGTCGCCATCAAGGCCGCGCTTGAGCGGGCCGGCATCGAGCCTGGCCGCGTCTCCGAAGTCATCATGGGCCAGATACTGACGGCAGCCCAGGGCCAGAACCCGGCCCGCCAGGCTTCGATCGCCGCCGGTATTCCGGTAGAAAGCCCGGCCTGGGGCGTCAACCAGCTTTGCGGCAGCGGTCTGCGCACGGTGGCGCTGGGCTATCAGGCACTGCTCAACGGCGATTCCGAAATCGTGGTCGCCGGCGGCCAGGAATCCATGAGCATGGCCCCGCACGCGCAATATCTGCGCGGCGGCGTCAAGATGGGCGGCCTCGAACTGGTCGACACCATGATCAAGGACGGCCTGTGGGACGCCTTCAACGGCTACCACATGGGCAACACCGCGGAGAACGTCGCGCGGCAGTGGCAGATCACCCGCGCCCAGCAGGACGAGTTCGCCGTCACGTCGCAGAACAAGGCCGAGGCCGCGCAGAAGGCCGGCAAGTTCAAGGACGAAATCGTTCCGGTGACCATCAAGACCCGCAAGGGCGATATCATCGTTGCCGACGACGAATATCCGCGCCATGGCGCGACCATCGACGCGATGGCCAAGCTGAAGCCGGCCTTCGAGAAGGATGGCACCGTCACCGCCGGCAGCGCGTCCGGCATCAATGACGGCGCCGCCGCCGTGGTGCTGATGACCGCGAAACAAGCCGCCAAGGAAGGCAAGAAGCCGCTTGGCCGCATCGTGTCCTGGGCTCAGGCCGGCGTCGATCCCAAGATCATGGGCTCGGGCCCGATCCCGGCCTCGCGCGCCGCGCTGAAGAAGGCTGGCTGGAATGTCGGCGATCTCGATCTGGTCGAAGCCAACGAGGCGTTTGCGGCGCAGGCCTGCGCGGTCAACAAGGACCTCGGCTGGGATACCGGCAAGGTCAACGTCAATGGCGGCGCGATCGCGATCGGCCACCCGGTCGGCGCATCAGGCGCGCGCGTGCTGGTGACGCTGCTGCACGAGATGCAGAAGCGCGATGCCAAGAAGGGCCTCGCCACGCTGTGCATCGGCGGCGGCATGGGCATCGCGATGTGCATTGCACGCGACTGAACTAAAGGCAGAGTGACTGGTTGAATGATGAAAAGATCATCTCGCAACCGCAGCTCGAATTGGTAAAGATGAAATGCCCGGTCTCGCGCCGGGCATTTTCATCTTGCGCAAGCGTTTCCAGGAGCGCTTGAAAAACAAGAGCGCTTGAAAACAAGAGCGCAGCAGAACAAGAGCGCTTCAAAACCTGAAGATTGAGTTTCGTCAAAAGACCGGAGCAATTCCGGCATAGAAAGAAGACCACCAAGGAGGATTACGACATGGCACGTGTTGCATTGGTTACGGGGGGGACGAGAGGCATTGGCGCGGCGATCAGCAAGGCGCTGAAGGCTGCGGGCTACACGGTGGCGGCGAGCTACGCCGGCAACGACGCCGCCGCAGAAAAATTCAAATCCGAGACCGGTATCCCCGTCTACAAATGGGACGTCAGCTCGTTCGATGCGTGCGCGGCCGGCGTCAAGCAGGTCGAAGCCGATCTCGGTCCGGTCGACGTGCTGATCAACAACGCCGGCATCACCAAGGACGGTGCCTTCCACAAGATGACGCTCGATCAGTGGAACGCGGTCATCAACACCAATCTCGGCTCGCTGTTCAACATGACGCGCCAGGTGATCGAAGGCATGCGCGCCCGCAAATTCGGCCGCGTCATCAACATCTCCTCGATCAACGGCCAGAAGGGCCAGTTCGGCCAGGTCAATTATTCCGCGGCCAAGGCCGGCGACATCGGCTTCACCAAGGCGCTCGCGCTGGAGAACGCCAAGGGCGGCATCACAGTGAATGCGATCTGCCCCGGCTACATCAACACCGAAATGGTGCAGGCGGTGCCGAAGGAGGTGCTGGAGAAAAGCATTCTGCCGCTGATCCCGGTCAATCGCCTCGGCGAGCCCGAGGAAATCGCCCGCGCGGTGGTGTTCCTCGCCGCCGATGAGGCCGGAGGCATCACCGGCTCGACCATGACGGTCAACGGCGGTCAGTACATGGTTTGACTGATTTCCGTCATTGCCTGCGACAAACGCGAAGCCTTTGCGCAAGGGAGCGCTAGCGACGAAGCAATCCATTTTCGCTATGTAAGCAGAAAGATGGACTGCTTCGCTTCGCTCGCAATGACGGACCCATGACACCGCGCACCGCTACGCTGATCGGACTGACCGCGATCCTGATGTGGTCGCTGTTGTCGGTCCTGACGGTTGCCACCGGGAAAATTCCCGCGTTCCAACTCGCCGCGATGACATTTGCGATCGGCGCGCTGGTCGCATTCGCGAGCTTCCTGTTCCGGCCCTCTGCCTTCAATGCGCTTAGGCAGCCGCCGATCGCCTGGGTCGTCGGTGTCGGCGGCCTGTTCGGCTATCACGCGCTGTATTTCCTCGCGCTGCGCTTCGCGCCGCCCGCGGAAGCCGGCCTGTTGAACTATCTCTGGCCACTCCTGATCGTGCTGTTCTCCTCGCTGCTGCCAGGCGAGCGGCTGGCACCGCATCACATCATCGGCGCCGTGTTGGGTCTGGCCGGAACGGTACTGCTGTTCGCCGGCAACACCGGCAGCTTTACGCCGGGCCAGATTCCGGGCCTGGCCGCAGCCTTCGTTGCCGCCTTTGTGTGGGCGGCCTACTCGGTGATGTCGCGAAAGCTCAAGGCGGTGCCGACGGATGCGGTGGCGGGCTTCTGTCTCGCCACTGCGCTGCTGGCCGCGCTCGTCCATGGCATGGTCGAGACCACGGTGTGGCCTGAGACGGTTGGGCAGTGGCTGGCAATCATTGCGCTCGGCGTCGGCCCCGTGGGGGCAGCATTCTTCGTCTGGGACATCGGTATGAAACGCGGCGATATCCGCGTGCTCGGCGCCGCGTCCTACGCCACGCCATTGCTGTCGACGACATTTCTGATTCTCGCCGGCTTTGCGCAGCCGACCGCCACGATCGCCATCGCCGCGATCCTGATCGCCGGCGGCGGCCTGATCGCCGCAAAGGATATGGTTTGGCGGAAGAATCCGTAGGGTGGGCAAAGCGAAGCGTGCCCTCAAAGATACATGTGCAGATTGATGGTGGGCACGCTGCGCTTTGCCCACCCTACAAATTTTACACTGGCTTCCACCCCTTCGGCGCCAGTTCGAATTTCGCAAACTCGAATCCGGGAGCCACGGTGCAGCCTACCAAGGTCCAGTCGCCGGTGCTTTCGGCAGCCTGCCACGCATGCGCGGGCACGACCGCCTGCGGGGTTTCGCCGGCCGTGAGATCGGCGCCGAGTTTGATGCTGCGCTCGCCGTTTCCATCCGCGATTCGCAGCGTCAGCGCGCTGCCCGCATAGTAGTGCCAGGTCTCCACGGCATCGACGCGATGCCAGTGCGAGCGTTCGCCGCGGGCCAGCAGGAAATAGATCGCGGTCGATCGCGAGCGTCCGTCGGCATCCACGCTCGCGTCGCGAAACGTCTCGCGATAGTGCCCGCCTTCCGGATGCGGCTTGAGGTCCAGCCGCGCGATGATCTCGGCGGCCTGTTGCGGCAGCGCCATCAGGACTTGTTCTTGCGTTCGCGGAGTTCGCCAAACACCTCGGCCGCGCCGGCGCCCTTCATGTGCAGCTTCGCCGCCACCGACGGTTCGTCGGCGCGCAGGAACACGTTGGCTTTCTTTTCCTCGCCCAGCAGCACCGGGATCGTCGGCTTGTTTTCCGCACGCAGCCGCGTCACTTCTTCGGCGCGCGCCTTCAGCGCGGGGTTGTCGCCGTCGACTGTCAGCGCGAACTTGACGTTCGATGCCGTATACTCATGGCCGCAATAGAGTTTGAAATCGTCCGGCAGCGCGCGCAGCTTCAACAGCGAATCCCACATCATGGGATAGGTGCCCTCGAACACCCGGCCGCAGCCGATCGAGAACAACGTGTCGGCGGCAAACACCGCCTTTTCGGTGTCGAATACGTAGGAGATATGATCGAGCGTATGGCCGGGCGTTTCCAGCACCCGCGCCAGCAGGCTGCCCACCTTGATCACGTCGCCATGGGCCGCGCGCAGGTCGACATTGGCGATCTTGGTGGATTTGTCGTTGGGGGCGACGACCCGGCAACTATATTTCTGCTTCAGTTCGGCGACGCCGCCGACATGGTCGTGATGGTGGTGGGTGACGAGAATATCCGTCAGCGTCCAGCCCTCGCGCTCCAGCGCCTTGATGATCGGGGCGGCTTCCGGCGCGTCGATCGATGCGGTGGCCTTGGTCGCGGGATCGTGGATCAAATAGCCGAAATTGTCGTTGAGGCAGGTGAAGGTGCGAATTTCTGCGGCCATGATAGCTCCGTGATTAAGGCTTCCAACGCCCCAGTAATTCCAAAGAAATATGGCGTTAACGCTCGCGCGGCAATGCCATTTTCGGCGCGCCGCAACGAAACACGGTGTGGTAGATTACGCCCATGACCATCGACGTCATCGATCTCCGCGATTTCTATTCGCAGCGCCTCGGCATCGTGGCGCGGCAGTTGATCAACCGCGGCATCCGGGCACGCTGGCCCGATGCGGCCGGGCAGCGGGTGCTCGGGCTCGGCTACCCGACGCCCTATCTCGGCCTGTTTCGTGAGGATTCCGAACGCTGCATCGCGTTTATGCCGGCGGCGCAAGGCGTGTTGAAATGGCCGACGGCGCGGCCTGCGCTGGCGACCCTGATCGATGAATTCTCGATGCCGCTGCCGGACGCCGCGGTGGACCGGATCCTGCTGGTCCACGCGCTGGAAATGTCCGACGATCCGGAGCGCCTGCTGCGCGAGGTGTGGCGCGTGCTGGCCCCATCGGGTCGCCTGATCGCGGTGATTCCGAACCGGCGCGGCGTGTGGACGCGCACCGACAACACGCCGTTCGGTCACGGCCGGCCCTATTCGCGCGCGCAGATCACGCAATTGCTGCGGCAGACCTGGTTCACGCCGGCTTCGTGGGGCGAGGCGCTGTTCCTGCCGCCGGTCGGCAATAGCTGGTTCCTGCGCTCGGCGATGGCGTGGGAGCGTGTTGGCGCCGCGCTGTCGCTGCCGTTCGCGGGCGTCCATATCGTGGAAGCGACCAAGCAGGTCTATCGCGCGATCCCCGCGGGCCGCGAACGCACGCGGCTGATTCCATCGCTGGAGCCGGTGCTGGTGCCGTCGTCGACGGCGACACGGGATAAGGCATAGTCTATCCGCTCGTCGTCCTTGCGAACGCAGGGACCCATAACCACAGGCGGTATTTGTTTCAGGAAGTCGTCAACCCGCGTGCCTCCAATGAAGGCCGCGGCGTATGGGTCCCTGCGTTCGCAGGGACGACCAGTGTGGGTGAACTACTTACTCATTCCCCGGATTGAAATCTTCGCTGGGCGCGGCAGGTGCGGCCATGCCCTCGGGACGCGGACCGTGCGGCCGGCGCCGCCGGCGCGGGAAACGCTCGCCGCCACGGCCCTCTTCATACCCGCCGGGCGTGCCGTTCACCTGCGGCTGCGGGCCGGTGATGAAGGAGGGCAGGCGATCGACGCCGCCGGTGTCGGTAATCACCGGCTGCGGCTGGGGTTGCGGCTGATATTGCGGTTGCGGACGGTGCTCGCGCTCGCGATGGTGTTCGCGCGGCTGCTGGTCGCGCTGGAAGGGCTGGCCGTCGCCGCGCTGCTCGCGCGGATTGTTGTCGCGGACGTAGGGCTGCGGCTGCTGCGGGACGAAGCCCGGCTCCTGGCCGAAATGCGAGAAGCTCTCGCCGTCGTCGTCGCCGTCTTCCGTCACCGGCTGCATTTCGGTATCGACGCGCGGCTGCGGCTGGTTCTGCCGGAATTGCTCCTGCGCGGCTGCGATCAGGCGGAAATAATGTTCGGCGTGCTGGTAGTAGTTCTCGGCCGCGACCGGGTCGCCGGAAGAGCGCGCGTCGCGCGCCAGCTGAACGTATTTCTCGGCGACGTGCGAGGCGGTGCCGCGGATCTTGATATCGGGCCCGTTCGATTCGAACACCCGGGTCATCGGGTTTTGACCGCGCCGGTTATTATTGTTGTTGTTGCTATTGTTGTTATTCCGGTTACGCATCCGCTTGTTGTTCTGACCGTTTCTCATGTCTCGCCTTTATTCCAGCCCTGAAGTTAATGCAGTTGCCGTCGTAGCCTGATCCGACCCGGCGCGCGTTCAGACGCACCGAATCACGATGCCGTTCAGATTCATGTCGTCGATTTCGCCAACCATCGCGCTCAGCAAAGACGCGTTCCCCAACCGGCGGCGTACAACGCCCGCCGGACCAAATCGTTCAGCCTGCCAAAACCAGCCTAATCGTCTTGCGTGACGACTTTGCGTGACCAGCTGTTGCGTAAGTCTTCAAGCGCAATATCAGGCTTTCGTTCGCTTTACGGTCGAGAGCAGCACAGCTCCAGCTATTGCGCTCAATTCGACCTGCTTTTGGAACCTTTCACCCGGCGGGCTCTCGTTTCGAGAACTCTGGCCTCACCCGCATCGTCTTACGGGGCCAGCAACCCTGGACCGATGTTGTGGCCGGAACGTAGTCGCTCCCGGGGAATATTCCAAGGGGTTTTTTTGCGTTCCAAAAGGACTTTATCGGGCCATTTTGTGACCCGCGACGGCCCTCGGAATGCCCGCCAGGTCGGCTTTGGGGGCTGTCACAGGCATTAACCCTGCGGTCGCCATCAAGGCCTGGATAGGGCCGCTTTGGCCTTCTCCGGCTTCCACAACGAGGGGGGCGCCCGCTGCCAGAAGGCGCGCCGCCTGGGGGATTAGGGCGCGGTAGGCATCCAGCCCGTCGGCGCCGCCATCGAGCGCGGCCGGCGGATCATGATTCCGCACCTCTGCCGCCAGCCCATCGATATCCGCCGTGCGGATATAGGGCGGATTCGAAACGATCAGATCGAACGGGCCGATTAGTCCGCTTGCATAATCGCACGCGATGAACGTCGCGCGATCCGATAGCCCTGCGCGCGCTGCATTGGCTTCGGCGGTTTGCAAGGCGGCTTGCGAAATGTCGGTCCCGAATCCTTGCGCCGCCGGCAATTCGGACAGCAGCGCCAGAAGAATTGCGCCGGTGCCGGTGCCGAGGTCGGCGATGCGCAACGGGCGATCGAGGTCGCCATTGGCGCGCAGCAGTTCCAGCGCCAGTTCGACTACCGTCTCGGTATCGGGCCGCGGCACCAGCGTCGCGGATGAGAGCTGCAGCGGCAGGCCCCAAAATTCCTTCTCGCCGAGAATGCGCGCAACCGGCTCGCCCGCGAGATGACGGCGCGCGAATTCCTCAAGGCGTGCCGATTCGTCCGGGGTGAGTTGGCGGCGTGCGGCCGATATCAAGCCGGTCAGGTCGAGGCCAAGTGCATGGCCTGTCAGGAGCCGCGCGTCGAGTTCGGCGGATTCGACGGCGGCGGTTTTGAGTCTCGCTGCGAGCGCGCGCCGCGCGGCCTCGACGGTCGGTGCGCTCACGCCACCGCGCCTTGCGCAGCAAGCTGGGCGGCCTGATGCTCGGTCGTCAGCGCGTCGATCAATTCGCCCAGCGCCTCGCCCGAAATCACCTGCGGCAATTTGTAGAGCGTCAGGTTGATGCGGTGGTCGGTGACGCGGCCTTGCGGGAAATTATAGGTGCGGATGCGCTCGCTTCGGTCGCCGGAGCCGACCTTCTCCTTGCGATCGGCGGAGCGCGCGGCATCGACGCGCTGGCGTTCGGCGTCATAGATGCGCGAGCGCAGGATGTTCATCGCGGAGGCGCGGTTCTTGTGCTGCGAGCGGCTGTCCTGCATCATCACCACGATGCCGGTCGGAATATGGGTGATGCGGATGGCTGACTCGGTCTTGTTGACGTGCTGGCCGCCGGCGCCCTGCGCGCGCATGGTCTCGATTCGCAGATCGTCGTTCTTGATGTCGACATCGACGTCTTCGACCTCGGGCAGCACGGCGACCGTTGCCGCCGAAGTGTGAATGCGCCCCTGCGTTTCGGTGTCGGGCACGCGCTGCACGCGGTGCACGCCGGATTCGAATTTCAGCTTGGCGAACGCGCCGCGGCCCTGCACTTCGGCGACGATTTCCTTGAAGCCGCCCATGGTGCCTTCGGAGGCCGAGATCACCTCGACCTTCCAACCCTGCAGGGAGGCAAACCGCTCATACATCCGGAACAGGTCGCCGGCGAACAGCGAGGCTTCGTCGCCGCCGGTGCCGGCGCGGATTTCCAGCATCACGTTGCGGTCGTCCATGGCGTCCTTGGGCAGCAGCGCCACCCGGATCTTCTGCTCCAGTTCGGCCACGCGCGCCTGCAGCGTTTCGAGCTCGGCTTCGGCCATGCTGCGTATTTCCGGATCGCTGGCGGAATCCGCCAGCAGCGATTCGGCGCCCGTAATCTCGGCCCGTGCCGCGCGATAGTCTTTCACCGCGTCGATCAGCGGGTTGAGCTCGGCGAGCTCGCGCGTGATCTGGACGTATTTCTCGGAATTCACCTGGCCCAGCAACTCGGCTTCGAGCGAGGCGTGGTGGGCGAGCAGGATATCGAGTTTGGCTTCGGGTAGCATGGCGTTGTTCTCAGGGCAGCGGATGCGGACGGCTAAGTTGTCGGGACCGAGCCTCGCTACAACGACAGCCCCTCGGCTTCCGCGAATTCCGTCAGTTTCTTCCGGATCGAGACGCTGCCGGCCGGCGCGTCGAGCAGCGGCATGATGACAGCCTCGGCCTTCTTGGCGTCGAGGTCGAGGATCATGGCCTTCACCGGACCGTGCCCGGTGGCGGACAGCGACAGCGAGCGGTAACCCAGCGCAATCAGGGCCAGCGCGCCGAGCGGCTTTGAGGCCATCTCGCCGCACAGCGACGCCGTCTTCTTCGCCGCATCGGCCTTGCGCACGATGTCGCGCAGCGCACGCATGATCGGCGCCGACATGGTGTCGAACCGTTCGGAAACCTTGGCGTTGCCGCGATCGACCGCGAACATGAACTGGAACAGGTCGTTCGATCCGACCGAAACGAAATCGACCTTCTTTAAGAGTTCGTCGAGCTGATAGAGCAGCGCCGGCACTTCCACCATGGTGCCGACGTCGATCCGTTCCGGCAGCGCATGGCCGTGCTGGCGCAAATAGGTCAGCTCGCGCTCGACAATCGCCTTGGCCTGGTCGAATTCGGCGACATCGGAAATCATCGGGAACATGATCTTCAGCGCGCGGCCGCCGCCGGCCCGCAGCAACGCGCGGATCTGGCCGCGCAATAGTCCTGGCCGGTCCAGCCCGAGCCGGATCGCCCGCCAGCCGAGCGCGGGATTTTCCTCGACCACGGTCTCCATATAGGGCAGCGCCTTGTCGCCGCCGATATCGAGGGTGCGGAACGTCACGGGCTTGGAGCCGGCGGCGTCCAGTACGGTGCGATAGAGCGCCAGCTGGTCGGAGGATCGCGGCAGGCTCTGGCCGACCATGAACTGCAACTCGGTGCGGAACAGCCCGATGCCGGCGCTACCGGTGTCGTCGATATGCGGCAGGTCGATCACGAGGCCCGCATTGATCATCAGTTCGACCGGCTGGCCGTCCTTGGTGACGCAAGGCATGTCACGCAGCGCGGCATACTGCGCCTGCCGCCGCGCACGAAACCGCACCCGCTCGGCATAGGCCGATTCGATCTCGGCCGAGGGGCGGACATAGATCGAGCCCGAAGTGCCGTCGACGATGATGGCGTCGCCGGGATCGGCGATGCCGGGCGCGTTCGGCACCTCACCGACGGCGGGGATACCGAGTGCGCGCGCCACGATCGAGACGTGGGAGTTGGCGGTGCCTTCCTCCAGCACCAGTCCGCGCAGGCGCTTGCGGTCATAGTCGAGCAGCGCCGCGGGGCCCATCGCGCGCGCGATCAGGATGGCGTTTTCGGGAAGCTGCTCGCGCGACGGCGCGTGGTCCTGCCCCACCAATTGCCGCATCAAGCGGTGGCCGAGATCTTCCAGATCGTGCAGGCGGTCGCGCAAATAGGGATCGGTCGAGCGCAGCATGCGCGCGCGGGTGTCGGACTGCACGCGTTCGACGGCGGCTTCGGCGGTGAGGCCGGTGGCGACCGCCTCGTGCAATTTGTGCGACCAGCCGTGGTCGTTGGCGAACATCCGATAGGCTTCCAGCACCTCGCGGTGCTCGCCGCCCTCGGCGACGTCGCCGCGCTCCAGCATGCGGTCGAGGTCGGCGCGCAGCTTGGTCAGCGCCGCATCCAGCTTCTTGATTTCCTTCGGCAGGTCTTCGGCGATGTAGTTGGTGATGACGACGCGCGGCTCGTGCAGCACGACATGGCCGAGCGCGATGCCGTCGGAGAGGATCGCGCCCGTCTTGTGCAGGGAATGCCGCGCCGCCGGTTCCGCGCCGGGTTGTGCCAGCGCCGCCAGTTCGCCGGAGGCGATCATTTCCGCCAGCACCATGGCGGTGGTCTGCAGCGCCTCGACCTCTTCCTCGACATAGGTGCGCTTGGCGCGGTTCTGGACGACCAGCACGCCGAGCGTGTTGCCGGCCCGCAGGATCGGCACGCCGAGGAACGAATGGTAGATTTCTTCGCCGGTCTCGGGGCGGAACGAGAAGGCCGGGTGGTTTTGCGCGTCCGAGAGGTTGAGCGGGCTCGCCTCGCTGGCGACCAGGCCGACGAGGCCCTCATGCGCGTTCAGCACCGTTCGGTGCACCGCGTCGCGGTTCAGACCTTCGGTGGCATAGAGTTCGAGCGTGTTATCGATGCGCAGCACGTAGCAGGAGCAGACCTCGGCCACCATGTTGGCCGCGATCAGCACCACGATCTTGTCCAGGCGCTCCTGCGCCGAGACCTTCTCCGCCATGGTTTCGCGGAGCCGTCTCAACAAGACGCGGGGGCCTCCCGACGTGCTCCGCATGTGCTGGTATCCTCCCCCGCGAGTCCAGCCTGCCGGGTGGCCGGCAGCTGGCGTGAAACGCACGAAACACTACAATTTTATTCATTCGGCGCGACCGCAGGCACCTGATCCCGGCCGAATCGGGATCGCCAAAACCGTGGCGCAGTTTGCGGCAACCCACCTCACAGGCCGTATAGCCAATCGAGGCTTGTTTTGCCAAGCAAAACGCTTGCCAGAAGCAATAACGTGTATGTCAGAGCCGATGCTGCGCCAGCGAAGTGCATGACCTGCCAAAATGCCGCCGGTTTGGCGATCAGACCATGCGCTAAATTTGAGAGAAAATCGTTCTAAGTCTGGTCGAGCCCGTAGAGCGTGTGCAGCGTGCGCACCGCAAGTTCGGTATAGGCGGCGTCGATCAGCACCGAAAACTTGATCTCGGAGGTGGTAATGGCGCGGATGTTGATATTGCGCTCGGACAACGCCTTGAATGCCTTCGCCGCGACGCCGGCATGGCTGCGCATGCCGCTGCCGATCACGGAGACCTTCGACACGTCGGTGGCACTGTCGAGCCTGATATAGCCGATCTTGCCCTTCGACGAGGTAATGGTGTCGCGGGCGCGGTTATAGTCGGAGGCCGGAACGGTGAAGGTGAGGTCGGTGGTCTTGCCGTCCTCGGAGACGTTCTGGACGATCATGTCGACATTGATGTTAGCGTCCGCCAGCGGCCCGAAGATCGCGGCGGCGACGCCGGGCTTGTCCTCGATCTGGCGCAGGGAAATCTGGGCTTCGTCCTTGGTGAAGGCGATGCCGGTGACGACGTGGCTTTCCATGATTTCCTCCTCGCTGCAGATCAGCGTGCCCGGCGGCGTGCCGTGCGGGTCGATATCCTCGGGCTTGTCGAAGCTGGAACGGACGAACACGGGCATGTTGTGCACCATGCCGAGTTCCACCGAGCGCACCTGCAGGACCTTGGCGCCCAGCGACGCCAGTTCCAGCATATCCTCGAAGGCGATCTTGTCGAGCCGCCGCGCCTTGGGAACCACCCGCGGATCGGTGGTGTAGACGCCGTCCACGTCGGTATAGATGTCGCAGCGGTCGGCGCGGATCGCGGCCGCAATAGCCACCGCCGAGGTGTCCGAGCCGCCGCGCCCGAGCGTGGTTACCCGGTTGGTCTGCGGATTGATGCCCTGAAAGCCGGCAATGACGGCGACTTCCTTGCGATCCTTGAAGCGGGCGCTGATCTCGGTGCCGTCGATCTCCAGAATCCGCGCCGAGGCGTGGGCGTCGGAGGTCTTGATCGGGATCTGCCAGCCCTGCCAGGAGCGGGCCTGGATCCCCATGCCCTGCAGCACGATCGCGAGCAGGCCCGAGGTCACCTGTTCGCCGGATGCCACCACGGCGTCATATTCCCGCGCATCATGCAGCGGCGAGGCGTCGCGGCACCATTCCACCAGCTCGTTGGTCTTGCCAGCCATGGCCGACACGACGATGGCGACATCGTGTCCGGCATCGACTTCGCGCTTGACGTGACGCGCGACGTTGCGGATTCGGTCGATGTTTGCGACGGACGTACCGCCGAATTTCATCACGAGGCGGCCCATGACGACGCGTGCATTCCCTGTGAGGATAAGTTAGGTGACCCGTACGGAAAGTGGAGCGCCCGGGCCGAAAGCGGCGTATACATAGCGGCGCGGTCCGGAGCAAGCAACCAGCTTCGTTTTCGGCCCAAAAATGGCGCAAATGGCTGTGGTAGCGGGTTAATTCAGGGTAGGCGTATGGGCCGTTATATCGATGATATCCTGCAGCCCGGCGAGAGGGTGCTGTATTCGACCAACGCGCACTGGATATTTTTCCTGCCTGCGATCGCAGGCTGGGTCGTGGCGATCGCGTTTCTGGTGCTCTCCCGCCTGGTCGCGGCCGACACGTCGATGTTGCTGTGCCTGTCGATGGCCGCGATATCAGCGATTTTCGCGCTGTATAAAACGGCCACCGCCTGGTTCTACCACTGGACCACCGAGACTGACGTTACGAATATGCGCGTGGTCCACAAGACCGGCTTCATCAAGCGGCAAACGTTCGAGATGGGCATCGACAAGGTCGAGAGCGTCGACGTCAACCAGAGCATTCTCGGCCGCATCCTCAATTACGGCGACGTGTCGATCTTCGGAGTCGGCGAGGGCAACAAGACGATCGACACCATTGCGTCGCCGCTGGCGTTTCGCAATGCCATCACGACGCGACCGCCCGGCACCTGAACCATGGCCATGCAGCAAAATTCCTCCGCCGGATTCTCCGGTTCCACGGTCGACCCCGCCGAAGTCGCAAAATTTTCAAAATTGTCGGACGAGTGGTGGGATCCCAAAGGCAAGATGGCCCCGCTGCACAAGATCAATCCGCTGCGGCTGGCCTATATCCGCGACGCCGCATGCCGCAAGTTCGACCGCAACGCCAGGAGCCTGAGTTGCCTGTCGGGCCTGCGCATCCTCGATATCGGTTGCGGCGCGGGGCTGTTGTGCGAGCCGTTCACGCGGCTGGGCGCGCAGGTGGTCGGGATCGATCCGTCCGCGACCAACATCGCCGCCGCGAGGCTGCATGCCGACAAGGGACATCTGTCGATAGACTACCGCTGCACCACGGTCGAGACGATGGACGTGCGCGAGCGCTTCGACGTCGTGCTGGCGATGGAAGTGATCGAGCATGTCACCGATGTCGGCGCGTTCCTCGCCCGCTGTGCGGCCATGGTCAAGCCGGGCGGCTTGATGGTGGTCTCGACGCTGAACCGCAACTGGAAGAGCTTTGCGCTCGCGATCGTCGGCGCCGAATATGTGCTGCGCTGGCTGCCGCGCGGCACCCACCAGTGGGACAAGTTCGTCACGCCCGACGAACTCGCCCGGCATCTCGCCCACAACAAGCTCACCATCACCGAGCAGGCCGGCGTGGTCTATAACCCGCTTGCCGATCGATGGAGCATCTCGTCCGACATGGACGTGAATTACATGGTGGTGGCGGAGGGGGCGTAGTTAATTAGCCCCAGATCTATCGGCGTCTCTATCGTCGTCCCTGCGAACGCAGGGACCTATACTCCGCGGTGCTAATTGGGTTACGAGACGTCTGCCATTCGGGCTCACATGAGAGAGCACGGCGTATGTGTCCCTGCGTTCGCAGGGACGACGACCGTTTGTGGTGCGCGCGCAATCCTGTCATGACGCCGGTTCTGTTGACCTAACGCATCCCGACCGGCACGGTGCGGCAGCTTCCTGCCGGTACTTCCCATGCTCTCCGTCGCCACGCTCTGGATTCCCTTCACCATCATCGCTGCGCTGGGCCAGGTCGCCCGTAATGCGATGCAGCGATCGTTGACGGGGCCGCTCGGGACCTGGGGCGCGACCAATATCCGCTTCCTGTTCGGCTTTCCGTTCTCGATCATCTTCTTCGCGGTCGTGATAGCCGTGACCGGCGACGGCGTGCCGTGGCCGACCGCCGCCTTCTGGCCGTGGCTGTTGCTCGGCGCACTCAGCCAGATCGTCGGCACCGGCATGATGCTGCTGGCAATGAACGACCGTTCGTTCGTGGTGACGACGGCCTATTTGAAGACCGAGGCGATCCAGACCGCGATTTTCGGGTTCATCTTTCTCAGCGACCATTTGACGGTGCTGAAGGTGATCGCGATCCTGATCGCGACCGCCGGTGTGGTCATCGCCGCGCTGCGCCCTGGCGCTGAGAAGGGCTTTGCGGATTTGAAGCCGACATTGCTGGGCCTCGCGGCTGCGGCGGCGTTCGCCCTGTCGGCCGTCGGCTTTCGCGGCGCGGTGATCGTGGTGCCCGGCGTCTCCTTCGTAACGGCGGCGTCCTATACGCTGGTGTTCGGCCTGTTCGTGCAGACGCTGGTGCTGACGATTTATCTGCTCGCCCGCGCGCCCGATGTGCTGGTGAAGATTTTCGGCCTGTGGCGGCCCTCGATGCTCGCGGGCTTCATGGGCGCATTCGCCTCGCAATTCTGGTTCCTGGCTTTTGCGCTGACGGCGGCCGCGAATGTGCGGACGCTGGCGCTGGTCGAGGTGCTGTTCGCGCAGGCGGTGGCGTATTATTCGTTCAAGCAGCCGCTATCGGCGCGTGAACTGGCCGGCATCGTACTGATCGTGACCGGCGTGGCGTTGCTGGTAGCTGCTTGATTCGGGAATCGTAGGGTGGGCAAAGGCGCGTTTGCGCCGTGCCCACCATCTTCCGCCACAGGATATTAGCTGTGAAATGGTGGGCACGCTTCGCTTTGCCCACCCTACGAAAACGCGCCGCGCATCAATTCCTGTCTTCCGGCAGCACCGGCAGCGGCGAGACCTCGACGCCTTCGTCGATCAGCGCGCGCGCTTCGTCCGGCGAGGCCTCGCCGTAGATCGGGCGATGCTCGATATCGCCGTAATGCATCTTGCGCGCTTCGTTGGGGAAGCGCTCGCCGACATTGTCGGCATTTTTGACGATGTGATCGCGCAATTCCTTGAGCTTGGCGCGCAGCTCGCGCTCCTGCGCCATCAGGAGTGGCGTCGATTCCGATGATGCCGTTGCTTCCGCAGGCGCTGCCGGCGTAGGCCGGGCGGCCTCGCGGCCCTTCTTGCTCACGATCTGCGGGGCCATGATGGCGCGCTCGACCTTGACAGAGCCGCAGGCGGGGCAGCTCACCAGTCTGCGCTTTTCCTGGCTTTCATAAGCCGCGGAGCTTTGAAACCAGCTTTCGAACGCATGGCCCTTCTCGCAGCGAAGATTGTAGCGGATCATGCCGAACCCCGGACCAGATGCAGATGCTCAGGCCCTGCCTTGGGATCGGCAATGCCGAAGCGCCGTCCGTGCTGCAACGACGGCACGGCTTTCCGCGCCGTCTCGACCTTGGAGGTATCGATCTCGGCGAGGAACACGCCGGGCTCGACGCCGCCCTCGGCGAGAATCTCGCCCCAGGGGGCGATGATCAACGAATGGCCATAGGTCTCGCGCTTGTTCTCATGCATGCCGGCCTGCGCCGCGGCGAAGACGAAGCAACCGGTCTCGATGGCGCGGGCGCGCAACAGCGTGTGCCAATGCGCCTCGCCGGTCTTTCTGGTGAAGGCCGACGGCACGGTGAGGAACGACGCGCCGGCTTCGGCCAATGCGCGATAGAGCGCCGGAAAGCGCACGTCGTAACAGATCGTGAGACCAATCCGGCCCCACGGCAGATCCGAGATCACGGCCGTTTCGCCCGGCTGATAATTGGCTGACTCGCGATAGCTCTCGCCGCCGGGCAGATCGATATCGAACATATGGATCTTGTCGTAGCAGGCGAGCAGATTGCCGTCGGGCCCGATCAGGAAGGAGCGATTGACCGCGCGCTCCGGCGAAAAGCGCAGCGCCAGCGAGCCGATATGGAGATGGATCTTCAATTCCGCGGCGAGCGCACGATAGGCCTTCAGCGAGAGATCGTCTTCCTCGGAGGCGAGATGCTCGAACAGCGCCTTGCGGTTCAGCTGCATCATGTTGCTCACCTCAGGCGTGAGCACGTAATCGGCGCCTTGCGCTGCGGCCTCGCGAATCAGCTTGGTGCCTTGCTCGAGGCTCGGCTCGGGCAACAGCCCGGTGCGCATCTGCACCATGGCGGCGGTAAAGGTCGAGCCAGCGCTCATGAGGAAGCCTCTTCTCCCGCCAGCAGGCCATCGAGCTTGCCCGCGCGGTCCAGCGCGTAGAGCTCGTCACAGCCGCCGACATGGGTTGTGCCGATAAAAATCTGCGGAAAGGTCGAGCCGTGGCCGGCGCGATCGTACATCTGCTCGCGATAGGCCGCGTCGGTCGCCACGTTCAATTCTGTGAACGCGGCGTTCTTGCGCGTCAGCAACGATTTGGCAGCGGTGCAATAGCCGCAGCCCGGGCGGGTGTAGATTTCAATGGCAGTCATGGCGCGCTCTGGTTGGCAAGTGTTTGAATTATATGGGAGCGCGGTGGCTGTCCACAACCCGCGCGAATACCAGTACGTCGACCTGTGCGGCTTTGGCGCGCAGTAGCGCCCGGGCGCAGGCGTCGGTCGTGGCGCCTGACGTCAGCACATCGTCGATCAGGATGACACGGCGGCCCTGGATATCAGCCATGCGATCGGCGGCGACCTTGAAGGCGCCCTGCACATTGCTGGCACGCTGCGGACGGGACAGGCCAATTTGTTGCTCGGTCGCGCGAATGCGGCGAAGCGCCTCGGAGGCCAGTTTTACGCCGCTTTGGCGCGAAATCACCCGCGCCAGCGCGCCGGACTGGTTGTAGCGACGGCTCCAGCCGCGCCGCCAGTGCAGCGGAACCGGCACCAGCACGTCGGCCTCTGCGAGCAATTCCTGGCCGGCGCGGGCCATCCAGCGGCCCATCGCGGGCGCCAGATCGGTGCGGTCCTGGTATTTCAGCGAATGGACCAGCGTGCGGGCGACGTCGTCATAGCGCACCGCGGCGCGGGCGCGCTGGTAGGCTGGTGGGCTGGCGATCGCCTCCATCGACAGCAATTCCGGACCGGGATCGTACACAAAGGGAATGCCGAGCCGCGGACAGAACGGCGGCGCGATGAACGACAGTTTCGCCCAGCACGCCGCGCAGACGCCCTCGCCATCCACCGGCTCGCGGCAGGAAACGCACAGCGTCGGCAGCGCGATGTCGAGCGCAAGCCGCGGCAGATGCGCAAACGCGTCGCGGCAGGCGCTCAACGCGCCGCGAAGATGGCTGGAAATGGAGCGTGGTGGTGATGCCTCGGCGTCCATCGGGAGAAGCTAGCGCCGTCCTGCACCACGCTCAAGTCGATGAACTGTTGTTATCTGCCCCCGGCTTCCGGCTGTTTCGGAAGCACGGGCCGGAAGAATGATCGCTCAAAGCGGATGAAGCAGCGAGTTTGCTTTGCGAAGGCCCGAACTTCGCGAAAGATGCTTAACTCTCGATTCGAGGTTACGAAGCCGCGCTCGTCATGAAGAGGGATTGAGATGGATCTCTGACCGTCGTACCAACCGGCATGGCTTCGAACCCGACCGCCGCCCCCATCCTGTTCGACCGCGCATTGCTGCGCGCGCGCATCGACCGCGCGCGGCGTGGCGGGCCGGTGACGTTCCTGCTTGATCGCGTCAGGGAGGACTTCGAAGAGCGGCTGCAGGCGGTGACGCGGAATTTTGTCGATGTTGCCGATGTCTGGACGCCGGGCGAATTGCTGCGAAAGCCCATTGCCGATCGCTTCCAGTCGATCAGGCGCATCGATCTCGATCAGTTCGAAACGCTGCCGCTGCAACCACAATCGCTCGACCTCGCCGTCTCGGCGCTCGCATTCCAGTTCGTCAACGATCTCCCCGGCGTGCTCGCGCAGATGCGGCGCGCTCTAAAGCCGGACGGGCTGTTGCTCGCGGCAATGCTCGGCGGCGATACGCTGACCGAGCTTCGGCAAAGCTTCGCCGCCGCGGAAGCCGAATGCGAGGGCGGGGTGTCGCCGCGGGTCGCGCCGTTTGCGGACTTGCGCGATATTGGCGCGCTGCTGCAGCGCGCCGGCTTTGCGCTGCCGGTCACCGACGTCGACCGCGTTGTGGTGCGCTACGACAGCGCGTTCGCGCTGATGCAGGATTTGAGGCGCATGGGCGCGACCAACATCCTTCGCGAACGCCGGCGCACGCCGACCCGCCGCGCCACTATGCTGCGCATGGCGCAGAGTTACGGTGAACGTTTTGCCGACGCGGACGGCCGCATCCGTGCCACCTTCGATATTGTCTGGCTCTCCGGCTGGGCGCCGCATGAAAGCCAGCAAAAGCCGTTGAAGCCGGGCTCGGCGAAAGCGAGCCTGGAGGCGGCGGTGAAGAAGACTGCGCCCAAATAGACAACCTAAAGCAGGATGAGATCAGGTTGGGCCGTGACGACGGACCATTTTTCTTCTCGTGCACCGGACGCAAGCAGCACGAGTGCGGCGAGCCGGCCCCATCCTACTTTGCATGGGGTTGTTTTCGCGATTTTGTGTCGGGGCTCTGCGTGCGGCGGAAGAGGCGCTGCGCTCACATCAACAAATCAATCAGATGCGAGATCAGCGGAATGTCCGCAGGCGGCATCGGATAGTCGCGCAGCTTGTTGGCGCGGACCCAGGCCAGTTGCTGGCCCTCGCGCGCCATCACCATGCCCTCCCAGCGCCGGCAGATGTAGAGCGGCATCAACAGATGAAAGCTGTCATAGGCGTGGCTCGCGAACGTCAGCGGCGCCAGACATGGCTCGCTGACGTCGATCCCGATCTCCTCGTGTAGTTCGCGGATCAGCGTCTGCTCCGGCCGTTCGCCGGGCTCGACCTTGCCGCCGGGAAACTCCCACAGGCCTGCGAGCGCCTTGCCTTCCGGGCGTTGCGCGATCAGCACGCGCTTGTCGGCATCGACCAGGGCGCAGGCGACCACGAGGGTGAGCTTGATGTCAGCCATGCGCCGGTGTCTCGCTTACGATCGGTAGTCGCCATTGATCGCGACATATTCCTTGGTGAGGTCGCAGGTCAGCACGCGGTCGCGGCCCTTGCCGAGGCCGAGCGCGACCTTGATCTGGATCTTCGGGTTCTTCATCACCTCGGAAACCTCAGCCTCGTTGTAGGACGGATCGCGCGCACCACTTTTGGCGACGCGAATGCCGTTGAACGAGATCGAAAGCTTGTCGCGGTTGGCGGGCTCGCCGGCCTTGCCGACCGCCATCACCACGCGGCCCCAATTGGCGTCCTCGCCGGCGATCGCCGTCTTCACCAGCGGCGAATTCGCGATCGACATTGCGATTCGGCGCGCCGAGGTTTTTGTGGTCGCGCCTTCGACGATCACCTCGACCAGCTTGCGCGCGCCTTCGCCGTCGCGGGCCACCTGTTCGGCAAGGTTGGCGAGCACGTCGCGGAAGGCTTTGGCGAACGCCTTCAGGCGCGGGTCGCTGGCGCGGCTGATCTTCGGCGCGCCGCGGGCTGCGGCCGCGCCGGTCGCAAAGGCGAGCAGGGTGTCCGACGTCGAGGTGTCGCTGTCGATGGTGACGGCGTTGAACGTATCCTCGACGCCGCTCTTGAGCAGCGACTGCAGCACGGCCGACGACAGCGGCGCGTCAGTGAACACAAAGGACAGCATGGTCGCCATATCGGGCATGATCATGCCGGCGCCCTTGGCCATGCCGTTGATGGTGACCTTGGCCTTGCCGAGTTTCACCGTAGCGGTTGCGACCTTCGGGAAAGTATCGGTGGTCATGATTGCCTTGGCAGCATCCATCCAGTGGTCGGGCGTGGCGGCCTCAGTCAGCGTCGCCAGCACGCCGTCGAATTTGGTGGCGTCGAGCGGCTCGCCGATTACGCCGGTGGAGGCCAGGAACACGTCGCCGGTCGTGCAGCCGACTGCCTTCGCTGCGGTTTGCGCGGTCAGCGCCGTCGACTGCTTGCCGGTCTTGCCGGTGAATGCGTTGGCGTTGCCGGAATTCACCACCAGCGCGCGGGCCTGTCCCCGGCCGAGCTTGGCGCGGCACCATTCAACGGGAGCGGACGGGCATTTCGATTTGGTGAAGACGCCGGCGACCGTGGTGCCCTTGTCCATGACGGCGAGCAGCACGTCGGTCCGCCCCTTGTAGCGGATGCCGGCCGGCGGCGGTGGCGAGTTTCACACCCGCGATCGCGGGCATCTCGGGGACATCGATCGGGGCGAGAGGGGAGACGGGTGTGGACATGGGTGCACCTTCTTCGACCAGATCAACCGTAGCCGGACCTGGCCCGGCCATCCACGCCTTCAGGGCCGGTCAACAGGTCCCCAGACATGGAACGGCCGGGCGCTTCGGCCCGGCCATGACGATGGTAGATACTATCGGTCTGAAAGAAGTAACAGCGATTTTTTACTTCTTCGCCGGGGGCGCCATCTTGGAATCCGCAGGCTTGGCGGCGTCCGGCTTGGCGGCTTCGGCCGGCTTGTCCATGCGCTCGACCTTGGCGGCCTCACGCAGCTTGGCGACGTATTCGGCCTGCGCCTTGCGCGTCACATAGGTCTCGATCTGGGCCTTGACCTGCTCGAAGTCGGGGGCCTTGCGGGCGCGCTTTTCCTCGACCTTGATGATGTGCCAGCCGAATTGCGACTTGACGGGATCGGAGATCTTGCCGGGTTCGAGCGTGAAGGCCACGGCGGAGAATTCCGGCACCATCTGTTCCTTGGTGAAGAAGCCGAGATCGCCGCCATCGGAGGCACCGGGGTCCTTGGACTTCTTCTTCGCCAGTTCGGCGAAGTCGCCGCCCTTCTTCAGTTCTTCCGCGATCGCCTTGGCCTCGTCCTCGGTCTCGACCAGGATGTGCCGGGCGTGGACTTCCATTTCGCCGGTGATCTGCTTGGCGGCCTCCTCATAGACCTTCTTCATGGCCTCGTCGGTGGTCGCAGCCTTGCCCTCGGTGGCGAGCAGGTTGTCCATCAGCAGGCGGCTGCGGCTGAACGCCAGGCGCCTCTTGAAGTCTTCGGAATTCTCGACCTTCTTGTCCTCGGCGGCCTTGGCGACGATTTTCAGGTCGATCAGGAAGGCCAGCACATTGTCCTTCTTGGTCGCCGGGTCCATTTGCGCGAGGCTGGGGCCGAGTTCCTCTTCCGCGAGCGCCACATCGCTCTGG
Organism: Bradyrhizobium algeriense; assembly: GCF_036924595.1. Classification (NCBI taxonomy): domain Bacteria; kingdom Pseudomonadati; phylum Pseudomonadota; class Alphaproteobacteria; order Hyphomicrobiales; family Nitrobacteraceae; genus Bradyrhizobium; species Bradyrhizobium algeriense. The sequence continues at coordinate 6,823,969 of NZ_JAZHRV010000001.1, read as the reverse complement.
CGGATCTCGACACCGTTAACCTTGGCGAGAACGGGGTTGTCCTGGGCACGAACCGGCAGGCTGGCGGCCAGAACCGCGGCCAGACAGGCCGTCGCGGCCAGGGAGGCGAGGCCGAAGCGCAGGCCGGTTTTCGTTTCCGGGAACGAGGTGGTCATGGAAAATCCTTGTCTTGAAGAAGGGGCGGCAAAGGCGGCGGGACACTCGCCCAATCATGCGGCCTTGGCAACGCGAAAAGTCTGTCAAAATGATGAATTCCTTGACAGATGGACCCACGTTGACAAGGCCCCAACCCAGCCATATCTGTGCCGGATCGTACGGCGGCGATAGCGCTTATTTTGCTGCGTTTTTTGCCGTTGAACCTTGGATTGCTTAATTCCCACTCATTAGGCGGATGATGCCCCGGAACGGGGTATTTGCCGCGATGCGTCACGGTGAGTTGATAAGCAACTTGGTGGACCACGTCACGGCTTGCAACGCAAGTAACGGCAAAGGCAGGAATTGGCATGATCGGCGCGCTCGCCCGCAAGTTTTTCGGCTCCGCCAACGACCGGCGGGTGAAGGGGTATCAGTCCCGCGTCAACGACATCAACGCGCTTGAGCCCGAGCTTGCCGCGCTGTCGGACGAGGCGCTGAAAGCGCGCACCGCCGAGTTCCGCCAGCAGCTTGCCGACGGCAAGACGCTCGATGACCTCCTGGTTCCGGCCTTCGCCACCGTGCGCGAGGCCGCCAAGCGCACCCTCGGCCAGCGGCATTTCGACGTCCAGCTGATCGGCGGCATGGTGCTGCATGAGGGCGACATCGCCGAGATGAAGACCGGCGAAGGCAAGACGCTGGTGGCAACGCTGGCGGTCTATCTCAACGCGCTGGCCGGCAAGGGCGTCCATGTCGTCACCGTCAACGACTACCTCGCACGTCGCGACTCTGAATGGATGGGCCAGATCTACCAGTTCCTCGGACTGACCGTCGGCGTGATCGTCCACGGTCTCGACGATGCCGAGCGCAAGGAAGCCTATTCGCGCGACATCACCTACGGCACCAACAACGAATACGGTTTCGACTATCTGCGCGACAACATGAAGTACCGGCTCGAGGACATGGTCCAGCGCAGCCACTTCTACGCCATCGTCGACGAAGTCGACTCGATCCTGATCGACGAGGCGCGCACGCCGCTGATCATCTCCGGCCCGCTCGACGACCGCTCGGATTTCTACAACACCATCGACACCTTCTTCCCCAAGCTCGACAAGACGGATTACGAGGTCGACGAGAAGCAGCGCACGGTGACGCTTACCGAAGGCGGCATGGAGAAGCTCGAAAATCTGCTTCGCGATGCCGGCCAGCTCAAGGGCGAATCGCTCTACGACGTCGAAAACGTCTCCGTGGTCCACCACGTCAACCAGGCCCTGCGGGCGCATACGCTGTTCAACCGCGACAAGGACTACATCGTCCGCGACGGCGAAGTCATCATCATCGACGAGTTCACCGGCCGCATGATGCAGGGCCGCCGCTATTCCGAAGGCCTGCACCAGGCGCTGGAAGCCAAGGAACACGTCCAGGTCCAGCCGGAAAACCAGACGCTGGCCTCGATCACCTTCCAGAACTATTTCCGGATGTACCAAAAGCTCGCCGGCATGACCGGTACGGCGCTGACCGAAGCCGACGAACTGTTCGACATCTACAAGCTCGAGGTCGTGGAAATCCCGACCAACGTAGCGGTGGCGCGTCTCGACGAGGACGATGAGGTCTACCGCACCCAGAACGAGAAATACGCCGCGATCCTGGCCGAGATTGAACGCGCCAACAAGCGGCTGCAGCCGGTGCTGGTCGGCACCGCCTCGATCGAAAAGTCGGAAGTGCTGGCCGATTATTTGAAGAAGCACGGCTACAAGCAGATCGATTTCGGTTCGCAGTCCGGAATGGAGAAGCTCTACGCCGCGGCGCGTGCGGGCAAGCCTGCAAAGCTGTTTGCGGTTTTGAATGCGCGCTTCCACGAACAGGAAGCCTACATCGTCGCCGAAGCCGGCGTTCCCGGCGCGATCACGATCGCGACCAACATGGCCGGCCGCGGTACCGACATCAAGCTCGGCGGTTCGCTCGATATGCGGATCCAGCAGGAGACCGCTGACATTACCGACGAGGCCGAGAAGGCCAAAAAGATCGAACAGATCAAGGCCGACATCGAACGCTTCCGCGAGATCGTGCTGAAGGCCGAGGACGTGGTCGAGGTCGAGCCTGCCAAGGGCAATAAGCCGGCCAAGACCATCACCAAGCCGGGTGGGCTCTACATCATGGGCTCGGAGCGGCATGAATCCCGCCGCATCGACAACCAGTTGCGCGGCCGTTCCGGCCGCCAGGGCGATCCGGGACGCTCAAAATTCTTCCTGTCGCTGGAAGACGATCTGATGCGGATCTTCGGCTCCGACCGGCTCGACAGCATGCTGCAGCGGCTCGGCCTGCAAGAGGGCGAGGCCATCATCCATCCCTGGATCAACAAGGCGCTGGAAAAGGCGCAGCAGAAGGTCGAAGCCCGCAACTTCGACATCCGCAAAAACCTGCTGAAGTTCGACAACGTCCAGAACGACCAGCGCAAGGTGATCTTCGAGCAGCGCGTGGAGCTGATGAAGAGCGACAGCGTGGCCGAAATGGTCGCGGACATGCGTCATGACTTCATCGACGACATCGTCGTCAAGCATGTGCCGGAACACGCCTATGCCGAGCAGTGGGATGTCGCGGGCCTCAAGGAAGAACTGAAGCGCGTGCTCGACGTCGACCTGCCGGTCGACGAATGGGCCAAGGAAGAGGGTATTGCCGACGAGGAATTGCTGACGCGGATCGAGCAGCGCGTCGACGAGCACATGGCGGCCAAGGTCGCGCAATGGGGCCCCGACGTGATGCGCTACGTCGAGAAGACCATCCTGCTGCAGACGCTGGATCACCTCTGGCGCGAGCACCTGATCATGCTCGATCATCTGCGTCAGGTGATCGGCCTGCGCGGCTACGGCCAGCGCGATCCGTTGCAGGAATACAAGTCGGAAGCCTTCGGCCTGTATGAGGCGATGACCGCGCATCTGCGCGAGGCGGTGACGGCGCAATTGATGCGCGTCGAGATCGTGCCGCCGGAAGAGCAGCAACCGCTGCCGGCGATGGAGCCGCACAAATTCGATCCGAATACCGGCGAAGACGAGATGGCCTTCGCCAACGCCTCGCTGGTACCCGAGGCCATTGCCGCCGATCGCGATCCGAAAAACCCTGCAAGCTGGGGCAAGGTCGGCCGCAACGAGGATTGCCCCTGCGGCAGCGGCAAGAAGTACAAGCACTGCCACGGCAAATACGGGTGAGCTTGAGCTGAGGCATCGGTTGGCGAGGCCGTTAAGCCAGCGACTGCTGGCTCGCACCTTTCTGGACGGCTGAACTCGCCCTTGAGGGCGGGATACCGTGCGCCGGCCCTGCAACCTGGGACTAAAGTAACGGAGAGTGCTTGCAAATCATCAATCTTTGCGGGCATTTCAACGGGTTGTTAGGAGGTTGTGTCTAATTTCTCGATGGCGCGTTGCGCGAGTTTGCCAAGCGCACCTATAGAACCCGTTCTGGGGCTCCATCAGAGGGCAGCGTCTTGCAATCCATATCCAAGATTCACGGCCGCTATTATTTGGCGATCTTCGTGCTGGCGTCGGCGACGCTTTCCTACCAGATACTGATAACGCGCTTCTTCAGCGTTATGCTCTATTATCATTTCGCGTTCGCCGCCATTTCACTGGCCATGCTCGGGCTGACCCGCGGAGCGATGGAGGTCTACGGCAAGCCCGAACGCTATACGTCCGAACGGGTTGGCGTCGAATTCGCGCGCCACGCATCGTGGTTCGCACTCGGCAGTGTTGGCGCAATGGTCGGGCTGTTGTGCTTGCCGCTCCTGGTGTCCGGTGAAGCCGTGGCGATCGTCCTTGCGCTGGCGATCATCGCCTTCGTGTGGCCTTTCACCGAAGGCGGCGTCTGCATAACGCTCTTGCTGACCCGTTTGCCATATAGCGGCGGATGGCTCTACGCAGCCGATCTTGTGGGGGCCGCAGTTGGATGTCTCGGCGTGATCTTCCTGCTGCTGGTGATCGATCCCGTCAGTGCCACGTTATGGATCGCAGCCCTCTCTGCCGGCGTGGGCTGGATTGTCATCCGGAACAGCGATGAGGTCCGCAGCCTTCGCTTGAGCGGCGCTATCGCACTGGCAATGGCCGTTGCGGCCACAGTGCATACCGGCCTTGACCTGACCGGAAAGAGCCACCTCGGTGTGTTCTGGGCCAAGGGTGAGGAGCAGGCCGGCACGCTGTTCGAGCGCTGGAATACCTATTCGCGGGTACGGGTGCGGGAGTGGGCCGGGAAAGCCCCGTTCGGCTGGGGACTGGCCCGCCCGTCCGAGGTCAGGGTTGACCAGCATTATATCGATATCGATGCCGATGCAGGCACGGTCATCACCAGGTACGATGGCGACGTTGGCAAACTCAGCTACCTGAAAGATGACGTCATCAATGCCGCCTACCTCGTACAGCCCGCCGCCGACGTCGCGGTCGTTGGCGTTGGTGGCGGCCGCGACATCCTTTCCGGTCTGGTTTTCGGCGCCAAGCAGATACGCGGCATTGAGATCAATCCGGCGATCTTTGAGGTGCTCACCGAAAAATTCGCCGATTTCGCCGGCCATCTCGAGCGCCAGCCCGGCGTTTCCCTGGTCAATGCCGAAGCGCGAAGCTATATCAATCACTCGTCCGAGCGGTACGACCTGGTCCAGATTTCACTGATCGACACCTGGGCGGCGACGGCGGCAGGTGGTCTGACGCTCACGGAAAACCGTCTCTATACCGTCGAAGCGTGGGATGATTTCTACCGCGCACTGAAGCCTGGCGGGCTGCTGTCGGTTTCGCGCTGGTACGACGGGGACAAGCACCGCGGCGAATTCTACCGGCTGATTGCGATCGCGGCCAGCGCCTTGCAGCGCAAGGGCGTGCCGGCCGCCGAGCTCCGGCATCATGTGGTCGCGCTGAACGTGGGCAACATCGTAACGGTCATTACGCGGCCCGACGCGTTCACCGATGCGCAATGGCAGGAGGCACGCGGAAGGCTCCAGGCGCAGGGATTCAAGATATTCCTGGGGCCGGATGTCGCCTTTGATGCCGTCACCTCGACGTTGTTGTCCGACAAGGCGGACGCAGCATTCTTCGATTCTTTGCCGGAGAACATCGCTCCATCGACGGATGACAAGCCGTTCTTCTTCTTCACGTCGCGCCTCGGCGATCTGACGAACATGTATCCATGGGGAGGAATGAACAACAATGTTGCGGTCAGCATGACCGGCTTGCTGATCATCGTCGCGCTCCTTGCCTGCGGATACTACATCGTTCTGCCCTTCCTCGGTCTTGCGAGGCGGATGCCGTTATCGACGCTGGCGCCGCCAATGGCCTATTTCAGTGCGATCGGGATGGGTTTCATGCTGATCGAGATATCGCAAATGCAGCGCCTGATGGTCTTCCTCGGCCATCCCGTCTACGGGCTGAGCGTGGTGCTCTTTACGATTCTTCTCTTCAGCGGTATCGGCAGTGCCACAGTCGGCGCGGATACCCCTCGGCCACGCGCCATTGTCTGGAGGTTTGCAGTCCTCCTGATCACGATCGTGGCAGCCGGGCTGCTAACGCCGCTGGTTACCACCTGGACGCGGTCGCAACCAACCGACATGCGCATTCTGGTTTCAGTCCTGCTGCTGGCACCTCCGGCGTTCTGCATGGGGATGATGTTTCCGCTCGGCCTCAGTATCTGGCGCCGTCAAGAAGCGCTGTTGCCGTTCTTCTGGAGCACCAACGGGGTTACGTCGATGCTGGCGTCGGTGCTGGGTATGGCCTTGTCGATCCAGTTCGGTATCGCCAAGACCTATGCGCTCGGCGCGTGCTTCTATGTGGTCTGCGCCATCGCGATCGCCGCAAGCCGCCGGGCCGACCCCATCGTCACGCTCGCAACGAAGCCCGTCACCGGCGTCGGCCTCGTGCCGCAGGACGAAGCGGCTTCATGACTCGACCGCGCTCTGCGCCGCGGGCGTCGTTGCGATAAAGACTGTCGGGGAATTCGGAAAGTTGCGTTTGCGTTCGCGGGGCATGCGGCGGCTTTGGCCGTGGCAGCAAGTGAAGCCGTTACTTCACCGCGCCGAAGCGGCTGTCGAACGAGTTCGGCGGCACGATCGGTGCGGAACCGGCGACCTGATTGTCCTTGGCGGAGGCCGGGGTGTCGGACACCGACGATCTTAGCGGCGGCCGGGCGGCGGCCTGTTTGCTGTCATGCTTTGGCGCCGTGGTCTTCGGCGCCGCCGCCTCGGGACGGGGCGCGGTTTGCTTGGCCTCGACCTTCGGCTTCGAAGGCGGCGTGCTTGCGGTAGCGTCAGCCGCGCCGCCGATACCGACCTTGCGAGCAAGATTGGAGAAGAACCCGTCATTCTGGGCCGGCGGCGCCGCATTGGCGACGCGCGTTGGTGCCGCGGCAGGGGTGGGAGCCGGGGCTGCGGCAAGCTTCGGCGGTTCCGGCGTACCCATCAGCAGATTATCGGAGGGCGCCTTGGGCGGATTGACGTGGGAGGGAACGGTGCCGGGAGCGCGCGCCATCAGCGACAGGCTTGAGCCGTCGCCGGGCTCTGAAAGGCCGGTGCTGGCTTCAGGCACACGGGCGGCGAACACCCGGTGCATGCCGCCGTCGATGCCGGTGTTGGCCCGGGCGACCGGCGTTCCCTTTGCGATCAGCCGCGCGGTTTCGGCAAGGTCGGTCGCCTGCTTTTCGCGGACGGCGTCAGCGACCTCGTCGGGAATCACATAGGCCGGGCACTTGGCCGAAGCGTCGAATACCAGGTCGCGCGTGGCGTTCGGCGGCTTGGCGGCATCGAACACGTATTTCTTCTCGCAGAAATCGACCTTCGGCTCCTGCTTCGTCACCTCGAAATGATCATTGCCTTCCTTGATCATCTTCCAGAACGGCATGTTCGGATTGTTGCGATGCTTCGCCATGTTCATCGGCGTCATCTTGAACGGATAGGCCTGCAGCTGGAACGATTTCTGGCCGCCGAAGAAGGATTCGCGGCCCAGCGAATAGATTTCCGCGATCTGCTCGTCGGTCATCGCGTAGCAGCCGCGCGATGAGCAGTCGCCATGCACCATCAGCTGCGAGCCGGTCCGCCCCAGCGCTTTGTCGAACGCGTTCGGATAGCCGGTGTTGAAGGAGAGGTAATAGGCCGACTGCGGGTTCATCTGCGCCGGTGAAATCGCATAGAAGCCTTCCGGCGCCTGGCGGTCGCCCTCGCGGACCTTGGGTCCGAGATCGCCCGACCAGCGGCAGATCGGATAGGTTTTCAGCAGCGCGAAACGGCCGGAGCGGTCCTGCTTCCAGATCTCGAGTTCGGCTTCCTGTTTGAACAGGCGAACCAGGATCGGCGACTGCAGGTCCATGTCTTTCGCCGTCATGTCGGCGATCAGTTTTGGCGGGACTGGCTGGTTGGCCTTGGCGTTGTTGGCCAGTGAGATGTCGTCGCCGTTGCAACTGCCCAGCAGTGCGCCTGCGCCCGCGAGGGCAGCCGACGTGACGAGCGCGCGAACCAGCGAGCGGTTAATCAAAGGCTAAGCTCCACACCCACCGGGCATTTTCGCACCCCAAATCACAGCGAACATGCCCTGAAGCCAATGCATAAAATAGTACCCTTTGACCTTCCGCGCCGCAACCCGAACGCGATGCGCCAGCCGCTTCCACGGCCAAGCATGGTCAATAGAGTTTAAAGACTGGGTCTGGGCCTAATTAGGGCCGAATCAAGTGATCCGACGAAATAAAGCACCTTTAAGGCGGCGTTAACGAATGGGGATATGCCGGGCCGGCCGACCCCATCCAGGGGGTAAGGGGCAATCAGCCGAGCTTGCGGCCGATATCGAGGAATTTCTGCCGTCGCTGCCGGCGGATGCCGTCCGCGTCCAGATTGCGTAGGTCGTTGAAGGCCTCGGCGATCGCATCGCCCGTGGCCGAGATCATGGCAACGGAATCGCGGTGGGCGCCGCCGGAGGGTTCTTTCAGGATCTGGTCGATCACGCCGAATCGCAGCATGTCCTGGGCGGTGATCTTCATGCCGTTGGCGACTTCCTGGGCCTTGGTGCCGTCGCGCCACAGGATCGAGGAGGCCGCCTCCGGGGAGATCACGCTGTAGATCGCGTGTTCGAACATCAGCACCTTGTTCGCGGTGGTGATGGCGATGGCGCCGCCCGACATGCCCTCGCCGGTGATGATCGCGATATTGGGGACGCCGAGCGAGAGGCATGTGTCGGTCGAGCGTGCGATCGCTTCCGCCACGCCGCGCTCCTCGGCGCCGATGCCGGGATAGGCGCCGGCGGAATCGACGATCGACAGCACCGGAATGCCGAAACGATCGGCCATCTCCATCAGCCGGACGGCCTTGCGATAGCCTTCCGGGCGAGCCATGCCGAAATTGTGCTTGATGCGGCCGTCGGTGGTGGCGCCCTTTTCCTGGCCGACCACGCAGATGCTCTCGCCGCGAAAGCGGCCGAAGCCGCCCACCAGCGCCTCGTCCTCGGCGAATTTGCGGTCGCCGGCCATCGGCGTGAATTCCGTCATCAGCGCGTTGACGAAATCGGTGAAATGCGGGCGCTGCGGATGGCGCGCCACCAGCGTCTTCTGCCATGGCGTCAAATTGGCGTAGAGGTCGCTCAGCGCCTGCTGCGCCTTGTCCTCTATGCGCGCGATTTCGTCGCCGATGTCGCTGCCGGACGCCGCCAGCGCACGCAGTTCATCGACCTTGGCCTCTAGTTCGGCGACTGGTTTTTCAAAGTCGAGATAGCTGCGCATCTGATCCGGCATCGAAACAATATAGGTAACAACGTGCTTTGAGGCGAAGCGGTTTCGATTCGCTTAAGGAAAGCACGCATCTTCAATGATTTAGCGTGCATTCGGCCCAGGTGACCCCGGGTTGCCGAAAGCGCGCCAAACAAGGCCGCGGGCGGGACGGCTGTTTCGGGGGAGATCGCTCGGAAGTCAAGGCGTGGCGTGCGACGAAGTTTACTTCTCCGCCAGCGGATGCAGGTCGCGCACCAGGCTTTTCAGCCGCTCCTCGACCACGTGGGTGTATATCTGTGTGGTGGAGATGTCGGTATGGCCGAGCAGCGTCTGCACGATGCGCAGGTCCGCGCCGTTATGCAGCAGGTGGCTGGCAAAGGCGTGGCGCAGCACGTGCGGGGAGACCAGCCGCGGCGCGAGGCCCGAGGCCGCCGCCAGTTCCTTCAGGTCGCGCGCAAAATGCTGCCGCGTCAGATGGCCGCTCTCGCCGAAGGAGGGAAACAGCCATTTCGAGCTGGGCGCGTTTTTCTTGTTCTCGGGCTTGAGCGCTTCCATCGCGGCGAGATAGTCGGCCATCGCCTGCCGCGACGCTTCGTTGAGCGGCACCAGCCGTTCCTTGTTGCCCTTGCCGCGCACCACGATCATGCGGGCGTCGCGCCGCGAGGCCGACAGCGGCAGCGCCACCAGTTCCGAGACGCGTAGGCCGGTGGCGTAGAGCACCTCCAGCAGGCAATACAGCCGCATCGCGCGCAGCCGCTGCTGCGGCGAAGCGTTCTGGCCTAGCGTCAATTCCTTGGCCCGCGTCAGCATGCGGTCGACATCCGCGATCGACAGCACCTTCGGCAAGCCCCGGCCACGCTTCGGGCCGGACAGGATCGCCGCCGGATCGTCGCTACGGATGCGCTCGTTCAGGAGGAAGCGGAACAGATGCCGCATCGCCGACAGCCGGCGCGCCACGCTGGAGGACTTGAAGCCGCGGGTGTCGAGGTCGGCGAGGTAGTCCCGCAGCGCATCCGTCCCGGCGCCGGCAAAATTTTGTCCCTTGCGGCCGAGAAATTCGGAAAAATCCGTGAGGTCGCGGCGGTAGGCGTCGAGCGTGTTGTCGCCCGCGCCCTGTTCCGCCGCGAGCATGTCGAGGAACAGGTTGGTCAGTTTCGCATCTGAAGGTGTGGTGCGCATTCGCTTTGATAGCGCATGATCGGGGCGGGACGGAGACTTTTCAAACACGCGATTGGAGATTGCAGGGAAGCTACGGCATCGGGCTGATCGCGGTGGCCTGCGACCAAACCACCACCCATTCTCCATCGCGATGTTCGTAGGTGTCGGTGTGCCAGTAATCAGCTGGCGCGACCCTGTGGCCGCCGAAGGCCACTTCGAGCCTGGCGCGATACCGGATCACCGCGTGGCTGTGGTGATATCGCACGGCGATGGGTCCAGGCTCCCAAGCCAGATATTTGATCTGCCCACTCGCAATCGCTCCCAGATAATCGTTCTTGGACAAGGCCATTCCGATCGGCGTAATCAACTGGAACTCGGTCGCATGAAGTCGCCCGGCCGTCTCCATGTCGCCTTCGACCAGCGCGCGAAGTCGGGTGCGCTCGGTGTCGCGGATGAATTCGGCTTCGGGCGATGGGTCCTGATCGGCCGTATATGTGGACATTACGTGTTCTCCTCGATCGTGTGATTCGTGAAAGGGCTATCGTGGGGGACCGGGCTGCAGCCGCCGATCTAGGCTGCCGCGATGAGACCGTGGTCGATCAGGCTGTGCGCGGTGGCGCGGATGCAATCCTCGTCGGGCCGCGCTTTCCAGCTCAGGACCCGCTGCGCCTTGGCGGCGCTTACGCTCAGGTCGCGATTGAGCTCGTGAACGATCATGCGCGAACGCGCGCTGAAGGGGGCCATCGCCCTCACCATCCAGTCCGGCACTTCGCCTGACGGCAAATGCGCAGCGTGCGCCGGAAACGACTTTGCCAGCACTGCGGCCAATTCTCTCAACCAGAAGAACCGCCCGCCGACGATGAAGCGCTGGCCGGACGCGTCCGGGTGCGTCATTGCCCGGACATGGGCGTCGGCTGCGTCTCGCACATCGACAACCGAAAAGCCGAAGCGCGGAACACGCCGGAGCTGGCCGCTCATCATTTGCCTGATCAGCCCCACCGACGTGCCGTGTTCCGGGCCGAGCAGCGGCCCAAAGATGGTGGCGGGATTGATGACAGCCAGATCAAGTCCGGTTTCCTTCGCAAGGGTCCAGGCTGCCTGCTCGGCCAGCGTTTTCGACCGGTAGTAGGGCGTCGCCCGGGCGCTGGCCGGATCCGTCCAGTCGTTCTCGGTGAAGGGGGCCTGCCCGTTGCCATGATTGGTGGCCGCGATCGACGATGTCAGCACCACGCGCGCTACGCCGGCTTGGTGGGCAGCGCGCAGCACACGAAGCGTGCCGTCCCGCGCGGTTCGGATCATTACGTTCGCGTCCTTTGGCAAGGTCGCCGGAAAAGGCGAGGCCGTGTGAATGACGTAGCGGCATTCCCTGAGCGCGACATCCCATCCGGCATCGGAGCAAAGGTCCGCCTCGACAAAGCTAAGCGCCTCGGTCGCCGTAACGGGACCAAGCTGGCGCCTGATCCTGTCGCAAACGCCGATGCTGCGCACACTGCCTCGAACGCGATAGCCGGCTGCCAGCAATTGCTTGGCGATATGTCCGCCGAGGAATCCGCCGATACCCGTGACGAGAACAGTGACAGGCGCTGGGTCGTTCAATGTGGAAGGCATTATCAACTCCTCGGCCTGCGGAAGTGCCGGCCGCGCCTCGTTAGACATTTGGACAATTATTGTCTAGTTGTTTTTGACGAATTGGACGAAAACTGTCAGAGTGCCCAGATGGAGCAAGCTGACCAGAAGTCCGAGGCTATTCTCGACGCGGCGTTGCCGGTTTTCGTGCGTCACGGTTTTCGCAAGACTTCGATGGCCGACATCGCGCGTGCGGCACGCATGTCGCGCGCGGCGCTTTATCTAAGCTTCAGCAGCAAGGAGGAGCTGTTCCGGGCAGGGTCTGCGCGTGCGCATGCCCGTACCATGCAGAACGTCGAGGCGGCGCTCGCGGCCGATGGCGACGTTTTCAGCCGGATCGAGTCGGCGCTCGCGGCTTTCCAGCGAGAACTGGTTGCGCCGTTCGCCGGCAGCGCCGACGCGGCCGAGCTGTTCGACGTCAACATGACGTTGGCCAGGGACATTACCCTTGGGGCACGGGCCAAGCTGGTGGCTCTGCTCGCACAAGCTCTGTCTGATGCAGACGCAAGTGGCGCCATTTCCTTGCAGCTTCTCAAGGCCAAGCCTGCCGACGTGGCCGGCATGATCGTCGCGGCGATAGAGGGCATCAAAGATGCGAAGGACGCTGGCCAGAGCCTGGATGAGGGCACGCGACTTTTCATGCGCTTGCTGCGCGCAGCGTTATAGACCGGAACATGCCGAAAGGCTGACCGCGGAAATCGCCGCGGCGCTTACCTCTTGAGGAACTTGTCCGCGGGGATGGTGACCGTCATTTCCCGGGACTTTGGGGTGACGAAATTCGCCAGCGAAAAAATCACGCCATAGATCACCCCGGCGATGATGCCGACGACCGTCAGAAAGCGGAACAAACTGGGCATAGGGGGCTCAGGGCGGCGAATTAACCAATGAAATCATCCATCATGTTCCCATCCCCATGGCAAGAGTCTCTGGCGGGGGCGTCAATGGGGGTAGTATAGGTGTCGCAGCCGCGGGCAAATCCCGCAAAACGACCGAGTTTTTGATGTCCGAGACCGCCGCACCGGCACCAGCGACCACCCCCCAGGAGGCCGACATCACGTCGGCGCTGGGAAGGCGCTCGGTCGTGCTGGTCGGCATGATGGGCGCCGGCAAGTCCACCATCGGCCGGCGGCTGGCGGCCCGGCTGCGGCTGCCGTTTCTCGACGCCGATATCGAGATCGAGGCGGCGGCCGGGATGTCGATCCCGGACATTTTCGAAACCCATGGCGAGCCGCATTTCCGTGACGGTGAGGCGCGGGTGATCGCGCGGCTGCTCGACAGCGGCCCGGCCGTGATCGCCACCGGCGGCGGTGCCTTCATGCGCGAGGAGACCCGCAACCGCATCCGCGACAAAGCCATCTCGATCTGGCTCCAAGCGGATGTCGAAATCATCATGAAGCGCGTCAGGCGCCGCGCCGACCGGCCGCTGCTGCAGACCGAGGATCCGACTGCGACCGTCAGCCGTCTGCTCGAGGCGCGCGAGCCGGTCTATCGGACGGCCGACCTGATCATCCTGTCGCGCGATGTGCCGCACGACCGTATCGTCGACGAATGTATCGATGCCCTGCGCGCCCGGCTGTGCGTAGGCAGCCCTTCTGCCCAGCCGACAACCGACGGGATCAGCGTTACGCCATGACTGCGCCACTGAAACATTCCGCCGATATCACGGTCGACGTCGCCCTCGGCGAGCGTGCCTACGACATCGTCATCGGCCGCGGCGTGCTGGCCTCGCTCGGCGCGCGTGTCGCCGCGCTGCGCCCCGGTGTGCGGACCGCCATCGTTACCGACCGCACCGTGGCCAAGCACTGGCTGGAGCCAACCGAGCGTTCGCTGGCGGAAGCCGGCATCCAGACGTCACGCGTCATCGTCGAGGAAGGCGAGGTGTCGAAGACCTATGCCGGTCTCGAAAAGGTCTCTGAGGCGCTGATTGCGGCCAGGATCGAGCGCAACGATCTGGTGATCGCGCTCGGCGGCGGCGTGGTTGGCGATCTCGCCGGCTTCGCGGCGGCGATTCTGCGCCGTGGCGTCGATTTCGTGCAGGTGCCGACCTCGCTGTTGGCCCAGGTAGATTCCTCGGTCGGAGGCAAGACCGGCATCAACTCGCCGCAGGGCAAGAACCTGCTCGGCGCGTTTCATCAGCCGGTGCTTGTCATCGCCGATACGTCGGTTTTGGATACGCTGTCGCTGCGCCAGTTCCGCGCCGGCTACGCCGAAGTCGCAAAATATGGCGTGCTCGGCGATGAAGCCTTTTTCAGCTGGCTCGAAGCCAACCACGCCGACATCTTCTCCGGCGGCGCGGCGCGCGAGCACGCGATTGCGACCTCCTGCCGCGCCAAGGCTGCGATCGTCTCCCGCGACGAGCGCGAGAACGGCGAGCGCGCGCTGCTCAATCTCGGCCACACGTTCGGCCATGCGCTGGAGGCGGCGACCGGCTTTTCCGATCGCCTGTTCCACGGCGAAGGCGTCTCCGTCGGGATGGTGCTGGCGGCGGAATTTTCCGCCAAACTCGGCATGATCTCCGAGGCCGATGCCGCCCGCGTCGAGCGCCATCTTGCTTCGGTTGGCCTGCCGACCCATTTGCAGGACATCGCGGGCTTCGCCCAGGAGGGGCTGAAGGACGCCGACGCCCTGATGGCGCTGATGGCGCAGGACAAGAAGGTCAAGCGCGGCAAGCTCACATTCATCCTGCTGCAGGCGGTTGGCCGCGCGGTGGTCGCAAACGACGTCGAGCCGGCGCTGGTGCGCGATTTCCTGCAACAGAAGTTGTCGGGATGAGAACGGGATTGTCGGGACGCAGCCTGACGCCGGCGTCGCGCGGGGCCGGGACCGCCACGAGGCATACATGAGTTCGACCGCGTTCAATCTGCTGCTCGCGACCCTGCTGCTCGCGGCGAACGCATTCTACGTGGCCGCCGAGTTTGCGCTGGTCAAGAGCCGCGGCTTTCGCATCCGGGCGATGGTCGAGCAGGATCGCTTCGGCGCGCGCCTGCTGCAAGGCATGATGGGCAACATCGAGGCCTATCTCGCCTGCTGCCAGCTCGGCATCACCATGGCCTCGCTGGGGCTCGGCTGGGTCGGCGAACCCACCGTCTCGGCGCTGCTCGAGCCGTTGCTGATTCCGCTCGGCATGTCGGAACGTACCCTGCACTTCGTATCGTTCCTCGCCGGGTTCCTGGTGTTCTCCTCGCTGCATATCGTGATCGGCGAGCAGGTGCCAAAGACGCTCGCGATCCGGGAGCCGATGCCGGTCTCGCAATGGATCGCCTATCCGCTTCATCTGTCCTATCTGGTCTTCTGGCCGCTGAACTGGCTGCTTAACAGCGCCTCACGCGGGATTCTGCGCCTGCTCGGCGTGCAGGAATCCTCGCAGCACGAAATTCTTACCGACTCCGAGATCGAGGGGCTGGTGGAAGAATCGGCCGAGCACGGCGGGATCGAAAGCGGTGAAGCCGAATACATTCAAAATGTCTTCCGCTTTGGCGACCTGGCCGTGTCCGACGTCATGGTTCATCGCACCGCGATGGTGATGATCAATGCCGATCTGCCGCCGGACGAACTGGTCGGCGAGGTGCTGGCCACCGAATACACCCGCATACCCTTGTGGCGCGACAAGCCGGAGAACATCATCGGCGTGCTGCACGCCAAGGATCTGCTGCGCGCGCTCCGGGCTTCCGAAGGCGACACCTCCCACATCGACGTTTCGGCCATCATGCTGCCGCCGTGGTTCGTGCCGGAGATGCGGCCTTTGTCAGAACAATTGAAGGCGTTCCGCCGCCGCAAGACCCACTTCGCGCTCGTCGTCGACGAGTATGGCGAAGTCGAGGGCATGGTGACGCTGGAAGACATTCTGGAAGAAATCGTCGGCGATATTTCCGATGAGCACGACGTCGTGGTGGCCGGCGTCCGCGCCCAGAGCGACGGCTCCGTGGTGGTCGACGGCTCGGTGCCGATCCGCGATCTCAACCGCGCCATGAACTGGCATCTGCCGGACGAAGAGGCAACAACCGTCGCCGGCCTCGTGATTCACGAAGCGCGCTCGATCCCCGAGCGCGGCCAGAGTTTTACCTTCCACGGCTTCCGCTTCCGCGTGCTGCGCCGTGAGCGCAACCGCATCACGGCGCTCAAGATCGCGCCGGTACCGCGCGAAGCTGAGGGCGAGGATCCGAAGCCGAAGCGGGCGGGGACGGCGTTCTGAGCGTTTCGTGCTTAGGATATTTGCCGAGATCGCTCCTAACTGGTGACGCTATAAATCCACCAATCAACGACGACGATTTACGTCAGGTGGTCGGATTCCGCCGCGGCGCTTTATGCCTGCGGCAACTCGAAAAATGTCCGGCATATTGATCCGGGTCTCGTTGCGAAATTCAACGACCCCAATGTTACTGAGTGCGACGAGTAGCGATCCTTCGGGATCCGACTTCCGTCGTTCTAGCTCGAGAGGCAGCAGCTTGTTGGCTGACCCGGACTCGTCTTCAATTCTCTCGACGGTAAGTCGTTCCTTCCAACGGCCTTTAAACGCCGCTGGGTCACAGGGCACTTCCAGACCCTCTAGCGCTTGCAAAACTTCCGTAATCCAATCGTAATCTTCTTTTAGTTGCGCCACACGAATTTCCGAGGCTACCTGCACCCCTGCCCGAATTCCGTTATGGTCTATTGCCGTGTCGGCTGGCGGGGGTCCGTGGCTCGCAGCTCTTTGCAGGGCAGTAAGAAAACTCCTTGGACTAGTCTCACCAAAAGCGTCAGCCAAGTGATCGAAGAGCCAAGAATAGGTTCTTCCGCGTTTAGCGCTCGCACCCATAAATTCGCCCGCAACGAGGTAAAAGAGCTTCTCTTGGATTATCTCATCCTCCAGCAGATCACGCCAGTACATCAAGACGGCCGAAGCTAGGGCCGATCTCTACCAGAGCATCACTGGCGGTTTTATTTGCGAGCAGTTGTTGGTAGAGGAGCCCAAATAGTTCCGTTCGCTGCCAAACGAGCTTTACAGCATCTGCTCTGATCTTTGATGCGTCGGCGAATCGAAACAGATCGTCGTCATTGGCTTGGTCAGTTCGCATAAATATCTTTGCACGAATCGCCTTAAATCCTCGGACTTCCAGCGCAAAGCGGAGCAACCCTTCCGAGAGATGCGAGATCGTACTCCAATCGCGACCAAGGCGGTCCAGTGCGTCAAAGACTATTAGGAAGATTGAGCCGGACGATTGGATCTCGCGGTCAGCTTTACGCAAGAACTGCTCGGATTGCTCGACATTTGCTGTCGTCCATATGACCAACTCGCGCAACGAACGTGGAATTTGAAAGTCAAACTTTTGCGCCAGCGCCTTTAGGAGCACGGCGCGCCAAATGTCCTCTGGTTGCTCGGCAACGCCTAAAAGTTGTTTTAGCAATACTGGAGAAGGTGCGGGCCCTTCATCCTTCCCGGCATCTTCATAAAAGCCTAGCACTGCTTCGACAGTTTGAAGTCGTAGGCGCCCATAGATTTTAGAGATTTGCAATCTCGTTTCCGGGTGAACCAGGACTGCTGACCAAAAGCTTTTTCCGACTCCACGATTTCCGATTACAAGTGGGCGTTCGGGGTCTAATGCATTTGCGTGAGACGATGGTGCAAAGATGACTGCGGGATCCGGGGCTATTCCGGCTTGATGGGATGCATCACCCGGGTTCAACTCGGCCAATGTCTGACGAATAGCCTTAAGAGCTCGGCGATCTATTGAGTTCATTTGGATCTGCTTAAGTTGAGTCGATCCATAAGCGCATCGATAAACGGTCCAAATGTTCGCTCATACATCGAACGCGAAAATTGCTCCGGTTGAGCTATTGGGTTGAACTCCGAATAGTTGCTATCATAAAGTATGGGCCAAGCATAATGAGGGCCGGTGGCGTCATCGTAGTCGAAATTGAAGCTTGCCTCATCGACACCCTCCTCCTCATCGTAAATTGAATCGGCAAATAGTTCGAACGATTGCGTCCGGAAATTTTGCTGGTTTTTTGGATCTGGCGATGCCTTGGCATGGACCATGCGCAGACGAAATCTCCAATCGTCTTCACCCGAAGACTCTGGCCGGAATCGTTGCAGATAGGATAAGAAGTATCGGTATCCTGTAAACGTCTGAGGTGTGTTGACTCCAAAAAGGAGGACGTCGGCTCCTAATCCTAAGAAAGCTGCCGCCGTTGCTTCATTCAATCCGGCTCGTGCATCAACGAAAACTGCATCATAGCGATTTGCCTGGGTGAGACGAGCTACTAACGAGCGTGTTTTCTCCAAGAAGCTGAGAGAGTTTCCTCTCTCATCTTCGCTTTCGAGATAGGCGCGCGCTATCTTACCCAAAACGTTCTGCGCATTTGTCTCACCGATGCTTCCGACGGCCGGACAAACATGCACACGGCCCCTTCCTTTGGTAAGTCCGCTTACTGCAACCATTTGCTCGAGAAAGCTGTCGTCAACGGGGGCTAAAACACTCTCCACGAAATAGTCCAGTGATCCGAACTTCGCGTTGTCCCCCTGGGGAAGTAGTGAGCCAGCGAGTCCGGGCGCCTCCAGATCCATGTCCAAAACAAGAACATTATAATTGTTTTGCGCCAATGAGTTTGCCGCGACTGCTAGTGCAGTCGATCTACCTACACCTCCTTTATGACTGCCGAACACCACAATGGGAGGGGTGCCTGGAATCGAGTTGCGTGGGCGTTCGAGCCAATCCTGCCCGACAATTCTTCTTTCGACGACTCGCGCAAATCCCTCGTAGACGGGGTGCTGTATGTACTCGAACAATCCAGGCTCTGTATCAGCATTCCCGACATCGAAAAGCTCGGAAATAGACGCTACACTGGCGCTGCCTCGTTCCACGTATGGTTCTAGCTCTCTCGCTTCCCGAACGATTTTGTTTCGGTCAGTTCGGTCGAGATGTTCAGTATGGACAAAAGTAAGTCGCCCACTTGAATCGCGCAGGAAGAAATTCTCAATTGGGGCTTTGTCTCCCAGTACGCGTGCAACGATTGCCGCGAATTTGGGTAATGCATCATCATACGTCGTTCGGTCAGGCATTCGTCTAACCCCGAATTTGGGCTGCACCCATCGCGCGACGCGCTTGCGCACGCCATAGGTCATACTGTTGCGGAGTCACAGTCCCATTAGATGCGTAGCGATACTCAATTCGCCAGCCCGCCATAAAGTTACGACTTTGCAAGATCGTGAACAGGGGATGACGGTTTCGCCCCTTCACGTGTCGCTTTGCCGCCTCGATCAAGCTGGGAAAGTGGACGTGCGGCGCTCGGTTTTGAGGACGCAATGCTTCAATGCTATGCTTGAGGGCACACTCGGCTGCAAAGCCGACTAAATGTGCGGCTCCATCGTATCGATGAGTGGACGCCAATTCTTCGGCGTCGCCATAATGGCGGACGGCGGCTTCAGAATAACTTACGGGCAATCGATTTCCCTCGGATCTAGTTTCGTAACATATTGAACCATCCCTTTGGGGGCTGCAATGACCACAAAAGTGCTGATGCTTTGCTTCAATTCGGTTATTCGATATCGATGCTGATGCCGCTGAGCTTCCACTGACCGTCGGAGGGGATGAAGCCGAGCTGGTACTTCACCTTTTTGGGCGTCGTGTCGAAATGACCTTTAAGGCGCAGCACGCCTTTGTCGTCGATCTTCGCATCTTCATCCGGAATGACCGGGTTTGCGACGATCGCGTCGAACACGGCGTGCTTCTCGACCAGGTCCTTGAAGACGGCCCGCAGCTTCTCGGGCGGAAACTGATCGCGGAACGGCTTTGAAATCTTGGCGTGGAGCACCGTGAAATTATCCGATGCCACCGCATCGTTGAGCGTCACCAGAATGCTCTTGATCAGCACTTCCTGGACAAAGGGGCTCGGCATATCCAGCGCGTGCGCCCTGGTTGGGGAGGCCGCAACCAGCAGCGCCACGGCGGCGGCCCATCTGAAGCGTGCCCAATATCGCATCGGACGACCCCATCGACCTGAGACGGCATCGGGGTCAGCCCGACCCCCGCGTCCGAACGGAACCTGATCCACCGCTTCGGTGATTGTCTCACAGTTGCGAAATCGGTTCTACCGTCCCGGCCGATCTTCACAGGAAGCTGGCGGCGTCCGCAACCAACCGTTCGGCTGGGTGTGCCGAAATTTCCATCGTCAGCGGACGCTCATATTCTTGCGGCAGGTTTGCCAAATTACCGGCCGGCGGTTTCTCCCGGCGCCTGCGCCTTGATGGCGAGCGCGTGGACGGAGCCCTTGAGTTCCGCTGCAAGCGTCGCATTTACCATACGATGGCGCTCGATCCGGCTCTTCCCTTCGAAGGCCGGAGATACGATATACACCCTGAAATGCGTCTCGCCGCCCGGCCGGTGGCCCGCATGGCCCTCATGCAGATGAGATTCGTCCGCCACGTCGAGGCTTTCCGGCAAGAAAGCTTCACGCAACTTGTTTATGATAGCGTCTTTGGTGCTCATGATGACGGCAGATAATTCTGCATCAGCTTTCCGTCAATGGCGCCATCGAAGAGAGGGATTCGCAATGTCAAGACTTGAAGCCGCGGGCATTGCGTAGTCAAAGTCACCCATGGCAATTGATTCATCAAAATTCTTCGATTCCATTCGCATCAAGCCCAACAAGCTGAGCGCGAAGCAGCAGGCGCAGGCGCGCGAGGAAGCCGCCATGTGCGAGTGGGCGGGCTGCCAGAACAAGGGCCCGCACCGCGCGCCCAAGGGCCGGGAGAATTCGCGGGAGTACTTTCACTTCTGTCTCAATCACGTCCGCGAATACAACCAGAACTACAATTTCTTCCAGGGCATGAATGCCGACGCCGTCGCGCGCTACCAGAAGGATGCGCTGACCGGCCATCGCCCGACCTGGAAGATGGGCGCCAACACGGCCGGCAAGAAGGGCAAGCAGGCCGCCGAGGATTTTGACAGCGCCTCAGATCCCTTCAGCATGTTCTCCGAGCTCAACGGCCGCGGCCGCTGGCGGCCCGGACCGGGCGCCGAGGCCAAGGCCGAAACCCGCAAGGTGATGAACGCCGAGCGAAAGGCGCTGCAGGTGATGGGGCTCACCGCCGAAGCCACCCTCGAGGAGGTCAAGGCGAAGTACAAGGCGCTGGTCAAGCAGCACCATCCCGACGCCAATGGCGGCGACCGCTCCACCGAGGACCGCCTGATCGAGATCATCAAGGCGTATAATTATTTGAAGACGGTGGTGCGCGGCGCGTAATTCGTTCCGTAGCCCGGATGGAGCGCAGCGCAATCCGGGATTCTCTCATCCGCTTATCGACCGGTCCCGGATTACGCTGAGCTCCATCCGGGCTACGGTTTCCAATCACCCCGGCATTGCCCCGATATAGGCCGAACTCGGCCGGATCAGCCTGCCGCCGCGCTGCTGCTCGCGGGCATGCGCGGTCCAGCCGGCGGCGCGCGCGACCGCGAAGATCGGCGTAAACGCCTGCCGCGGGATTTTCAACGCGTCGAGCAGGATCGCGGTAAAGAACTCCACATTGGTGTCGAGTGGGCGCTCCGGATTTTTCCGCCGCAGCGCGTCGCGGATGTAGGCCTCAACCTCGCCGGCAAAGGGTAAGTCGGCGCCGTCTCCGGCAAGCCGCGCGATCGCGTCCTTCAGCACATCGGCGCGTGGATCGCGGACGCGATAGACGCGGTGGCCGAATCCCATCAGCCGCTCGCCGCGGGCCAGCGCACTGTCGACCCACGGCTTGATGCGCTCGGTCGAGCCGATCGCATCAAGCATTTCCAGCACCGGCTCCGGGGCGCCGCCATGCAGCGGGCCGGTCAGCGCGCAATAGCCGGCGGTAACGGCTGCGAACAAATCCGCCTGCGTCGAGGCCACCACCCGCGTGGTGAAGGTCGACGCGTTCATGCCGTGGTCGCACACCGTGACGAAGTAGGTGTCCAGCGCGGTGATCTCGCGCGGTTCGGCCTTGCGGCCGCGCAGCATCGACAGCGTGTCGGCGGCATGGCCAAGGGTCGGGTCGGGCGCGATCGGGTCCTCGCCTTTGGCCCGATGCAGCAGCGCGCCCGCAATCACAGGCAACGCGCCGACGATGGTCGCCTCGTGCTCAAGTCCGCTCTCGCCGCGCAGGCCGGCAACGGCTGCGCGAAAGCCGTCGACAATCGACATGCCACGCGTTGCCGGCAGCAATTCGGGTAGCCGTGCGAATGCGCGTTCCCGCGCAGCACCGAGCCTCGAGCGCACATTGGCCTCGTTGAGCGAGGTTCCCATTGCGGCCTTCCACAGCCGCGCGGTCACGCCTTCAAAACTCGACTTGCCCGCGAGGTCGCCGACCCGTTCGCCGGCGATGATCAGTTCGCCGCGCTCGCCGTCGACATGGCTGAGGACGGTTTCGGCGGCCGGAATGCCGTCCAGCCCGATCGGGGTCTTGGAAATCTGCATGTTCATGGGGGCTCTCCTTTGTCTGCTGTCAAAGGTCGGGCCCCTCGACAGATTGATCAATCTTGATTATGTAAATCAATATGAAAAAATCCGCCGGCCTTTACCTCTCGGCCCGCGAGGCCTCCGCCGAACTCGCGATCTCGCAGGCGACGCTCTACGCTTATGTTAGCCGCGGGCTGATCCGCTCGGAGCCGTCGCAGGATTCCCGCAGCCACCGCTACCGGGCCGAGGACGTCCGCACGCTGAAGGAGCGGCGCACGCCAGCGCCCGAACCTCGTGGCATGCGCAGCTTCGACGCCGATCTGCCGGTCATGGATTCGGCGGTCGCGACCATCACCGAGGACGGGCCGATCTATCGCGGCGTCAATTGCGTCGACCTCGCCGAGCGCGACACGCTCGAACATGCGGCGACCTTGTTGTGGGACGTCACCGGCGCCGATCCGTTCGAGCAGGACAATTGCCCCGTCGTTTCGGACGAAATGCGCGCGGTCGCTGACGCCACGCGCGGGGCGAATGCGATCGATCGCGCCATCGCCGTGCTCGCGCTCGCAGCCAGTGCCGACCCGCGGGCGTTCACCCGGGCGCCCGAGGGGCGCGCGATGCTCGGCGGCCGCATCATGCGGCTCGTGGTCGCGACCATGCTGAACGCCAAATCCTCGGCAAAACCGCTTCATTTGCAGATCGCGCGCGTCTGGGCGCCGGAGCACAAGCACGCTGCCGATCTGATCCGCCGCGCGCTGGTGCTGCTGGCCGATCATGAGCTGAATGCCTCGACCTTCACCGTGCGCTGCGCGGCCTCGACCGGCTTGAACCTCTATGACGCTATTATCGCCGGCCTCGTCGCGTTGAAGGGCCCGAAGCACGGCGGCGCCGGCGTGCTGGCGGCGCAGCTCCTGAAGACGCTCGCCAATGGCGAGGTCGCGCCCGTCATCCGCGAGCGCGTCGCGCTCGGCGAACGCTTCGCGGGCTTTGGCCATGGGGTCTACAAGCACGGCGATCCCCGCGCATGGGCGCTACTGGAAGCGCTGGCGCGCTCCGGGGCTGACCGCAAGCTCACCCATGAAATCCCTGACCGTATCGCGGAGGCGACCGGCGAATTCGTCAATATCGACTATGCCCTCGCGGTGCTGGTGCACACGCTCGGCCTGCCGCCCGGCCATGAGCTGGTGCTGTTCTCGATGGCGCGCACGGTGGGGTGGATCGCGCATGCCTGCGAGCAATTGCAGCATGGCCGGTTGATCCGGCCCCGCGCCCGCTACGTCGGTCCGGCGCCAGGGCGCGGTCCCGGCAAGGCCTGATCTGAGGAGGCCTGATCTGAAGCGGCCTTGTCTGAAGAGGCCTTGTCTGAAGAGGCCTTGCCGATCCGGCGGCGGCGCAGCGTCCAGACGCCGAGCGCGACGATCGCTGATGCGAACACGGCCAGCATCCACAGATGTTTGCCGGTGTGCTGTTGGTGGGGCAGGCCGGCATATTCATGCAATGCCGAGACCGCGAGCACGCCAGGCAGCACATGCGCCAACGCCCAGGCGAGCACCGCGGGAATATTGACGCCGAAGAAAAGCATCGGCGGCATCCCGAGCGCGCCCGCCGTCACCGGCACGAAGGCGCGGATCGGCGGCACAAAGCGCGCGAAAAAGACGGCGAGTGTTCCCCAGCGGTGGAAGAACGCCTCGCTCTGCGCCATCACAGCTGGATATCGCGACATCGGCCAGGCGCCCAGAATTTCGCGCTGCGAGCGATGGCCGGCCCAGAACGCCGAGCCGTCGCCGAGCAGGGCGCCGGCGATCGCGGTCGCCAGCACACCCCACAGCTTCAGTTCGCCGCCGGGCACCAGCGCGCTCAGGGCAAGGATGATGGTCGAGCCCGGCACCAGCGCCCCCACTATCGGGATCGCCTCCAGCAGGGCCGCGAGAAATAGCGTCAGATAGGCCAGCCACGGATGAGCCGAAACGAACGCAATCACGGGATCGAGGAATGAAGTCACAATCATGCCGTCCGTTAGGTGGGTCGCCTGAACTCAGCTACCAAGCCCGCCCAGGGGCCGGAAGTGCCGCGACCTCCGGTTTTGAGCCTGGCGGGGCGGTCAAGCCGGCAAAAGTGCGGCGTGATTCGCAGGGCAGCCCTCCAAAAACCTGATACACGACCTATCTCAATGATAAAGCAACGGAACTTTGATTGCGCCGCGGGCTTCTGCCGGCCCCTGCTCTCTGCTAGGTTTGTATTAGCCCCCATCCGCAGCCATTCAACAGATCTGGTTTCGGGACCGCCCGGGACCTCGGAGGATTGATGACGACCGCCGCCATGAGCAAAGTTTCGGAGCCCGCCGGTATGCCCGACATGAAGGTGTCGGTCCGGCAGGTTTTCGGTATCGACAGCGATCTCGAAGTGCCGGCCTATTCCGAGGTCGACCCGCATGTGCCGGAAGTCGATTCGGACTACCGCTTCGACCGCGCCACCACGCTCGCGATCCTCGCCGGTTTTGCCAAGAATCGCCGCGTCATGGTCACCGGCTATCACGGCACCGGCAAATCGACCCACATCGAGCAGGTTGCGGCGCGGCTGAACTGGCCCTGCGTGCGCGTCAACCTCGACAGCCACATCAGCCGTATCGACCTGGTCGGCAAGGACTCGATCGTCGTCAGGGAAGGCAAGCAGGTCACCGAATTCCGCGACGGCATCCTGCCCTGGGCGCTGCAGCACAACATCGCGCTGGTGTTCGACGAATACGACGCCGGCCGCCCGGACGTGATGTTCGTGATCCAGCGCGTGCTGGAAGTTTCCGGCCGCCTGACGCTTTTGGACCAGAACAAGGTGATCAAGCCGCACCCGGCGTTCCGGCTGTTCTCGACCGCCAACACGGTCGGTCTCGGCGATACGTCGGGCCTCTATCACGGCACCCAGCAGATCAACCAGGGCCAGATGGACCGCTGGTCGATCGTCACGACGCTGAACTATCTGGCGCATGACGAGGAAGTCGAGATCGTGCTTTCGAAGGCGCATCACTACCGCACGACGGAAGGCCGCGACATCGTCAACAAGATGGTGCGGCTTGCCGACCTGACCCGCAACGCGTTCGCCAATGGCGACCTGTCGACGGTGATGAGCCCGCGCACGGTGATCACCTGGGCCGAGAACGCCGACATCTTCGGCGACATCGGCTTTGCGTTCCGCGTCACCTTCCTCAACAAGTGCGACGAGCTGGAGCGGCCGCTGGTGGCCGAATTCTATCAGCGCTGCTTCAACCAGGAACTGCCGGAGTCGGCGGTGAACGTGGCGCTGTCCTAGTGTCGTCCCCGCCTAGTGCGCAATTGCGCACGGGGCGCGGGGACCCATACGCCGCGGCCCTTCGGTAGAGTGATGGTGTTAGAGATCGGGAAATAACGACCGCTGGTGATTATGGGTCCCTGCGTTCGCAGGGACGACGGCGGTGAAGGTGGTCATGACGACGTCCAATCAAAAATTCCGTACCGGATCCAAGGAAGCCCCGACCGAGCCGTTCAAGCGCGCGGTGACCTCATGCCTGCGTGCGATCGCAAGGGCGCCGGAACTGGAAGTGACGTTCGCGGCCGAGCGTCCGGGTCTCGCGCCGGGCAAGGCGCGGTTGCCGGAGCCGGCCCGCAAGATGACCAAACGCGATGCGGCCATCGTGCGCGGCCATTCCGACTCGATCGCGCTGAAGCTCGCCTGTCACGATCCCAAGGTGCACCGCAAGCTGATGCCGGGAAATCCGCAGGCGCGCGGTGTATTCGAGGCGGTGGAGCAGGCGCGCGTCGAGGCGATCGGCTCGCGTCGGATGGCGGGCGTGGCGAAAAACCTGACCGCGATGCTCGACGATCATTTCCATCGCGGCAAATATGACGAGATCACCGATCGCGCCGATGCGCCGCTGTCGGACGCGCTGGCGATGCTGGTGCGCGAGCGATTGACGGGCCTCGCGCCGCCCACGGCGGCCAAGAAGATGGTCGACCTCTGGCGGCCGGTGCTGGAAGACAAGATCGGCGCCAGGCTCGACAAGCTCAGCCGCGTCACCGAGGACCAGGCGAAGTTCGGCGATCTCGTGCATGACCTGCTGTCGGCGCTCGATCTCGGCGACGAGCGCGATGCGGACGCCGATGACGAGGAGAACGACGAGAATCAGGACGGCGAGAGCGACCAGTCCGGCGCCGAGGGCTCTCCCGATTCCGATGCCGCGCAGGAAATGAGCGCCGATCAGGCGCAGGCCTCCACCGACGAAATGTCTGAGAGCGCGATGGAGAGCGCGCAGGCCTCCACATCAGACACGTTCGACGACGGAGAACTCGGCGACGACGAGACGCCGGGCGAGGCGACGCGGCCGAATACGCGCGGCGTCAACGAGCCGCGCGGACCGGAATATCATGCCTTCGCGCCGAAGTTCGACGAGGTGATCGCGGCGGAAGATCTCTGCGACCATGACGAACTGGAACGGCTGCGCAGCTATCTCGACAAGCAGCTCGCGCATCTGCAGGGCATCGTAGCGCGGCTGGCCAACCGGCTGCAGCGCCGGCTGATGGCGCAGCAGAACCGCGCCTGGGAATTCGATCTCGAGGAAGGCATTCTCGATCCGGCGCGGCTGTCGCGCGTGGTCACTGATCCCTATCATCCGCTGTCCTTCATGCATGAGAAGGAAGCGACCTTCCGCGATACGGTCGTAACGCTGCTGCTGGACAATTCCGGCTCGATGCGCGGCCGCCCGATCACGGTGGCGGCGACCTGTGCCGATATTCTGGCGCGCACGCTTGAGCGTTGCGGCGTCAAGGTTGAGATTCTGGGCTTCACCACGCGCGCCTGGAAGGGTGGGCAGTCGCGCGAGGCGTGGCTCGCGGCCGGCAAGCCGGCCAATCCCGGCCGGCTCAACGATCTCAGGCACATCATTTATAAGTCTGCGGACGCGCCCTGGCGGCGTTCGCGCAAGAATCTCGGCTTGATGATGCGCGAGGGGCTCCTGAAGGAGAACATCGACGGCGAGGCGCTGGACTGGGCCCACAAGCGGCTGCTCGGCCGGGCCGAACAACGCAAGATCCTGATGATGATTTCGGACGGTGCGCCGGTCGACGATTCCACGCTGTCGGTCAATCCCGGCAATTACCTCGAGCGGCACCTGCGCCACATCATCGAGGAGATCGAGACCCGCTCGCCGGTCGAACTGATCGCGATCGGCATCGGTCACGACGTCACGCGCTACTATCGCCGTGCCGTCACCATCGTCGATGCCGAGGAGCTCGGCGGCGCCATCACCGAAAAGCTCGCCGAACTGTTCAGCGAGACCCAAGGCGCCGCGCCCGCCACGGGCCACCACCGGCCGCGCCGGTTGCATTCGTGAGAGCATGCGCCCGCTCATAGGCCGCCGCCGCCTTTTGAAATATGCAGCGGCGGGGCTTTCGATGACGGCCATGCCCGCCATCGCGGCTGCGCAAACGGCCGTTCAGCGGCCCCCGAAGCAGACCGGTCCCGACGAATTCTCGGTCACCGCGCCGGTCTCGATCGAGGTCAATGCCCGGCCGTTGCCCTCGTTCGATACCCGCGACCGGTCGCGTCTGCGGTTTGGCGAACTCGAATATCGCAGCGGGCTCATCCTGACTTCGCGGTTTCGCGGCTTCGGCGGATTGTCGGGTCTGCGGCTCGATGCAAAGGGCGAGCGCTTCATCGCGATCAGCGACAAGGGAGGCTGGTTCACGGGGCGCATTGTCTACAAGGGCCGCGAGATGACCGGGCTGGACGACGTCGAGGCCTCGCCGATGCTCGGTCCCGACGGCAAGCCGATCACCTCGCGCGGCTGGTTCGATACCGAGGCGTTCGCGCTCGACGGCTCGCTGGTTTATGTCGGCCTCGAACGCGTCAATCAGATACTGCGCTTCGACTTCGCCAAGGGATTTACGCGCGCGCATGGCGAATTGATTCAGTTGCCGCTCGGCGTGCGCAAGCTGCCCTACAACAAGGGAATCGAGGCGCTTGTCGTGGTGCCGAAGGGCCTGCCGCTGGCGGGAACGCTGATCGCGATCTCCGAACGCGGGCTCGATGCGCAGGGCAACATCACAGCCTTCCTGATCGGCAAGACGCTGGGGCTGTTCAGTATTCGCCGCACCGACAATTTCGATGTCAGCGATGCGGTGCTGCTGCCGTCCGGCAGCCTGTTGCTGCTGGAGCGAAAATTCTCCTGGCTCGGCGGGGTGGGCATCCGCATCCGCCGCGTTGCGCTTGCCTCCCTGGTCCCCGGCGCTGTCATCGACGGGCCTTCGATCTTCGAGGCCGATCTCGGCCACGAGATCGACAACATGGAAGGTATCGACGTCCACGTCACGCCGGAGGGCGATACAGTGCTGACGCTGGTCTCCGACGACAATTTTTCGATGATCCAGCGCAATCTGCTGCTGCAATTCACGCTCGTGGAGTGAGTAGGCGAAAGCGGAATGGTTCTTGCATCGCTCCGGGCGATAAACCGGAGTTTTTGATGTACAAGTCCCTTCGCGTTATTTGCGTGCTGACCAGCTTTTTTACCGCCACCACCGCACATGCCGAAGGCTGGCCGTCGCGGCTGATCAAGGCGACCATTCCGTTCGGCGCCGGCAGCGCGGCCGATGTGGTGCCGCGGCTGGTGTTCGAACGTCTCGCGGCCGAACTCGGCCAGCCCATCGTGATCGAAAACCGCGCCGGCGCCGGCGGTGCGCTCGGTTCGGCGCTGGTCGCGAAAGCCGAGCCCGATGGCTACAGCATTCTCGCCCAATCGTCGGCGCTGGCGATTGCGCCGGCTATTTTCCCGAGCGCGACTTTCGACGCCACCCGGGATCTCGCCTCGGTACTGATGATCGGATCCAGCGCCAACGTGATGATCGTGCCGAACGTGCGACCCTGGAAAACCATTCAGGACTTTATCGCAGACGCCAGGGCCAAACCCGGCTCGATCTCGTTCGGTTCGGTAGGCATCGGCAGCGCCGTGCATATCAGCACTGAAAAATTCCGCATTGCCGCCGGTATCGAGGCGACGCACGTGCCCTATCGCGCCGGTCCCGAAGTGATCGCCGACATCATCGGCGGGCGGATCGACCTGTATTTCTGCCCGCTCTCGACCGCGCTGCCTTTGATCCGCGACGGCCAGGTGCGCGCGCTGGTGGTCTCGACGGCGAAACGCGTCGCCGACCTGCCCGACGTGCCGACGCCGGTCGAGATCGGATTGAAGGACGCCGACAGCGCGATCTGGTTCGGCGTGTTCGCCCCAGCGAAGACGCCGCCCGATATCGTCGAGCGGCTGCATGCGGCCGGCGCGAAGGTGCTGACCGATCCGGCCATGCAGGCGAATCTTTCGAAACTTGGCATCGAGCCGATGCCGATGAAGCCGGCCGACATGGACGAGCTTGTGAAGCGCGAGACGGCGGCCAATCTCGAGCTGATCAAGGCGGCGGGCATCAAGCCGTAGGGGGAGGGTTGCAATCCCGGCGGGTTGAGGAGAGGGGAGCTGCTCGCTAGATATTAAGGGTCGCTTTCTCTCCCGTCTGGACCCCATCCCATGAGCGCTCTGTTTACCCCGATCAAGCTGCGCGGCCTTAACCTTGCCAACCGCATCATGGTGGCGCCGATGTGCCAGTATTCGTCCGTCGACGGCGAGGCCAATGACTGGCACTTCACCCACATCAATTCGCTGGCGCTGTCGGGGGCTGCGATCTTCTGCATCGAGGCGACGGCGGTCGAGGCGAGCGGCCGCATCACGCCCGGCTGCCTTGGCCTCTACAACGACGCCACCGAAGCCGCGCTGAAGCCGATCCTGGCCTCGGTGCGCAAGCGCTCGAAGGCCGCGGTGATGATCCAGCTCGCGCATGCCGGCCGCAAGGCCTCGAGCCACACGCCGTGGGAGGGCGGGCAACTGATCCCGGTGACTGAGGGCGGCTGGCGGGCAGAGGGGCCCTCGGCGATCCCGCACAAGGCGAGCGAGACGCCGCCTTTGGCGTTCGACGCGGCAGGACTTAAGCGCGTGCGCGACGCCTTCGTGGCGGCGGCGAAGCGCGCCGAGCGGCTCGGCATCGACGCCATCGAGGTGCACTCCGCGCACGGCTATCTCCTGCATCAGTTCCTGTCGCCGATCGCCAACCAGCGCACCGACCAATATGGCGGCTCCTTGCAGAACCGCATGCGCTTTCCGCTCGAAGTGTTCGACGCGGTGCGCGAGGCGTTTCCGCAATCCAAGCCGGTAGGATTGCGGGTGTCCTGCACCGACTGGGTCGAGGGCGGTTGGGATCTGGCGCAGACCATCGAGTTTGCGCGCGAATTGAAGGGCCGCGGCGTCGACTGGATCGACGCGTCCTCGGGCGGCGTCTCGCCGCTGCAAAAAATTCCGCTCGGCCCCGGCTACCAGGTGCCGTTCGCGCAGGCGATCCGCGAGGCGACTGGCCTTCCCACCATCGCCGTCGGCCTGATCACGGAAGCCAGGCAGGCCGAGGAGATCGTAGCCTCCGGCAAAGCCGACATGGTCGCGCTCGCCCGCGCCATGCTCTACGACCCGCGCTGGGGCTGGCATGCCGCGGCCGAACTCGGCGGCGAGGTTTCCGCCCCGCCGCAATACTGGCGCTCGCAACCCTCGACGCAAAAGGCGCTGTTCGGCGCTACGACGTTCGGGACGAGGTAGCGCGTCACTCCGCCGCGCGAACCTCTGCCCATCCGTTTCGTCATATCTCAGCCACACGCGTCGCGTGCTATGCTCTCGCTTGCGCGCGACAGACGCGTTTTGAAAAAATGAACAGCGAGAGGACACCCCATGGAG
Source organism: Bradyrhizobium algeriense (assembly GCF_036924595.1). Taxonomy (NCBI): domain Bacteria; kingdom Pseudomonadati; phylum Pseudomonadota; class Alphaproteobacteria; order Hyphomicrobiales; family Nitrobacteraceae; genus Bradyrhizobium; species Bradyrhizobium algeriense. The sequence goes on along the minus strand of NZ_JAZHRV010000001.1, from coordinate 6,793,149 downwards.
ATCGGATATTTCACGATGCCGTCCCATCCGCCGGAGTGCGGGTTGAAGGAGGGGCACGACTGGGACCTGCAGACGCTGCGATGGCTCGATGAGCTCGGCTATCAGGAAGCCTGGATCGGCGAGCATCACACCGCACCGTGGGAGCCGCATCCCTCGCCCGATCTCATTCTCGCGCAGGCGTTTTTGCAGACCAAAAATATCCGCCTCGGCCCCGGCGGCTTTCTCTTGCCCTACCACCACCCGGCCGAACTCGCCAACCGCGTCGCCATGCTCGATCACCTCTCCGAGGGGCGGCTGAATTTCGGCGTCGCGGCAAGCGGCCTGCCGAGCGACTGGGCGATGTTCAACGTCGACGGCATGTCCGGCCAGAACCGCGACATGACGCGGGAGGCGCTGGAGATCATTTTGAAGATGTGGACCGAGGACGCACCCTGGACCCACACCGGAAAATTCTGGACGGTGAACAAGCCCGACACCATGTTCGACTTCCTCAAGCCCCACATCAAGCCGCTGCAGGCGCCGCATCCGCCGATCGGCGTCGCCGGCCTGTCCAAGGGCTCGGACACGCTCAAGCTCGCCGGCGAGCGCGGCTACATTCCGATGAGCCTCAACCTCAACCCGGCCTATGTCGGCAGTCACTGGGAATCGGTCGAGATCGGTGCCGCCAAAACCGGACGCAAGCCAAAGCGCAGCGACTGGCGGCTGGTGCGCGAGGTCTTCATCGCCGACACCGACGAGGAGGCGTGGCGGCTGTCGGTCGGCGACATGATGGGCAGGATGATGGGCGAATACTTTTTGCCTCTGCTCGGTCATTTCGGCTTCAAGGACTACCTCAAGGCCGCGCCCGACGTCGCCGACTCCGACGTCACGGTCGAATATTGCGCCCGCAACAACTGGATCGTCGGCTCGCCCGCGACCGTCACCGAGAAGATCGAAAAAATCTATCATGAGGTCGGCGGCTTCGGCACGCTGCTGGTGTTCGGCTTCGACTACAAGCACAAGCCGGAGGCGTGGCATAATTCGCTGCGCCTGCTGAAGCAGGAAGTGATGCCGCGGCTGAAGCATCTCGACGCGGACCTGACCCGCGCGGCGTGACGACGCTTCCTTCTCCCCTTGTGGGAGAAGGTGGATCGCTGGCGCGCAGCGGCGGCGAGCCGGATGAGGGGTTCTCTCCGCGGAGATAGACCCCTCATCCGCCTCCGCTTCGCTCCGGCACCTTCTCCCACAAGGGGAGAAGGGAAGTAAGCGCTGCGCTCGCAATGACGGAGCATGCGGATGCGGCGTCGCACATCCGCTCAATTCGGCTTCGGCGGCGCGTCGGCGGCGCGGACCTGCCAGAATTTCAGCAAGCGCCGGGCGCTTTCGACCGTCAGCTTGCCATATTGCTCTTTTGCCTTCGCGAGTTCATGGCGGCCCATGCTCCCCGAAGCGAAGCGGCTGTCGAGCACGGCGGCGACTGTTTCCCAATTCAATCCGGCGACGCGGCAGGGGATCAGCACGCCGTCGTCGCGCAGGCTCTGCATCACAGGGCGGATCACGTCGATAGTCGAGCCTGATAATTCGGCAAGCGCTGCAACCGTCTCGGCGTATTTCCGCTCTTTCGCAAACGCCAATAGCGCCGGCTCGCTGAGCTTGCCGTGCTTGGCAAGTGCGGCGACGAAGCGGCGGGCGGCGGCGAAATCGCGCGTGCGCGACATTTCGCGGTTGGCGCCGGCAGCGGCAAGCGCAATCGCGCTCCGGATTTCCTCGAACAGATGCGGCGGCGCGCGTGACAGCAGCCGCGTGCGCACAACCTCGGTGGCGCTGCGCAGCAATTGCTGGCGCTGCTCGGGCGGCAGGTCGACGCGAATGCCGGTCTCGACCGCCAGATGAGGATCGCTTTCCGCCTGCTTCAGCACGATGGCATAGCCCGCCGCCGACATCCGCGCGCCGGGATTGGTGACCAGCCGCAGGCTGACGGAAGGGTAATGCCGCTTCAGCAGCGCGTCGGTGACGATTTCGGTCAGCCACCAGCGCCCGGAGATTGCGAGCAGATGCTGCTCGCCCTTGGTTTGCGCGAGCTCGAGCAGATCGTCGGCCGTCAGCCGCGCCGATTCGGTCAGCACGGGACGGGCGATTGTAATCTCGTCATTGTTCGCCAGGCGGCGGACCACGGCCGGCGGCGCCTGCTTGATGGAGGCGAGCTGCGTGCTCATTTCGGCGAGCGCGATGCGCGCGGAGACATCGGCCAGCGCGCGCAGTTCGACGGTCCGGATCAGCCGTTCGAGTACGTCGCCGAACAGCTCGATCTGTTCGCCGGAATAGCCGTCGGCGGACTCTAGAAACAGGTCGGTGACCTGCCTCAGCGTATCCAGATGTTTTTCGGTCGAGCCGGCCTGGATGGCCGCTTCGACTTCATCGGCGATCGATCGTTCCAACATCGCTCGTCCTGAGCGTTTGAAGCCGGTTCTGGCAGCGGAGCGTCGAGAATAGGGGGCAGAGTTGAACGATCCGTTAACCCTTTGGGTCGCGGGCGGGCTGGAATGTGGCCGCAAGATTGCGGGAGTGGTCGGCCAATGGCCGAGTGGTGCGGCGGCGCTTCCGTAGGATGGGTGGAGCCAACGGGTCCGGCCTTTGGCCGGCCCGATGATAAACTCCGCGATACCCATCACGCCTCCGCGTAGGGATTGATGGGTTTCGCTGCGCTCTACCCATCCTACGAACCCGCGCTCTATCCACGTCATTGCGAGCGAAGCGAAGCAATCCATTCTTTCTTTACGCGGCGCGATGGATTGCTTCGCTTCGCTCGCAATGACGGGGAGAGAGCATCAACCCGCCGCTTCCTCCTCCGCCTCCGCGCTCCCATGCGCCGGGGGCACCGGCATCGGAAACTTCTCGTACTGCTTCGGCAGGTTCACCGGCCGGTAGCTCGGCATCGCGTCCATGCGGAGCAGCGCGGATTCGTGGATGGTGGCGCCGTCAGGAATGAAGCGCGGTTCGGCGTCCGGGATGTAATAGCCGAAATGGACTTTGCGCGCCGGCCACTCCTTGTACTTCGCGCTCTTTGGCAAATATTCGAGGATCCACCACGCCCCTCGCAGCGACTCGTGCAGCTCGCCGCGCACATCGGGCGCGACATAGGAGAACGGTGAGCCCTTGCGCTGAATGCCCCAGGCGAGCTGGTTGACGGTGGCCTGGTTAACCCCGAGCCCGCATTTCGTCGCCTCGTCGATCATCCACAGCAGCGGATATTTGGAAAGCCCGCTTTGCTTTTCCGGATAGCCGCCGCCAACGTCATCATGCACGCCGGCGAACCACACCTGCAAGATATCCTGCGGCTCGGCATGCGCATCGTTGAAGCGGTTGTGCTTGAAGGTCTGCGGGTCGTCCCACTTCTTGAGGCGGAACATGCAGCGCCGCTCGTCCATTGAGATCGCCTGCCGGAACGTCTGCACGCTCGGGTTCGAAATCGTGAACGCCAGCTCCTCCAGGCTCGGCCAATAGAAGCGATCGGCCCGCGGCACGATCACGCTCGCGACCGTATCCCAGACGCCGACGAAGCGGATGGTGGGCCAGCGGGATGAAGTGATGCGCGCGAATTGCGCGGCGTTGTCGAACGCGGTCTGCGGCAGCGGCCCCAGCGCGTCGCCGGTCTCGGTGAGCAGCTTGTGCTCGGCCCGCAGCTTCGGCGCCTCGTCGGAGGAGAACTGCTTGTAGGCGATCAGCCCCGAGCCTGCGAGATTGACCTGCTCCGGCGTGATCAGGCCAATTTTGTGAATCAGCCCCGCCAGCACCCGCACGGTATAGGCGCCGCGGGAAAAGCCGAACAGATAGATCTGGTCGCCGGTCTGATAATTGTGGACCAGGAAGGCATAGGCCGCGAGCACGTTGTCATCGAGCCCATAGCCGGTGGCGAGCCCCAGGATGGCGTTGAAATCCTGCCTCAACTGGTGCCACGGGTCCGGCCGCTCCAGCGTGCCGACCCCCGGATCGTAAAACACGAGCTGCCGCGGGGACGTCTTCTCCGTCTTGCGCAGGCAGCGATAGAGCTTCAGGACGTTGGAGATGTTCTCGGAGATTTCGTTGCCGGTGCCGTCGCAGCAGATGATGATGTTTCGCATGGGGGACTCGCCGGGGAAATTGGGATGCTACCTTGGCGAGTATAGCGTGGATTTGGGAATTGTTCAGTATCAATGTCCGCAGCGCAGCGGACGAGGGCTCGTTCGTTGTTGGAAATGCGACGGAAAACCAGAAAAGATGACTATCCGGCTATAGTCATCACTGACTAAGCCACTCGGTGGGGACCAGTGCGTTGCCGCGCCATTCCTCGGTAAGGTCCACACCGGCGAGTCCACCCCAAACGTCCTGATCAGCATGATCTAGGACAATAATCTGAAGGCGTCCGCCTGCGGCTTTGACCTCATCGCCGAGCAAAGCGAAGACTTTTCGGACAGCAACAATGTCTTGGTCCCTCAGTAAAACACCATCCAGATCCTCCTCACTGGCCGTTCGCTTCGGAAAATAGACTTGGCTCGGCTGATCATAGATGAGCAGTCCCGGCACGAAATGATTTGGTTCAGCCAGAAAAAACTTCTGTAACGCGAGCGTCAATGCCACATGATACGCAAGCCAGTTCGCGCCACTGCCTATCTCCCAGAGATAATCGTCCCTGCTGCCGCGTATGATCTTGACCGTTAAATCTTCCACAATGAGGCGCACTGGCGCGTCTGGCCATTCAGCATCGAGCCGCGGAACAAGCTGACTTGTGGAGTTTTCGATCCTGCTAAGCGCGTTGTTTAGTTTGCGGCGGATTTCGGCTTCGGAAATTATTCTTTGTAATTGCTCGATCTGCGTACGCAGCTTCGCGATCTCGTCGCGTAAGTCGGATGATTGATCAGCTCGATCGTATAGCTGCAACGCCTGCTCCAGGCGTCCAAGAAAACGCTCGATTCGGTCAAAATGATCTGCAGCTTCCTTTGCAGCATCGGAGTCGCGCTCAAGACCCGTAATCTCGGCCCGAATTTCGTTCAACCTGCTAAGCACGTCCTCGGCTGAGGAGCGCTGACGCAACATTTCCTTGTCGAGAGTGTCGGATAGGCTGGGATGCGATTTGAGCCTTACCTCCAAGGCATCAAGATTGTCACAGAGAACCATCAGTTGATCGCGTCCACCCTGTCCCAACTTGACAATTGGGTCCTCGGGTTCAGTGTCGACCATATCTCGAAGCCAGTTCGCGAGGGAGAGCCGATCTCGCTGAATATGCATGGCTCCTCCATAGGCTTCGCTGCTCTCTAACAATCGTCGCAGCTCATTAAGCCGTTGCCGGTGCTCACTTAGCTTGGCCGCGACCTCGCTCTCTTCGCTTCGAAGTCTCTCTAACCGACTGAGGGTCACATCTATTCCAGCAAGCGTTGGTCGGGCATTTCGGCTGTTGCTGGCGACAATGCGCCGAAGGATATCTACGACGCTGGGCCAGTCCGCCGGTATGACTTGGTCGGCGGGCCGTAAACCTAGTTCGATTGCCTGTCTAAGCCAGCCCTGCGCCTCAAGCTGCCAAGCCGAAGTTGCCGACACTATCGCCCTTAATTCCGTCTCTTTGCGTCGCAGAATGCGATTCAGTCGATCTAGCTCAAACCTCGCTTGCAATACAGCGCCCGTTATTGCTCCTAGTATGTAGGGAAAAATCGTCTTTAGTTTCTCGCGATGTTCCGTGGTGTCTGCCTTGAAAAACATTACGTCGGGATTAGCAACGATGTTCTGGGGCTGAAAGGTAAAGGCCATCAGATCACGAAAGCTCGGGCGTGATTTGAATCCGTTTTCCGTACCAGGTTCAAATTCGAGGTTGGTCAAACCCGCCAGCCTGTTCAACATATTTTTTACGGTATCAAGGTTGGTGTTTTTCTCTTCGATGCGTGTGGGGACTTCAATTTGTGGGGCCTCAATGAGGACCATATCGCCAGTCTTCTGCTGGTCACCAGGTTCGCGCCTTGCCAGAAGCTTTTGCCCTTCGACTGTCTCGACGATTATTCCGAACCAACCGCAATTTTCACGGATAACGCCGACGGGGATGGCGCACTTGTCTGCTCCCAAGCAGTAGTCAATGATAGGAATTACCGCCGATTTTCCGGTCTTGGAGGCTCCGCTAATGACGTTTACGTGGCCGGGCTGGAATGTAACCACACGAGGTGGTGCATCGATGCGAGGCCATAAGATGAGCTTGCGAAGCTGAAAGTACATTAGAACTCCACAGCTAGCGTAGATGTAATTTGATGCAGGCCTAGTTTTGAAAACCAGTAGCCGACCTTTTCGGGAGCGCCTGAAAAACCTTTTATCCGTTCTGGCAGTACGGGCTTTCGAACGCTGGATTCAGGTGAATTGGCGCGGATGGTTGTTGCAGCATAGTCTAGTGTTAAGAGGCGCTGCGCTGTACCCATCGCGATTGATTGTAACGTAAGCCGCCTAAGTGCGAGCGCCCGCTCGTGCACTGCAAGGAGATTTTCGCGTTCTTGCCCCAATTTGGCGGCGAACAGAGCTAACCCTGATGCTCTTTGAGTTGAATTAATGATTGCCAAAGTCGGCCGGTGCAACACAAGGGGCAGAACAAGGAACGTGAGCAGAAATGATGCAGGGCGGCTGTCCTCACTCTGAAATCCTAATCCGAAGCGCCAAATAGCGAATGCGCCCAATGCGGGATTTTGAACGATCTCGATCTCGCTTAGAGACGATGAACTCACTAAAGAATCAGCCATTAGCTATCCTCAACCAATAGAGATTTGTAATCTGGATGCCATCCAATCTGCATGGAGTCGGCCAAGGCATTGAAACATCCATGCACAAAATGCGCAGGGACCGCGCGACCGTCCAGCGGCGCCTGCAACTGTGCGCAGCGGCGGTAGCTTTGGCGCCCTCTAAATTGAGGATCTTTTTCCGAATAAACGTCAGAAATTTCACCGCATATCAGAGCATGCCGTCGCACAAGGTCGTCATCCCAGTCCCGTAAGCTTGCTTCAAACACTTGGCCGGTTTCGGCCCATACAGACTTGTCGGCGGATGTCCGTAAAAGATCGCTGACCGCCCTAACGCGATCTTCCTGACTTGTCTTAATGATCTCGAGTTGACGAATAAACGTTGGATGCGTTGACAGTACAGCGGCGACCTCATCTTGCGCTGGCGCTGACGCAAAGGACGTGAGCAAGCCGGGCAGATTGTTCTTCTTCACAAAGCTGATGAAGTTGGCTTTGAAAGTGTTGCCGTCGATCAGGGCCGGCTTACCATCGCGTATTAATTTGTCCGCCTGCTCCTTCGCCATGCCGATTGCGGAGTGACACAGGATGTCAACTATATCAGGCGCAACTGTTGCCTTGATAAGAGTACGCAGGGCCTCAATGGGATCATCCTCGCTCACCACACTGAAGCGCGTCACGATGGCAACGCGGTCATTCTCGGGGGCATCGAAAAAGCGTTGTAAGTAAGGATCACAGGCCAATTTTTTCTTCGCGTATTTAGCCTTTATTTTCTCGACAAGGTCGGCGACTTCCCCGGCGGAGTTGGCGCTGCTGAGCGCCTGTGCCCATTCCCCTGTTCGCAGGGGCGTTACGTAGAGTCGAAATTGAGAATGGTGTGGGACAATCGTATTGTTCGATGCGCTGTTGAGCCAATTTGCTATCGTTTTCCATAAGTCCGCCGCCCAATCCGAGAGCGGATTTTGCTTCAGCGCGCTCTTAGTCTGTTCGAGAGTAACAGAGCCGTCCGGATTGTGGATGGCTACATCGTCCAAATACTCAAGCGAGACGCGTGCATCTTTCGGACAAGTTAGCAAATGATAGCAGAGGCGCACCGGCTGTAGCGCAAAGCCCAAATATGGTCCGGGTGCAGCATGCTTTACGGCTTTAGCAACGACGTTCATCCCCCGCCCCACTGATGGACTAAAGTCAGAAACCGAGGCCTATTATTATGCACGCCACGGTTGCCTACGCGTATCACGCGAAACATAGGCTGATACTTGCTAATTGGGGAGTCTTAAGGCGTCAATTGTCCAGCCTTCCCTAATTCGACGCCACCGCAAACGACAAATGCGGCATCATCCGACTCGGCCGCCCCGTAGTCTTAAAACTCTAGCGCGCAAAACCACCATGATTAGATGAGCCATGCACGCCGCCGCGCATCGTTCTATGTCCCCGCCGGTCCTTGATTAACGTCCACCACATGCCGATCCTGTCCGACGGTGATAACAATCGTGTAGCTCTTCTGGCCGCCGGCCTGATCGGTCGGGGGCGCAATGTGCAACTGGCCGCCATACCATTCACCGGGCATGAGCGTGTTGTCCTTGATGACCGTCTGCTCAAGCGTAGCCATGTTGCGTTGGCCCGTTTCGATGGTGGCGGCGAACATGGCCTCGTTCTGAACGGCGGCGTTGTTCTGTGCGATCACGGCGGCTGTCGGGCTGTAGAAAGTGCCGGAGCGACCGCTTGGTGTTGTGTAGCTTCCGTGGCCTGCCTGAGAGGCGCTGTAGGCGTTCGCAGCGCCGGCAACGCCAGCGAGAACCGCTCGTGCCACCTGCCGGTTTTTTTCTTCCTGCTGCAGCATTTCGAACGTGACGATCTGCATTCCGAAGTCGGAGCCGCCGACGTGCTGGATGGCTTCGACCTGGGCGACACGAAATTCGGTGGGCTGCTTTCCGACGTTGTTGATGCCGACGACAAACACCGGCCGTCCGTTCGCTTGCAGTTGACGCGATGCTGGACGGACCAGCACCAGCGAATGTTTCTGGCGTGAAACGAGCGCCGGTTGCCCGTCACGCATCATCGCCTGTTGCTGTGGATTGGAAGCGCGAAACGCAATGGTTTCGCCGTTTGAAACGCAGCCGCCCAACGCAGCGCACAGCGCCACGATTCCCAGATTCCGCATGACAGAGCCCCCAGACCCGTCGGGGATACAATCGCAACCGCAAGGGGTGGGCAAGGGGGAATGCGCGTGTGTCCTCACCGTGGAAATACGGTGCTTCGGCGCTGCTCTCGCTCTGGTTCATGCCACCTCCCGCGCAGGGTGGCGGCATGCTATATATGCCCTGCAAGGGCGCGCCTTGGTGCGGCCCGGTGAGGTGAGGCAGAGCCGATATGTCGAAACCGGTTATCTTTACCATCTCCGCGACCTGGGACGATGAAGCCTCGGTGTGGAGCGGACATTGCGACGACATTCCCGCCGCCGCCGACGGAGCCACGCTCGACGAATTGCTGGCGAAGATATCGGCGATGGCGCTCGACCTGCTGCCCGACAATCATCCCGACGTCGATCCGGCGTCGTTATTCCTGCAGATCACCGCGCTGCGTGAAGCTGAGCCGGCCGCCGCCTGAAATGGCTCCGCAATTCGACAAGCCGTTGCGCGACCTGCTGCGCGCCGCAGGGTGCTTGCTGGTCCGGCAGGGCAAAGGCAGCCACGAAATCTGGCACAGCCCGATCACCAAACGGAATTTTCCGGTGCCCGTGGGCATTCCGAGCCGACACACCGCGAATGCGATTTTGCGTCAGGCCGGATTGCCGAAGGCGTTCTGAGTCAGCGCGGCAAGTAAGACGTGGATGGCCGGGCCAAGCCCGGCCATGACGAATCGCGAGTGAGGGGAGTGCTCAACCAAAAGCGGCCGAGTCTTTCGACCCGGCCGCTTCAAACTCTGATCCGCCGATGTAGCTAAAACTCAGCTCGCCTTCTTCACGAACACCGGCTTGCCGACCTTCTTCTCGATCGCGCGCTTGAGATCCAGCGCGCGGGGGGAGAGCACGTCGGCCTTGGCCTTGATCAAATACGCATCGAGGCCGCCATTGTGGTCGACGCTCTTGAGCGCATTGGTCGAGACGCGCAGGCGCACGTTGCGGGCGAGGGCGTCCGAGATGAAGGTGACGTTGACCAGGTTCGGCAGGAAGCGCCGCTTGGTCTTGATGTTCGAGTGGCTCACCTTGTGGCCCACCTGGGGGCCCTTGGCCGTCAGTTCGCAGCGCCGGGACATTGCAAAATCCTCTTCCATCCCCGCCATAGGCAAGCGCATCTCGCGGCTGCGCGGGGGTCCAAAATCGCGTCCATTTCCAGGAACTGCGGTCGTATAGGGGGAGATCGCCATCCGGTCAAGGTTTTTGGGCGGCGGGAGCTCCGTTCCGGGGCCCAAGTCCCTTGTTTTGACGCGTTTTCTTCACGCGAGGCGGAAGTCCACCGAGGGACCCAAGTCCGGGGCAGGCCCCGTTTGAAAACGCCATGCTCAGAATCAGCCGGTTTCCAAGGGGTTCCAGCCACTTAAGGGATCATATAAAGGGCGCAATCCCCGCCGACACCATGGCTTTCGTTAAGTAGGCCTTTGGCCTTCCGCAAAAGAGGCGGGCGGCGACGAGAGGTCTGATAGGCGTGGTTTTTGCCAAACCTTGCGCGTTGATTGCCGGATATGTCTGCCTACATGAACATCAGCTCGCGCCGATCCCGGGACAATCCATTCGTGACCGCCAAATGCGCCGTTTCGCACCCCCCAAGGCTCGCCTCAAGAAGGCTCGCCTCAAGGCTCGTTTTTGGCCTGTGCGCCGCCGCGTGCCTCTGGCTCGCGCCGCAGGCGGCTTCCGCGCAGGGGCGGCTGGATGCGCAGTATGAGGCGACGCTGGCGGGCATTCCGGTCGGCAAGGGGGCCTGGACCATCGAAATCGGCGACGACACGTTTTCGGCCGCCGCCCAGGGCGGCACCGCAGGCCTCCTGAAGGCGTTTTCCGGCGGCACGGGCTCGGGCGCCAGCCAGGGCCGGGTCGTCAACGGCGCGCTGGTCGCGAATGCCTATACCGCCACCACCACGACGCAGAAGAAGTCCGAAACCATCCGCCTCGTGCTGACCAACGGCAATGTGAAGGATTTTTCGATCGATCCGGCGCCGCCGGTCGATCCGGACCGCATCGTCGTCACCGACGCGCACCGCAAGAACGTACTCGATCCCATGACCGGCTCGATGCTGCGCGTGCCGGGGAATGGCGAGGTGCTGAGCCCGGATTCCTGCCGCACCGGCGCGGGGATCTTCGACGGGCGCATGCGCTACGACCTCAAGCTCGATTACAAGCGCATGGAAACAGTGAAGGCCGAGCGGGGCTATCACGGGCCGGCGCTGGTCTGCGCCATCTACTTCACGCCGGTCGCGGGCTACATCCCCGATCGCCCCGTGATCAAATATCTCGCCACCGAACGCAAAATCGAGATCGCCTTCGTGCCGATCGCGGGAACCCGCGTCCTGGTTCCATTCCGCATGACGATTCCGACGCCGTTCGGCCTGGCGATGCTGGAGGCGACGTCGTTCGTGACGACGGCAGCGCCGCCGAGGGTGGCGAAGACGAATTGAGCCTGGAAGCGGCGCGCGCCCTTTCTTCCTTCTCCCCTTGTGGGAGAAGGTGGCGCGAAGCGCCGGATGAGGGGTTCTCTCCACGGGCGGGACTCGCGGAGAGAACCCCTCACCCGTCTCAATCGCGCTTTTGCGCGATTGATCCACCCTCTCCCACAAGGGGAGAGGGGGACACCGAGCCCGCGGGAATCCTGTTGACTCTTACCCCATTCTGATTCGACTCCGGTCTTTAAGAATTTCACCCTCACACCGCCGCTTGTGGAGCCCGTGTAAACTTGATCTAGTGCCGCCCCGGGCGGGTCAGCGCGAGATGTTGCGGTGAACGTATCGGGTTTCGGGAGGAGTCAGCGATTCGGGCGCGTTTCGTTCCAGACTCGTTCCAGAGCTTAAGCCGCGACCGCATCGCCGTCGCAAAGTGAAACAGAATCGGCGGGATGGCGCCGAGGAACCAGAAGGGCTTCCTGTCATTGCGAGGAGCGTAGCGACGAAGCAATCCATTCCTCCGCTTGCCGCGCTATGGATTGCTTCGCTTCGCTCGCAATGACGGCTCAAGCGCCGGCACTTAATAGAAACACCTGCACATAATGGCTTTCTCACCTTCCACGTTCGCGACCGATCGCGCGCCAGGCGCCGGCGTTACCGCCGTGCTCGGGCCGACCAACACCGGCAAGACGCATCTGGCGATCGAGCGGATGCTGGGGCATTCCTCCGGCGTGATCGGCCTGCCGCTGCGGCTGCTCGCGCGCGAGGTCTACAACAAGATCGCCGATCGGGCGGGCGTAGACAGCGTGGCGCTCGTCACCGGCGAGGAGAAGATCAAGCCGAAGAACCCGCGCTACTGGGTCTCCACCGTCGAGGCGATGCCGCGCGATCTCGATGTGAGTTTTCTCGCCGTCGATGAAATCCAGATCGCGGCCGATCTCGAGCGTGGGCATGTGTTCACCGACCGCATCCTGCATCGCCGCGGCCGCGACGAGACGCTGCTGCTGGGCGCCGCCACCATGCGCCCGATCATCGAACGGCTGTTGCCGGGCGCCTCCATCATCACCCGGCCGCGGCTGTCGCAACTCGAATTCGCCGGCGACCGCAAGATCACGCGCCAGCCGCGACGCACCGCGATCGTCGCGTTCTCGGCCGATGAAGTCTATGCGATTGCCGAACTGATCCGCCGGCAGCATGGCGGCTCTGCCGTCGTATTGGGCTCGCTCTCGCCCCGCACACGCAATGCGCAGGTGGCGATGTTTCAGAACGGCGACGTCGATTATCTCGTCGCGACTGACGCCGTCGGCATGGGGCTCAACCTCGATGTCGATCATGTGGCGTTTGCGTCAGACCGCAAATACGACGGCTATCAGTTCCGAAGGCTCAACCCGTCCGAGTTCGCGCAGATCGCGGGCCGCGCCGGACGCGCCACGCGCAACGGCACCTTCGGCACCACGGGGCGCTGCGCGCCGTTCGAGCCGGAGCTGGTGAACGCGCTGCAGAACCACACGTTCGACAGCGTCAAAATGCTGCAGTGGCGGAATTCAAAACTGGATTTCGCCTCGCTCGGCGCGCTGCAGGTGTCGCTGGCGCTGCCGCCGGGGCATGAGGCCTTGACCCGCGCGCCGATTGCCGAGGATCAGCGCGTGCTCGATCATGCGGCGCGCGACGGCGAGGTGAGGGACATGGCCCACGGCGCGGCCGCCGTGGAACGGCTGTGGGACGCCTGCCAGATCCCGGATTACCGCCGGCTGGCGCCCGCGGCCCACGCTGAGCTCGTGACCACGCTTTATGCATTCCTGATGAAAAGGGGCCGCATACCTGACGCATGGTTCGCCGCCCAGGTCGACCAGGCCGACCGCGTCACCGGCGATATCGACACGCTGTCGGGCCGGATCGCGCAAATCCGCACCTGGACCTTCGTCGCCAACCGCCCGGACTGGCTATCCGACCCCGACCACTGGCAGGGGATCACGCGGGAGGTCGAAAATAAATTATCCGATGCGCTGCATGAACGGCTTACGGAGCGTTTCGTTGACCGGCGGACCAGTGTATTGATGCGCCGCCTGCGGGAGAACTCAGTTTTGAATACGGAAATTGGCAAGACCGGCGAAGTGATTGTGGAAGGCCACGCGATCGGCCGGCTCGATGGATTTACCTTTGCACCCGATGCGGCGGAAGCCGGCTCGGACGCCAAGGCGTTGCAGGCGGCAGCCCAACAGGTGCTCGCCAGCGAGATCGACGCGCGCGCCACAAAACTTGCCGCAGCGCCCGACGATCAGTTCGTGCTGACGTCAGATGGCACCATCCGCTGGACTGGAGATGCCGTCGCAAAGCTCGTCGCGGCCGACGACGCGCTGCATCCGCGATTGCGCATCATTGCCGACGATCGCCTGTCAGGGGCGCCGCGCGAGGCCGTGCAGGCGCGGCTCGATCTGTGGCTGAAGACGCATATCGAAAAGCTGCTGGGGCCGCTGTTCGGGCTGTCGAAGGCCGAGGACATCACCGGCATCGGGCGCGGCATCGCGTTCCAATTGGTCGAGGCGCTCGGCGTGCTGGAGCGCGCAAAAATTTCCGCCGAGATGAAGGATCTCGACCAGGCCTCGCGCGCCACTTTGCGCAAATACGGCGTGCGCTTCGGCGCCTATCACATCTATTTCCCCGGGTTGCTCAAGCCTGCGGCGCGCGCGCTGGCGTCGCTGCTGTGGGCCGAGAAGCAGGACAATGTCGATATGTCCGCGCTCTCTGGCGCGCAGCATCTGGCGAGCTCGGGCCGCACCTCGTTCCCGGTCGACAAGGCGCTGCATCGGGATGCCTATCGCGTGCTCGGCTATCGCCAGTGCGGCGAGCGCGCGGTGCGCGTCGATATCCTGGAGCGGCTCGCCGATCTCATTCGCCCCGCGCTGGCCTGGCGCGAGACGTCGCCCGGCGAAAAGCCGACCGGCGCGTTCGATGGCCGCGGCTTTGTGGTGACGCAGGCGATGACCTCGCTGACAGGATCCGCCGGCGAGGATTTTGCTTCGATCCTGCGCGCGCTCGGCTACCGCATGGACAAGCGCCCGCCATTGCCGCCGAAGCCAGCGCCGGTGGAAGTGGTCGAGACCGTCTCCACTGAGGCAACGCCGGTCGAGGCGAGTGCCGAGGCAATCGCAGAGACACCGGCTGAAGAAGTCGCAGCCGATCTGCCGATGTCAGGCGATCCCGCGCCGTCGGCATCGCTGCTGCCCAACGTCACGCTGGTACCCGTCGCGAGCGAAGAGCCTGCCGCGCCGGTCGAGGCCGCACCCGAACCTGCCGAGACCACGCCGGCGGAAGCCGCGATCGCGGACGCGCCCCCGGAACAGGAGGCGGAGCCGACGATCAGCGCCGCCGAAGCTGCGGCCGAGCCCGCCACCGCGAGCGAAGCGCCTGCCGAAAGCGCTCCCGCTGAAGCCGCTCCCGCGGAGGCCGTAGCCGCGGAAGCCTTGGAAGCCAAGCCTGAAACGAAATCTGAGACGCCGGCCGAGCCTGCGCTCATCGAAGTCTGGCGGCCCGGTGGCCGTTCCGACGAGCGCCGTCCGCATCACGACCGCAACCGCCAGCGCCATCACGGCCGCCCGGCCGAAGGCGCGCCAGCCGTGGCTAGAGAAGGCGGCGAGGACGCGCCGCGCGAGCAGCGTCATCGGCGCGGTCGCCGCAATGACTTCCGCAAGCCGCGCGAGGGCGCGCCGGCCGATGCTACCGCTGCGCCCGCGACTGAGGGCGCACCGGCGACTGAAGTGCGCGAGCAGACGCGTCAGGACCGTCCGCCCCGCGAGCGTTTTGAAGGCAAGGGCCGCGACGGCGATCGCCGCGACAAATTCGATCGCAACAAGGGCGACCGCAACAAGGGTGGTGATCGCAACAAGGGCGAGCGCGGCGGCCGCGATTTCGGCGGACGCGACAAGGGCGGCCGTGACAAGCGCGACCAAGGACCATCGCACCGTCAGTGGGCGACCAGCGCGGCGCCGCGCGAGCGTGACCGCCCGGTCGATCCCAATTCGCCATTTGCAAAACTGGCGGCGCTGAAGGAACAGCTCGCCGGCAATCGCAAGGAATAGTCGAGCAGATATTTGGAGCGGCAGCGTCTCGATAAGTGGCTGTGGCACGCGCGGGTGGTGAAGGCCCGCACCTCCGCTGCCGCGCTCGTCGAAGCCGGTCACGTCCGCATCAACGGCGTGCGTGAGAAGGCGCCGGGACATTCCGTTAAGCTCGGCGACGTGCTCACCATCGCGCTCGATCGCACCGTGCGCGTTCTCAAGGTGGCCGGATTTTCCGAGCGGCGCGGCGATGCTACGGCCGCGCGCGTGCTCTACGATGATTTGCAGAATGACAAAGAGTGACTATGTGCACAGAGCTGGCGGCGAGGCCTGAAAACGGCGGTTTGAAGCACGCCGCTTCCCTTGCGGCAGCGGACCGCATGCGCTACGCAAACCCCGGAAAACTGATCCGTTTCGGAGCCTTGTTCGGAGCCCTGGATGACTTACGTCGTCACTGAAGCCTGCATCAAATGCAAATATACCGACTGCGTTGAGGTCTGCCCCGTCGACTGCTTCTACGAGGGCGAGAACATGCTGGTCATCCATCCCGACGAATGCATCGACTGCGGCGTCTGCGAACCCGAATGTCCCGCCGACGCCATCAAGCCGGACACCGAGCCCGGTCTGGAGAAGTGGCTCGAGGTCAACACCGAGTACGCCAAGAGCTGGCCCAACATCACCCAGAAGAAGGAAGCGCCGACGGACGCGAAAGAATTCGAGGGTGTGGAGGGCAAGTTCGAGAAATATTTTTCCAAGGAACCCGGTAGCGGCGACTAGGCTGTGGATAAGTTAAGGGCTCGTTGAGCCTGTTTTCGCCCCCAATCTGAACCGAACCAGCGTTGCTGATTTAACCCTGTTATTGGACTTATGGCGGATACGGCCCCGTAAAGGCCCGGAACCCGGCGTAAATCATTGATTTTTGCGGAAAATGTGCTATATTGGGCACATTACAAGCCGATCCTGGCCATGTGTAGCTTGTGGCCCCGGTGGGTTCCCGTAAAACATCGAACAGGGGCGTGGCAGTTCCGCGCGCAGGCTGTGTCACAGAAAACGCGTAAAAAGAGTGCTTCCAAGACCACGAAAAAAGCCGCTCCGGCCAGCCGCAGCGCAACCAAAGGCCGTGCCAAGGCGACTGTAAAGGTCGCAAGGAAGGTTGCGGCCACAAAGTCCTCAAAGAACAAAAGAAGCGCAATGCCAGAAAAGACTGCCAAGACTGTCGCGAAAGCGGCGGGTTCGAAGACCCCTGCGTCCAAAGTTGCTGCCAAAGCTCCTGTGAAGACCCCTGTGAAGGCTGCGCCCCCGAAGGCCGCCATTGCTGCGCCGAAGGCTCCCGCCAAGCCGGCTGCCGCCGCCGCGCCGCGCGTCGAGGAGCCGAAGAAGGTCGTGACCCAGCGTCAGGGCTTCAAGGCCAATGAATTCGTGGTCTATCCCGCCCACGGCGTCGGCCAGATCCTGGCCATCGAGGAGCAGGAGATCGCGGGCGCCAAGCTCGAGCTGTTCGTGATCAATTTCATGAAGGACAAGATGACGCTCCGCGTGCCGACCGCCAAGGTCGCCAATGTCGGCATGCGCAAGCTGTCCGAGCCGGCGCTGGTCAAGAAGGCGCTGGAGACGCTCAAGGGCCGTGCGCGCGTCAAGCGGACCATGTGGTCGCGCCGGGCGCAGGAATACGAAGCGAAGATCAATTCGGGCGACATCGTCGCGATCGCCGAAGTGGTCCGCGATCTCTACCGTTCGGAATCGCAGCCCGAGCAGTCCTACAGCGAACGCCAGCTGTATGAAGCAGCCCTCGATCGCCTGTCGCGCGAAATCGCCGTCGTCCAGCATTCGACGGAGACCGAAGCGGTGAAGGAAATCGAAAGCCAGCTCGCCAAGAGCCCGCGCCGCGGCGCCAAGGCTGAAGCGACCGAGGCTGACGGCGAAGCCGACGAGGCCGATGTCGAGGCTGACGGCGACGACGCTGCCGTAGCGGACGAAGCCGCCTGAAAGGGTTCGACGGATTGAGATAAAAGCCCGGTCGAAAGACCGGGCTTTTTGTTTGCGTTGCGGGAGAAACCGCGGGAGGGGCGGGCTCTCAACACATCCAATCGGTGGAGGCCGCCTCGCAGGTAAGGCACGGTATTGAGAACTGTCCTTATGGACGGTGATAAGCGCAGTGCCCAAGTCGGGCGGCCTGAGGCGGTCGAGATGTTCGGCGGCGTCGCTGGTCCGGAGATGAGAAGCTCAAGATTGTCGTGGAGGGCTTGCAGGCGCCGCGCCAAGTTGCGGCGCTGGCTCCGACGAGGGCGGCCGCCGCGCCGCAATCATGTACACCCCTATCGCCACAGCCAAGCTCAACGACATCAATCCACAGACTTGGCTCGCTGACGTGCTGGCTCGCCTGCTGGATCCCCCCTCAAGCGCGTTCACGACCTCTGGCCGTGGAACCTGGCTTCTTCAGAACGCCGTCCACGCTGCATAAGCGCAGTCAGCCATCCGTCCAATGTAACTTAGCCGGGGCCGCCGCGGGGTACACATGCGGATCATCCGGCCATGCACATCGACCAAATAGCTGCTGCCGACAGACACCGTGCCAGCCCGCGACGATTGTCTGAGGAGCAACTATAATGGCTGAGATCCAAGTCATATCCTGTGGGTGAGCATGTGAGCAAAGAGACCGCCGTTGACCACGTGACGCAGAACATGGAGACGTACAACAGAATCGCTGAGCACTACCACGTGACTGCGACGCCTGGGCTTCGCGCCTGGAAGGAAGAATCAATGCGGCGTTTCGCGGCCTTTCTGCCGGGAGCCCATGTTGTCGTCCCAGGCTGTGGGGATGGCCGTGACTCACGGTTCCTGGCATCCCTGGCCTTACAGGTCACTTCATTCGACCTGTCCGACGCTATGCTGCGAATTGCACGAGAACGAGATCCTTCGGGGACTTATCTCAAGCTCGATTTCCGCGATATGGCGAACCTTCGCGGGCCGTTCGACGGCATATGGGCCAGTGGCTGCTTGTACCATCTCACCAAAGCAGAGTTCGTGCGGTGCGTAACGACGTGCAGATCTTTGTTGTCAAAAGCTGGGGTGCTGTACGTGAGCATGAAAGAGGGACAAGGCGAACGTTATGAAGAGATTCTCGGGCCTCGCTACCCTGGAGGCGCAGAGGCCAGAGCCCTTCTTCAAGGTAGACGCTTCTACGCCTACTATGAACGCGACGAGCTTCTCAAAGCACTCGACGGCTTCGCCTTGCTTGCCGAACAGCGTGTGGAACCCGCCGAACGTGGGTTTGAGTTGTGGTTGCGCAAGATTGGCGAGGCTGCCGCCCAGTCTAGACAAGTTTAACTTCGGTCACTTCAAGGAACGGCGCGCGATATCTGCCGCCGCTTGCGCGGACGAGCCGGTTCCGCCGAAGTCAGGGCAGGCCCACCAATGGCCGCAACAGGAGCGTGACGCTCGCGACCAGCACGCAGCAACTGCTCGACAATATGAAAAGAAGAAAGTTTTCCATGCTGCAATCCCTTTGCCGCGATTCCTTTTTTGTTGGGAAGCCGACGTTTGAGCCCGCGATCCGTTCCGGTCATTTTTGCGGAGTACATTTGCAGTAAAGGCGGGCCGACTTCCGGTTCCGCGATGGAACTCGACGCGATCTCGCTGTTGGCTATCGCTCTACTTGAGGCAGGGCAATTGGAACCCGAGGCTGACGGCGACCTGACAATGCCGATGTGAATGCTGGTTTGCTCACCTGCCCGGATTGTCTTCGACTTCGCGCATGCGTGCCGCGGCGGACAAGTCGCTTGCGTCAGCAGTGGTCGGGAACTTTCGCCTCAACCTGTCGCGCCGCCGTTCTCTCGGAATGTGGTCAGATTTCCGGCCTCTTGTGACCAAATTTAAAAGTGAGTCTGGCATTTCACATCCAATTGAACCGCAGGGGTGTTCGATGAAGACTCAAATTCCGCTGGTCTTTTTCGCCGCTTGCATTGCTGCTCTCGCGCCGATCGGCATGCCGACTGTGCAGGCGAAAGCGCAGATCAAAGAATGCAGCGTCAAGCCGGCGTCAAATGCACGAGGGCATTGGTCCTGGCGCCTCATCGACGGACGAAAATGCTGGTACGCCGGCAAGGCCGTGATCCCGAAATCCTCATTGCGGTGGGCCGCTGTGGCGCCCGCGCAAGCCAAGGTCGATGTGAGGCCCGTCGTTGTCGCTGCTACGCCCGTGGTTGTCGCCGCAGAGAGACGTAGCGACCCCATGGATGCACAGGCGCGAATGGTCGACGCCGACAATACGTTTGAGGCGCGGTGGCGAGCGCGTGTAAGCAGCGAGTAGGTGAGGCCGTAGCGAATTTGATGTTCGCTTCTTTAGATGCGTAGCCCGGATGAGCCACCGGGCTACGTTCTGTCGGAGTGCCCGCGCCTCAATCCACCACGATCTTCACGCGATCCCTTGGCTTGACCTGGGCGTGCTGGTCGAGGCCGTTGAGGATGCGGAAGCGTTCGGTCGGGCGGTCGACGCCGGTCATGCGGTGGGAGAGGGATTCGACGGTATCGCCGGGCTGCACGGTGATGACCTTGATGCGCAGGGGGCGCGCGGCCTGGATTTCTTCGAGCGTCAGGCGGCGGAAAGAATTCACCGTCTCGCGCGCATTGCGCTCGCTCTCGGTGTTGCGCTGCTTGGCGGCGAAGATGAAGCGGTAGACATCGCTGCCGTAGCGCAGCGCAAAGACCTTGAACTGCCATTGATCGCCGTTCGCGGAAGCCGAAGCCACCGGGAAACCGTTGATCATGAGGTCTTCGGTCGAGCCCTTGTCGACGCCTTCCATCCAGCCGGAATTGAGATAATCGGCAAGCGACTGTTCGGCCGGCACGCGCACCACGTCGAAGCGCATCGCCTGCGTGCCGCCTTCGCGCACCCCGATAACGGCCTGCGCGGTGTTATCCAGCGTAAACGTATCGGGCGCAGCGAAGGTGAAGCCGAGCTTGGGATGCAGGAAGCGCCGGCCGCGCACGAAACCTTCGCTGGGATCCTCGCCGTAGACGAGGTTGTCGATCGCGGCGAGATAGGTCTCGCGGTCGCGCTCGGCGTTCTGCGGCGAGGTGTATTGCCGGGCGCTGGCCTGCGCGTTCTGCACGCGCTCGGGGGTTGCCGGATGCGAGGACAGGAAGTCCTGCGCGCGGGGATCCAGCGAGGTCTTGCCAGCCTTCATCGCCGCATTGCGTTCCATCGCGGCGAGGAAGCGTGCCGCGCCATAGGGATCGAAACGGGCACGGGCCGCAATGCCGACGCCGATGCCGTCGGCCTCGAATTCCTGCGCGCGAGAGAAGCTCGCCATCGTCAGTTTCGTTTTCGCCAGCGCCAGCGCCGTCAGATCGGGGTCGTTGCTCATGTCGGTGACGACACGGGTCACGACCGCAGCCTGCCGCGCCTGGTCTTCCCGGATCGAGGCGTGCTTTGCGATGACATGCGCCATCTCGTGGCTCAGCACCGAGGACAGTTCGGAGGTATCGCTGGCGAGCGCCACCAGCCCGCGCGTCACATAGAGCTGGCCGGTCGGCAGCGCGAAGGCGTTCACGGCCCCGGAATTGAGGATGGTCACCCGGTAGGCCTGCTCGGGACGGTCGGAGGCCGCGACCAGCCGGTCGACCGTCTTGCCGATCAGGGTCGCGAGTTTCGGATCGTCATAGGCGCCGCCATAGGAGGCGAGAATGCGCTCATGTTCGCGCTCGCTCGCCGGCGTTTGCGCGACGACGCGGCTCGGCTTGGGCGCCGCTACCGTCGGCGCCGCGGTCTCGAGTTTTCCGAGATTTCCACAGGAGGCAACCGTGAGCGCGGCGCACAACAGCGCCGGCGCAGCCAAGAGGCGGCAGCCCGAGTTTCCTTCGCGCCGTTTTCCACGATGCGTCAAATCAGCCACTGGACCCACGATCCGACCAGGATCGTCGATCTCATCCCTGTTTTGCGCCTGATCCAAACGAAAACCGGTGCCCAGCCTTCGGATCATGCGTTATTTCCCGCCCAGCACCTCAACCTGCCCCACCCGGAACAGCTCGATCCGTGGTCCTCCCCGCGACGAGACAATGCCGCGGACACGAATCCGTCGATTTTCGAGCGACTTAGGTCCAAGGTTGGCGCTCTCGAACGCCGGTATGATCCGCCTTGAAATAGTCGCAGCGAAGTCCCGTGTCCAGTTCCGCCCGAAATTCAGGTAGGTAATCGCCCCCGCCTGCCGAACGGACAGAACTCTGCCCTCGACTACCGAAAAGTGCCCAATCGCGGACAGAATATCGCCCGAACTTTCCGCGTTTTTTATGGCCGTGGTTTCAGCCCACATGCCCAATTTGGCATCCCGCGCCGCGTTCTCGGCAGCGGCCAGTGTTGCAGCGCAATTTTTTTCGGATGTGTCACTCGAAACCAACGCCTCGCCGCGGCGCAGCAGCTCGCTTTGCACCGAGTGTTCCGAGCCGGCCACGAACACAAAGGCGCCCTGGCGGCCGTAGCGATCCGGCGTGTCGTCGTCGCCATGCAGCGTCACCTCGCGGCCGCCGGCGATGGCGGACAATGCGGCCCTGCCGCTGACCCTGTCGGTTCCACCACGCTCGATGCCGGCGAGACGGACCTCGCGGCCGTCTTCGAGGCGAAGGCTGCGCGCATCAATCACGGTGGCGACCCGGCCTTCGCCCTGCGGCTCAAGCAGGCAACCGGCGGCGCCGGCCGGTCCGGCGGTCGCCAGCACGAGAAGTGACGCGGCCAATGCCGGGAACGCAGCGCTGTTACGCAATGCCGGAGGGGTCATACCGCTGCTCTTCGTCCCGCTTGTTCCTGTATGGTCGCCGGCAACGGCATCACTACCTGAGATTGCCACGCGGGGAGAGACAATGGAAGTCAACGGCATCGCACATATTTTCCTCACCGCCTCGAATTATGAACGCTCCCGCGATTTTTATCGCAAGCTGCTGCCGTTTCTCGGGCCGACGCCGGTGATCGACACCGAGACGACCTACTACTGCGTCGGCGGCCGGACCGCGGTCGGCATCAGCGCGCCGTCAGCCGAGCATGAAGGCGCGGCATTCGAGCAGAAGCGTGTCGGCTTGCATCATCTCTGCTTCCGTGCCCGTGAACGCGCCGACATCGATGAACTGCACGGCTTTCTGACGACGCTTGGCGCAAAGAATCATCCGCGCCGCGCGAGGATCAGTGGGCGCCGGGCTACTATTCGATTTTGTTCGAGGATCCCGACGGCATCCGGCTGGAGCTCAATCATGTGCCGGGGAAGGGGTTGTTGGGGTAGCGAAGCGCAGTGCCGTAGGATGGGTAGAGCGAAGCGAACCCATCGCGCCTCCGCGCAATGATTGATGGGTTTCGCTACGCTCTACCCATCCTGTACCCTTCTGGCGTTCGGCACCAGTCGTTGATGTAGACTGGCTGCACGGGCCGATCTGCCGGGAGCTGCCTGACCCACCCGTGCTATGAGCCACCTTCGTAGGACCTGCGCCCCGGTGGAGCGGCTGCGATCAATATCCACTAGGAGGTTTGCGCCAAGAGCGCCAGTACAGGGATCGATCGGGATCGCAGTGGGCCCGCTTTGAGAAGCGAGGAGGTCCAGTAATGGTTGAGGATGTGCGTTGGTTTGTCGGGATCGATTGGGCAACACAGAGCCACCGCGTTTGCCTGCTTGATAGCGAAGGAGGACGCATGGGCGAGCGGGAGTTCGCCCATGGCGGAGCCGGACTGATGGAACTGCGAGATTGGTTGCTGCAGAAGACCGGGGCTGCGCCGGGGCAGATCGCCGTCGCGATCGAGATGCCGCATGGTCCCGTGGTGGAGATGCTGCTCGAGCACGGGTTTGTGGTCTTTGCCATCAATCCCAAGCAGCTCGATCGTTTCCGCGATCGCTTCACAGTCGCAGGCGCCAAGGATGACAGCCGAGACGCCCTTGTCCTTGGAGACTCACTGCGTACCGATCGGAAAGCCTTCCGGCAGCTTGCGATCGACAATCCGGTGGTGATCGAGCTGCGCGAGTGGTCGCGCCTCGTGGACGAGTTGCAGCAGGAACGGACGCGTCTGGCCAATCGTCTGCGTCAGCAGCTGTGGCGCTACTATCCGCAGGCGACCGAACTAGCCGATGATGTCGGGGACGACTGGTTCCTGGCGCTGTGGCAAAAGGTGCCGACCCCCGCCGCCGCCGCGAAGGTAACGGAGAAGACGGTTGCGCGCATCCTCAAGGACCACCGCATCCGGCGTCTCGATGCCGCCACCGTGCTGCAGACCTTGCGCAAGACGGCCTTGTTCGTCGCCCCAGGCACGACGGAGGCCGCTTGCGTGCATATCCGCAGTCTCGCGGCGCGCATGCACCTGGTCAATCAGCAGATCAAGGAAGCCCACAACGCCCTGGACGGCCTCTGCGCCGGGCTCGCGGCACCGGACGAGGAGAGCCCGTCGGGGCAGAGCCGTGAGCAGTGTGACGTGGCAATCCTTCGCTCCTGGCCGGGAATCGGCAGGATTGTTCTCGCCACACTGCTCACCGAGGCAGCGCAGCCGCTGCAGGCCCGAGATTATCACGCCTTGCGTGCGCTGGCAGGGGTTGCTCCGGTGACGCGGCAAAGCGGCAAACAACGCTTCGTGATCCGCCGCCACGCCTGCAACAGGAGGCTGCAGACCGCCGTTCATCATTGGTCGCGCGTTGCCATCCAGCACGATGCTGCCGCGCGGCGCCGCTATGATGCCTTGCGGCAGCGCGGCCACGGCCATGCACGTGCGTTGCGTAGCGTGGGCGATCGCCTGCTCTCGGCTCTATGCTCGACCCTCAAGAGCCGGACCCTGTATGATGCCAACCGCGGGAGTTCGCAGATCTCCGTCAAACAGTAAGCCTCATTCCTTGGTTCGGCCGCTTGCGACCATTCCTTCGTCCCGACCTGCCGAACCCGACAGCGACGCGCGCAGACGCTGTCCAGGATGCCATCGGCACCGGCGTAGCCGGCGCGGAGCGTCCTGGACGGCGGCGAGCACGGCGCTACGCTCGTCATTCAAGGACGCCCAGCTCCTTGACGAAAGCTAGGAGGTCCTACGAACTGCCGCGTGAATGTATTGGCATACTCCGTCCTGCGCGCTGGTTGTACAATGCTGCTTGCTGCAAATCGCGCGCGCACCAAAATCCAGTTGTCGGCATCATGTCATGCGCTGCTTGGTAGTGAGCACTGTAGCCGAGCACCGCTTCGCAGGAAATAAAGGACTAGCCGCCGCCGAATTGCTGCATCAAGGCGTGCCATCGCCAGGACATTGGGATAGGTTTTTCTTCGCCGTGGCCCATTCGGCCTGCTGTCAACCACACATCCGGTGGATCCCATGCAGCAGATTTCAGACTGGCTCGAGAATCTCGGCATGGGGCAATACGCGCTGCGTTTTGCCGAGAACGGGATTGATCTTGGTGTCCTTCCCGAACTGACGGACCAGGACCTCGACAGGCTCGGTGTCCTGCTCGGCCATCGACGCAAGATGTTGCGCGCGATCGCCGAACTCAGTCAGACAGAATTGGTCGCCGCGCAGGTTCATCGGCACGATGCCGAGCGACGCCACCTCACCGTCATGTTCTGTGATCTTGTGGGCTCGACCGCGCTCTCGGCTCGCCTTGATCCCGAGGACATGTGGGAGGTGATCGGCGCCTATCGGGCCGCCTGCGCGGGGGCGATTGCAACTTACGACGGCATTATCGCCAGGTTTGTGGGCGACGGCATACTTGCTTATTTTGGCTATCCCCGCGCGCACGAGGATGACGCGGAGCGCGCAGTGCGAGCGGGGCTCGACATCATCGCCGCAGTAGGACCGCTCGAAACGCGCGCGGAACGGGTCGAGGTGCGGATAGCGATTGCGACCGGGCTGGTGGTGGTAGGCGACCTCATCAGCGGCGGCGCGTCAGAGCAGCAGGCAATGGTCGGCGATGCACCGAACATCGCCGCCCGGCTGCAGGGCCTGGCAGAGCCGGGAGCGGTCGTCGTTGCGGCTTCGACGCGCGCATTGCTTGGCGATCTCTTCACGTTTCGAAATCTCGGCCGCCGCGAGGTCAAGGGCATCTCCGATCCCATCGCGGTCTGGGCGGTCGAAGGTGGAGCTGCATCGGAGAGCCGCTTCGAGGCGGTGCGTACGGCGCGGTCCATCGGCTTTGTCGGCCGCAAGGCAGAGATCGGATTCGTGCTCTCGCGCCAGCAACGGGCATGGCAGGGCGAAGGTCAGGTGGTGCTGATTTCCGGTGAGGCCGGGATCGGCAAGTCGCGCCTGGTGGCAGCGCTATCCGAGAGCCCTGCGTTGGGGTCGCCGCGCCGGCTGCGGTATCAGTGCTCGCCCTATCACGCCAACAGTGCGCTTCATCCCTTTATCGCCCAGCTTGAGCGCGCCGCCGGCATCGAGCTACAGGATAGCCCTGAGCGGAAACTCGACAAGCTCGAGGCAATGCTTGCGCTTGGAACGCAACAGGTGGCCAACACGGCGCCGCTCATTGCCGCGCTGCTGTCGATCCCGACCGGCGATCGGTATCCGCCGCTAGGCTTGAATCCCGTGCAGCAGCGGCGACAGACTTTCGCTGCCCTTCTCGACCAGTTTGAAGGCCTGGCACGGCAACAGCCGCTGCTGTTTGTCTGCGAGGACATGCACTGGGCGGATGCCACGACGCTCGAGCTGTTCGACCTCGCGGTCGATCGGATGAGGCGACTGCCGGTACTCGCGCTCGCGACATTCCGGCCCGAGTTCGAGCCGCCCTGGGTGGGTCTCGCCAATGTCAGCCTGCTGCGGCTCGATCGGCTTGACCGGCAGGACACGCGCGCTCTGATCGAGCAGGTGACCGTCGGCCGGAAGCTGCCGGGCGAGATGATGACCCAGATCATCGACAAGACGGACGGCATCCCGCTGTTCGTGGAAGAACTGACCAAGATGGTGCTGGAGTCGGGATTGCTCGTGGAACATGCCGGGCGCTACCGCCTCGATAGTCCGCTGCCGCCGCTCGCCATTCCCGCGACCCTGCAGGACTCGCTGATGGCGCGGCTTGACCGGCTGGCGCCGGTCAAGGAGGTGGCGCAGATCGGCGCCGCCATTGGCCGCGACTTCTCATATACGTTGCTGCGATCCGTGGCGGGGCGCGATGACCAGACGCTGAGCGCTGCGCTGGCGCAACTCGAGGAAGCCGAACTGCTGTTACGGCGCGGGACGCCGCCGGAAGCGACTTATAGCTTCAAGCATGCACTCGTTCAGGAAACGGCTTACGAGAGCCTGCTCAAGAGCCGGCGGCAACTGCTGCATCAACACATCGGCGACGTTCTGCGCGACAGGTTTCCAATCATCGCCGAGACCGAGCCGGAAGTCCTGGCGTATCACTTCACTGAAGCGGGGTTGAGCGGTGTAGCCCTCGAATGGTGGCGCAAGGCCGGGCAGCAGGCATTGAAACGCTCAGCCTATACCGAGGCCATCGCACATCTCGGCAAGGCGGTCGCCATCGCCGATGCGCTGCCCGATGAGCCGGGCCGGACCATGAACCGGCTGCAGCTTCAAATCGCCTATGGCCGCGCCCTGCGGGGCAGCCTTGGTCACAGCGCCCCCGAAACGGTGGCCGCATGGAAGCGCGCCCGACAGTTCGCCGCCGACATCGACGACCCGGTCGAACTGGCGCCGATCCATTCGGGCCTGTTCAATGCCTGCCTGACCCATGGCGAGATCGCGCCGATGCGGGAGTTGACGGAGGCCATCATGGGCGTCGCCAGGCAGCGGCCGGAGTCGCCGGTGGCTGCAGTCGTCGCACATTGTACGACCGGCGTAACCTCCTGGTTCGGGGGCGATTACCTGAACGCGCAACTGCATCTTGAGCGAGCGCTCGCGACCTATGAGGCCGAACGCAACCCGGCGACCTTCAGGGCGTCGGCACTGGACCTGCCTTTCGTCATCATGAGGTTTCTTGCGCTGGTGCTTTGGCCGCTCGGGAAAATTGATCGATCGCGCCGGCTCGCCGCCGAAGCGGTGCGCGCCACCGGAGACAAGCCAGCGCTTTCTCAAGCCAATGCACTCGTTCACAAGGCGGTCTTCGACGGACTATGCGGGGGCATGTTGCAGGAAACGGAGACGATCCTCGCGCTTGGCCTCGCGCGTGAGCATACGATGCCGCTGTATGTGGCTGCTGGCAGCTACCTGAACGGCCTGGCACAGTGGCGCGCCGGCGACCGGACGGGTGGACTGGCGGAAATGCGCCGGGGCTGGACACTGCTTCACGAGAATGACTGCTACCTCTGTGAACCGTTCTGGGGAATGCAGGTTGCCTTGGCGAATGCGGAGGCGGGGCAAACGGAGACCGGGCTGGAAATCCTGCGGGAGTTGATCGCCTCGACAGAACAATCCGGCCAGCATTGGCTCGATGCCGAACTCCATCGCAGCCAGGGGGAGCTGTTGTTGCGTCTCGATCCGCCTGATGTTTCGATGGCCGAAGACACGTTCCGTCGCGCCCTGGAAATCGCCCGAATCCAGCAGACGAAGACTTTCGAACTGCGCAGCGCGATCGGACTTGCGCACCTCTATTGTGCAGATGGACGAGCCGAGGCAATACAAGAGGTGCTCGCACCAGCTCTTGTTGATTTCGACACGCAGCGAGATCTGCCCGAAATCGAAGAAGCGGAAAGCTTGCTCAGGCGTGGACAAGTGGCCCGGCCCGGCAACTGGTGAGCGTTGCTGTCGAGCCAGTACGTAGTCGCTCGGCTAGTCATTCCGTTTAGCGGAAAACGTCAGCGCCTTGCTGCTGATGATACCATGCGGCATGATCGCGGCGAGCAAATTTCAAAGCCGCAGGCAATGTGGCGTGTGAGCAGGGAGGCCTTCGTGAAAAGAGCAACAACAGGCATTGTCGCCGCGGTACTGGCGCTGTCGGCGACGGTGGCATTGGCGCAAGGCAAGCCGCCGCTCAAGCTCGGCGGCATCCTCGACATGTCCGGGCTCTACGCCGATATCACCGGCCCCGGCAGCGAGACCGCCGCGAAGATGGCGGTGGAAGACTTTGGCGGCGAGGTGCTGGGACGCAAGGTCGAGGTCGTCGCGGCGGATCATCTAAACAAGGCTGACCTTGCCGCCAGCATCGCGCGCGACATGCTCGACAACCAGGGTGTCGAGATGCTGTACGACGTGGCGGCGTCTGCGACTGCCTTGGCCGCCGGCGAGATTGCGAAAGCGCGCAACAAGATCGTGATGTATAGCGGCCCCGCCTCGATCCGGCTGAGCAACGAGGCCTGCGGTCCCTACACCGTGCATTATTCCTACGACACGTTTGGACAGGCCAACGTCACCGGGCTCGCCACCGTCAAGTCAGGCTTTGAGACCTGGTTCTTCCTCACCGCCGACTATGCGTTCGGCCAGGACCTGGAAAAGGACACCACCAATGTGGTGGTGAAGGCCGGCGGCAAGGTGCTCGGCGGCGTCAAGCATCCGCTCAACACGTCGGACTTCTCCTCGTTCCTGCTGCAGGCGCAGAGTTCGAAGGCGAAGGTCGTGGGGTTAGCGAATGCCGGCGGCGACACGATCAACGCGATCAAGCAGGCGGCGGAATTCGGGCTGACCAAGAGCGGCGGCCAGAAACTCTCGCCGCTGCTCGCCTTCGTGACCGACATCGACAGCGTGGGCTTGGAGACGGCGCAGGGCCTGTTGCTGGCGGAGGCGTTCTACTGGGATCTCAATGACGACACCCGGGCGTTCTCAAAGCGCTTCGTGGAGCGCGTCAAGCGGCCGCCGACCGCGGCGCAGGCCAGCGTCTACTCTTCCGTCGGCCATTACCTGAAAGCCGTGAAGGCCGCCGGCACCACGGACGCGGCCGCGGTCATGAAGGTGATGAAGGAGACGCCGGTCAACGACATGTTCGCCAGGAACGGCCGGATTCGCGAGGATGGCCGCATGGTGCACGACATGTATCTATTCGAGGTCAAGAAGCCGTCTGAATCGAAGGCGCGCTGGGACTATTACAAGCTGCTGGCCACGATCCCCGGCAGCGAGGCGTTTCAGCCGCTGGAAGCCTCGCGCTGTCCGCTGGTGAAGAAGTAAAATTAGAGGCGCTGCTGTCTCCTCGTCATTGCGAGCGAAGCGAAGCAATCCATCGCGCGGCATCAAGAAAGATGGATTGCTTCGTCGCTTCGCTCCCTTGCGCAAACGCTTCGCGTTTGTCGCAGGCAATGACGGGGTGAGGCCGGAATCCAATCCCAACCAACCACCAAGAAAGTACCGAACACATGAGCGCAAACGAAATGGTCCTCCAGAAGCTCGAACAGGGCTTGCTCACCATCACCATGAACCGTCCCGACCGGCGCAACGCGCTCAATCCGGAGATGACGCGCGGGCTGGTGGAGGCGGCGCGGCGCGCGGCGGAGGATCACGAGGTGCGCGCGGTGCTGATCAAGGGCGCGGGCGGCACGTTCTGCGTCGGCGGCGACGTCAAGTCGATGGCGGAGGGCAGGGCGTCGCTCGGCTTCGAGGCCAAGATGGCCAATCTGCGCCGCGGCATGGAAGTGTCGCGCATCCTGCACCAGATGCCGAAGCCCGTGGTGGCGCAGCTCGATGGTGCTGCCGCCGGCGCCGGCCTCTCGATCGCGCTGTCCTGCGACCTGCGCGTCGCCAGCGGGTCCTGCAAGATCACGACCGCGTTTGCCAAGGTCGGCCTGTCAGGCGACTACGGCGGCACCTATTTCCTGACCCAGATGCTGGGCAGTGCGAAAGCGCGCGAATTGTATCTGACCTCGCCGGTGCTGAGCGCGACGGAGGCCTATAATCTCGGCATGGTGACGAAAGTGGTGCCGGATGCCGATATCGACGCCGAGGCGCATGATCTCGCGATGTCGCTGGCGCAGGGGCCGTCGGTGACGCTGGGCTACATCAAGCGCAACATCAACAACGCCGAGACGATGTCGCTGGAAGCCTGCTTCGACGCCGAAGCGATCCACCACTCGCGTTCCGGCGACACCGCCGATCACAAGGAAGCGGCGAAAGCCTTTGTCGAGAAGCGCAAGCCGGTATTTCAGGGACATTGAGATGGCTGAATATCTGAGGCTCCGGCAGATCTGCCTGGTGGCGCCGCATCTGGCGCCGGTGATCCCGGATATTTCCGCGATCATGGGCCTCAACGTTTGTTACCGTGACGGTAACGTCGCCAAATACGGGCTGGAGAATGCGCTGCTGCCGGTCGACACCATTTTGCTGGAAGTCGTGGCGCCGACCCAGCCGGGCACCGCGGCAGGGCGTTTTCTCGACAAGACCGGCGGCCGCGGCGGCTACATGGCGATCTTCTGCTGCGACGATCCCGATGCGCGCGGCAGGCACGCCAATGGCATCGGCGTGCGCACCGCCAACGTAATCACGCACGCGCCCTATCACGGCGTGCAACTGCACCCGCGCGATTGCCGTGCGGCGTTCATCGAGTTCAACCACACCGATGGCAGCGACGATGTGCTGGGGCCGTACCCGCCGGCGGGGCCGGATTGGCAGAAGTCGATTCGGAAGGATGTGACGCTGGCGCTGACGGAAGTCGAGATGCAGAGCCCGGATCCGCAAGGGCTGGCGGAGCATTGGGGGAAGATTTTGGGTGTTGCCGTCAGCAAGAATGCAAACGGTGAGCCCGAACTGAAACTGCCCAATGCCGGCTTCCGTTTCGTCAAGGGCGCAAGCGATTTGATGAGCGGGTTGACGTTCAGGGTTGCCGACGTCGCCAAGGTGCGCGACGCGGCGAAGGCCAAGGGCTGCAAGGTGTCAGGCGATACGTTCGATCTTTGCGGGGTGACGTTCGGCCTGCTGGCGTGAGGGCCGCACTTCCCTTCTCCCACAAGGGGAGAAGGGAAGAGGCGCAAGCGGCGCGGTCTTACCGCCCCTTGAAATTCGCCACCCGGCGTTCGGCAGTGGCCTTGACGCCTTCCTTGAAGTCCTCCGTCGCGCGGAGCTTGGTCTGCTCGACCAACTCGTGGTTGGTGGCGGCCAATACGCGGTCGGCGAGGCCGGCGCGCATGGTGGCGCGGGTTGAGATCAGGCCGAGCGGCGAGCATTCGGCGATTTCGGCGGCGAGCTTCATCGCCTCAGCCCGCACCTGATCCTGCGGCACGCAGAGATTGGCGAGGCCCATCCGGGTAGCTTCCTCGCCGGTGACGCGGCGGCTGGTGTAGAAGATCAGTTCTGCGTTGTTCTTGCCGACCAGTTCGGGAAGCGTCGCGGTCAGGCCGAAGCCGGGATGAAAGCCGAGTTTTGTGAAATTGGCGGCGAAGCGCGCTTCAGGACAGGTGACGCGGAAATCCGCTGAGACCGCCAGTCCAAGCCCGCCGCCGATGGCGGCGCCATGGATGGCGGCGACGACGGGCTTCTTGTTGCGGAAGATGCGCACGGCCTGCACATAGAGATGGTTGATCGGCAGGTTCGCCGCCGGATCCTTTTGCGCGCTGGCTTCCTGCTCCTGCCGCCTCGGATCGGAAAAATCGGCGCCGGCGCAGAACGCCTTGCCTTGCGCGGCCAGCACCGAGGCGCGGATTTCGATGTCCTTGTCGAACTCTTCCAGCGCATCCGCGATCTGGTTGATCAGGGAGACGTCGAAGAAGTTCAAGGGCGGCTTGCGGATTTCGATCAGGCCGACATGGCCGTGCTTCTCGACGCCGATATCAATGTATTTGGTCATAAAGGTTTCCTTCTTGAATTAGCGCAAACCAAGCCAGCGCACTCAGCGCAGACCAAGCCCGCGCGCGATGATGCCGCGCAGCACTTCGGTGGTGCCGCCCTGGATCGTCAGTTTGGGCGCGGTCTTGATGGCGAAGTCGAGCTGCTTTTCCAGCGTCTCGCGGTTGGTAGCGGTCTCCTCGACAAAGGCGGCGAGATCGCGCACGCGGTGCGGCAATTGCTGCTCCCACACCGTGCCGATGTCTTTCACGATGGAAGCCTCGACCACCGGCTCCTTGCCGGCCTGCAGCATGCCGGCGACCGAGACCGACATCCGCCGCATGGTGTGCACCTGCGCCACCAGCCGCCCGATGCCTTCGGCGCTGCGGGTATCCGGGTTGGTGCCGACGGCGCGGACCAGTTCGGTCAGCACGTAATAGGTTTCGAGAAAACGTTCCGGACCCGACCGTTCATAGGCGAGTTCGCTGGTCGCCTGCTTCCAGGCGCCGTCGATTTCACCGAGCACATGATCGTCGGGAACGAAGAAGTCCGTGAAAACCACCTCGTTGAATTCGTACTGCCCGGTGATCTGGCCGATCGGGTTCACCTGGATGCCCGGCTGCTTCATCTTGACCAGAAACTGCGTCAGGCCATGGCGGCGGTTCTCCTTCGTCGGCGGCGACGTCCGGAAGATCGCGATCATGTAGTCGGCGATGTGGGCCGAGGAGGTCCAGATCTTGGTGCCGTTGATCAGATAGCCGCCGTCGGTTTTTGTCGCACGGGTTTTTGCCGCAAACAGATCGGAGCCCGAATTCGGCTCGCTCATGCCGATCGCGAAACATACCTCACCGCGGCAGATGCGCGGCAGGATGTCCATCTTGATGTTTTCGGGCGCGTATTTCAAAAGCACCGGGCCGCTCTGGCGGTCGGCGACGAAGAAGCGTCGCGTCGGCGCGTTCGCCACGCGCAT
The DNA here is from genome assembly GCF_036924595.1 of Bradyrhizobium algeriense. Taxonomy (NCBI): domain Bacteria; kingdom Pseudomonadati; phylum Pseudomonadota; class Alphaproteobacteria; order Hyphomicrobiales; family Nitrobacteraceae; genus Bradyrhizobium; species Bradyrhizobium algeriense. Next base: position 6,760,185 of record NZ_JAZHRV010000001.1, on the reverse strand, counting down.
TTCCTCGGTCACGACATAACGCTCGAGGAACGAGCGCTCGTGGCCGCCGTATTTCTTCGGCCAGGTCATGCCGAGCCAGCCGCGGGCGCCGACCTTGCGGGAAAATTCCGGCACGTCGGTGTCCTCGCGGTTCGGCTTGTGCGGATCGAAGGTGCCGGCGGCGATTTCTTCGGCGAGGAAGGCGCGCACTTCCTTGCGCAACTGCTCGCATTCGCTAGGCAGGCGGATCGGATCGAAACGGAGGGCTGCGGTCATTCTGTGTCTCGACTTCTATCTGGTATCTGGCAAATCGGTGGTGTCAGCGCGAGGCCACCAGCGGCCACAATTCATCGGCGCCGCGGTTGCAAACGAGCTTGCCGAGCTCGACCGCCCAATAACTTTCGGAACCGAAATCGTCGCGCCAGGCCAGCGCGCGCAGCGAATAGCGATGCAGGATGTGCTCGTTGGTGAAGCCGATCGCGCCGTGCACCTGATGGGCGATGGCGCCGCCTTTCTCCGCCGCTTCCGCGCAGCGGATCTTTGCCGCCACCGCTTCGAGAAACACTTCGTCGTTGAAGGACGTCGCGTTGGCAATGGCGTCGGCGGCCGAGGTGGCCGCGGCAAGTGCCGCCGCCGACTCGCCGGCGAGCCGCGCCAGATTGTGCTGCACCGCCTGGAATTTCGAGATCTTCTTCTCGAAGGCTATGCGCTCGTTGGAATAGCGCACGGAAATTTCCAGCATCGATTCCAGCGCGCCTGCGATCTGCAGGGACCGCGCGACGCCGCCCATCAGCATCAGCCGGGTCTGATCGAAACCTTTTGGCGCCGGCTTGATTGTGACCGGCTGCACCTTGTCCAGCGTTACGGTGTCCGAATTGTCGCCGCCGAGATTGAGCCCGGTCTCGATCCGGCCCTTGGTGGCATCGACCAGTGCGATGGAGACGCCGCCCTTCGCATCGCTTGCGAGCACCGCAAAATGCTTTGCCGCCTTGGCAAACGGCACGCTGCGCGCCTTGCCGGAAAGGCTGCCATCGGCATTGACGGTCATCCGGTCTTTCGGGCTCGCGGGCACCACCGTCATCTCGCCATCGGGCGAGGTAATTTTGGCCTGCGCCAACAGCCAGCCTGCCAGCATGGTCTCGGCAAGCGGTACCGCGATCGCGAAGCGTCCGGCCGCGCTGAGCACGCTGAAACCTTCGGCAAGCGAGGCGCCCGAGCCGCCGCAATCTTCGTCCACCCACGACAGCGGCAGGCCGGCGTCCGTCAGCGCCTGCCAGAGCGGCGCTTTCCACTCGCCCTTGTTGTCGCGATTGATGGTTTGGGCGTCGGCGAGATCGGCGAAGATTTTCTCCGCGGTCTCGGCAACGATGTTCTCACTCTCCGCCACAGCGTTCCCCGATTTTGAAATTGGCATGCCAATCCCGACGGTTATGCCGGGTCGGCTGCGGTCTTTTCTTGCGCTTTATGATGGGCAAAAGCCATAGCCATGACAAGGCCGTGACAAGCGCTGTCCGCAGGGCGGCCTGCGGCGGTGGCATGAAGGTCATCAGGCAAAGAATAAATTCCGCGCAACGGATTTCCCGAGTTTGCACACCGGTCATCGCGGGATATGGTAGCGGTGAAGCCTGTCCACGGGCGGTTCGAAACCCAGCCAAAAGCAACAAGAGGAAATGCGGATGTCGAAGGATGGTTTGTGCGCGATTGTCACCGGTTCTGCCTCGGGCCTCGGGGCCGCCACCGCCGCCATTCTGGCAAAGGGCGGCGCGCGCATCGTCGTCAACTATTCCAACAGCAAGGCGGAAGCTGAAGCGACCGCCGATCTCTGCCGCAGCGCCGGCGCCGAAGTCGTCGTGGTGCAGGGCGACGTATCGCGCGACGAGGATTGCAGGAAGATTGCGGCAGCGGCTGCGCCGTGGGGCCGTCTCGACGTGCTGGTCAACAATGCCGGCACCACCAAGCATGTGCCGCATCACGATCTCGAGGGGCTTTCGGCCGAGGATTTTCAGCGCATCTACGCCGTGAATACGATCGGGCCGTTCCAGATGATCCGCGCGGCGCGTGCCCAGCTCGAAGCCGGCGCGAAGGCCTCAGGCCTGCCGTCCGCTGTCGTCAACGTGTCGTCGGTCGCCGGCATTTCCGGCGGCGGCTCCTCGGTCGCCTATGCCGCCAGCAAGGGCGCGCTCAACACCATGACGCAGTCGCTGGCGCGCGCGCTGGCGCCTCTGATCCGCGTCAACACGGTGTGCCCCGGCTATATCGATACGCCCTGGTTCACCAAGGGTCGCGGCGAAGCCGGCGCCAAGGCGGTGCGCGACGCCGTGGTGGCGAAGGTGCCGCTGAAGGTCGCCTCAACGGCCGAAGACATCGCGCAACTGGTGTGCTTCCTGGCGTCGCCGGCATCGAGCAACATGACCGGCGAGTTCGTGCGCATGGATGCGGGGATGCATCTGGTGTTGTGAGGGCACGGAATCGTAGCCTCCGATGGAGCCAACGGGTCGCGCGAATGCGCGCCCGATGACAGGCTCCGCGCAAATCCGGGAACGACAGCGGCAGTGAGAGAATGGTGGGCACGGCGCAAGTGCGCCTTTGCCCACCCTACAAGTACTTACCTGTTACCCGGATCCGAGATCATGCCCCTCGCCACCAGCCGGTTCCAGATGAACAGCACCACCAGCGCGCCGATGGTGGCGGTGATGAAGCCGGCGCCCTGATCGGGGCCGTAATGGCCGATGGCTTGGCCGATCCAGGTCGCCAGAAACGCGCCGGCGATGCCGAGCACCGTGGTCAGGATAAAGCCGGTCGGATTGTTCTGGCCCGGCGAAAGGATGCGCGCGATGATGCCGGCGACGAAGCCGACGACGATGATCCAGATGATGCCGCCCATGGCTGTTCCTCTCCGATGCGTCGATGATGAAGCAGAGCGGCGCGGACCGCGCGCCGCTTAAACGGCGTCAGATCCGTTCCGACAGTTCGTTCTCGTTCGGCAGGCGTCCGTCCGGCGTCAAGTGATTGACGACGTCGGGCAAGAACTGGCTGAGGCCCTGCAGCAAATCGTTGCGCGAGAGGCCGCTTTGGGAGGCGAGGGACTCGATCTGGTCAGCGCCGAGCGCGTTGGCGAGGTCGCCGGGTGAGACCTGCTTGTTGGGGCCGTTGCTGACCCACGAGTCGGCCTGATCGCCCAGTCCGTTCTGCTGGAACTGTTTCAGGAGATCGCCGAGGCCGCCGCTCAGGATGGTACCGGCCGCGCCGCCCGCGAGTAGACCGCCCAATCCGCCCTTGAGCATGTCGCTCATACCGCCCGCGCCGCCGCCGGGCATGCCGGCAGTCACATTGCCGGGTGTGGGAGCGGGTGTGGGGCGCGGCGCGGAGCCGGTCTGATTGCCGCTGAAATGCTTGATGCCTTTCCAGGCCAGCAGCGCCAGGATCGCCATGGTGAGGGGCGACATCCCGCCGCCTTCATCCTTTGCGCTGGGGGTGCTCGGGCCGCGTGGGCCATTCTGCATGCCGTTGAGTACGTCGAGTAAACCCATGGTCGTCTCCTCCGCGTAGCCCCGCGTGAAACATAACGGTGGCGTATGACGGTTACAAGGAGCGGGCGGCCGGCGCCTGCGATAGGCACGGTCCGCGCGCTCTGCTATTTGAAACCCGGTGCAACGCGGTGGGTGGCGAAATGGTTTCAGGCCAAACGATCGGTATTGCAGGGGCGGGCAGCATCGGCTGCTTCGTCGGCGGCATGCTGGCGGCCGGTGGCCGCCGCGTTGCGCTGCTGGGGCGTCCGCGCGTGATCGCTGAAATCGAAGCCCACGGCTTGCGGCCGACGAGTTTTGAAGGTTTTGACCAGACTATCATGCGCGATCGGTTCGCATTGTCGGAAAATCCTTCCGTTTTTGAGGACGCCGGCATCGTGCTGGTCACGGTCAAGAGCGCAGATACCGCTGCCATGGCCGACATCATCGCGAGGCACGCACCATCCGATGTCGTCATCGTCAGCCTGCAGAATGGTGTCGGCAACACTGCCGTCCTGCGCAACCGCCTGCCGGGACGGCGCGTGCTCGGCGGCATGGTGGGATTCAACGTGATTGCGCTCGGCAACGGGCGGTTTCATCGCGCCACTTCCGGCGGCATTGTCATCGAGCAGGACGAGACGCTGCCTGCCGGGAAGCTGTCGGTGCCGGGCCTGACGATACGGTCGACCGACAACATCGACGGCGTGCAGTGGGGCAAGCTGTTGCTCAATCTTCTCAATGCGCTTAACGCGCTGGGCGATCTGCCGCTGCGCCGGCAACTCAGCTCGCGGCCATGGCGGCGCTTGTTCGCCGATCAGATGGCGGAAGGTTTGGCTGCGATTCGCGCCGAGGGCATCAAGCCGGTCTCGCCGACGCCGCTTCCAGCTGCATGGATGCCGCCGCTGCTGCGGCTGCCAGACCCGATCTTCGAGGCGATGCTGGGATGGACGATGAAAATCGATCCCGAGGCGCGCTCGTCGATGTGGGAAGATCTGAAGCACGGCCGGCGCACCGAGATCGATTATCTGCAAGGCGTCATCACCGGGATCGCCGAGCGTCGTGGCCTGGAAGCGCCGCTGTCACGCCGGATCGTGGAACTGATCCGGCAGGCCGAGCGCAAGGCCAAGGGCTCGCCCGGCCTGACGCCGGAGCAGATTCGCGCTGCGAATTGATTTGGCAGAGCGCGCTCGACTTGCTTGAAATGGGCCGGTTGCGCGATTTCAGGGCGCGCCGGGGGAGAAACGGATGAAACGAACAGTTCTGGCGCTAATGGCGGTGGCCGCCCTGGCTGTCTGGGGAGCGCCTGCTCCTGCTTATGCCGTGCCGCCGACCGCGACACCGTCACCGGGCTATGACGCGCGGTTGCAGGAACAGCGGGCGGCGCAGCGCAGGCATGTCGAGCCCGCGCTCAAACCTGCCCCAAAGCACCGCGGCAAGAAAGCACCCGCGCATTGATGCCGAAGTCGCCCTACCGGAAGTTCTGGGCGATGATGATCACGGTGACACGAAACTCTCGTGGTGAGCAGACCCGCTGCTCCACGTCGTCCTGCGTTCGCAAGGGCGACAGAAACACGACAGAAGGTATCTAGCTCTTCTTCTGCTTGGCCGCCGCTTGCTGCTGTTGCTGCGGGTTGAACAGCTTCTTAAGCTCGTTGACTTTCTCTGAAAGCCGCGGCCATTCGCAAGAGAATTGGTTCTTGGCGCATTGAGCAGCCCTGATGCGTGCCGCCTGCTTGACCGGACTTGCCACCGGCACCGGCACCTTTTCGGTTTCAGCCGGTGGAGGAGATATCAATTCGGTGCGCAGCGAAACCTGCTGCCACTCCTGCGCCTGCCCCTGCGGCGGCTCCGGCTGTTGCTGCTTGGCCGCCAGCGCCGCGGCGATGTGGTTGCGCCGCTCGCGCTCGAGGTAGGCGGTATATTGCTCGTCGATTTTCTTCTGCTCTTCCGGCGTCGGGTTGGGGCCTGCGATGTCGAAGGTCCGGTCCTGCATGAAGTCGTAATAGGTATAGCCGCCGCCGGGCTTGCGGCGGCCGGCGTACTTCGCGTTGCATTCGGCGAGCCTCGCCGTCTTTTCTTCCTTGGTCTTCGCCTTCTCGGCTACATCGGCGCAGGATTCGAAATCGACAGGCGCGCTGCGCCACCACTGCGCGTCGCAGCGCACCGGGGCCAGCACGACGAGGCTCCCGATGGTGGCAACAACAAACGAAGATGCACGTGAGGCGATCACGGACGGTACTCTCCAGTCGAATTCTCTAGGGAACTTTGATTGAGCCGATTGTCATCATTTTGGCAGCGCTGTCACCCCGAAATTGCGCGATTTTCCCGCTGTCGTTGTGACTCTATCCGGTAGATGTGACCGATGGAACACAGTGCTATGTCATTGAAAATTATCGAAGAAATTCAACGGCAAGGCACGAGGCGCGCACGATACTGCAGCGATTCCAGGCGCACCATCTAAGAGCGAGCGGATAAGTGCGACACATTGTGGCAAGAATCAGTCGGTGGCAAGAATCAGTCGGTTCCTCGCGCGCGGGCCAAGGTGCGCGATGCCGTTTCATGGAACGTTGCGCGATAGAGCCTGGCGAATTCGCCCATGTGATGGAAGCCGTTGGCTCGGGCGCACGACGTCACGGTGATGGCGTCGGACCCTTTCACGAGTTGTGCGCGGGCCGACCAAAGCTGCTTGAGACGCAAATAACGATGCAGGCTCATGCCGCGGACGCTTGCCACCGCCGTGCCCAGGGTTCTGACCGAGACGCCGCATTGTTCGGCGAGGTCGGCGCTGTAGATCGCCGAGGCGGCATGAAACGCGACATAGTCGTCGATCCTGCGAACGAGGCGGCAATAGCTCCTGCTTGCAAGCCGGCCCGCCAATTCCGGCGCTCTGCCGCTGCGGAACATTTCGTCGATAGCGAGCAGCAGGCCCTCCTGCATTGCAAGCGCCGAGCGCGGCTCCTGCAACAGGTCCGGTCTGGCGGAAGCCGCCTGCAAAATACCTGTTGTGACGGATCTGACCGTCGCCAGCGCGTCTGGGTCCGGCGTGAACGGGCACAGCTCGTCCGGCGTATCGAACCATTCGCGATCCCGCAGGCGGGCGCCAAGGGTGACGATCGCGTGCAGCGATCCACGGGGTTCGACGAACTGCAAATCCAGATTGCCGCGCATGCCGATAAAGGCCGGACGATTCACGGACATGCCGTTGACGGAGACCTCGTAGGCGTCCTCGATCTGGAAGATGACGACGCCATGCGGCGCGCGGTAGCTGACATCGACGATGCGGGGAAACGAGGTGAGCACGGCGATCTGGCAGCCCGGCAACTGCACCATCGCGCGCGCGGTATGGAAATTCGCCAGGTTCAGCGGGATGCTGCGCGCATCGGCGACGAATTCGACCGGCCGGAAGGCGTCGATGTCGGAAAATTGCGTGATCGAAAGCGCCGGTGAAGGCGAAAGGTTCTGGAACAGCATTTTGAGGTTACCGGCGCCTGAATCGTCGAATCCGGTCTTTAACCTCGAACGCTCTGGTTAACTTCGTGTTAACAAGTGTGGCCGGTGGAGGTTGCGATTGCGGCCCGGCTGCGTGAGCATGGCCGCGCGTTCGATACCGTAGGCGGGAAAAAACTACCGAGGAATTCGAAGGACTTAGCCGGCGGCGAGGCCGACGGCCGCACCCGCCGGTCCGGGTCCGGGGCGAGGTGTTGCAAATCCATTATAGCTGCTCATGCGGAATGCTATTTGTTGTGCGGCAACGGAGGACTTCATGGTGTTGTGCCATGCGGTGACCCGACGCAATCGGTTCAGCGCGCACTTCGCGTAACGCGGAGCCGGCTGCCGATGTTGCGCCGGCGGTCGGAATGGCAGAAAAAAGCCCGGCCTAAACACAAGGGGGGAAACAGTCTTAATGAGCATCACCACGGCCATGACGAGCGTGCCGAAGCCTGCGCCCGAGCTGATCGAAGCGCTCAGGGGCGCGCCGACCTCTGTGATCAGCGACAACCTTGCCCGGCTGCCGGGCGCCGTAGGCCTGCGGCCGTTCCATCGCGGCAGCAAGCTGGTGGGCGTCGCGTTCACCGTGCGCACGCGGCCGGGCGACAATCTTGCGATCCACCGGGCGCTCGAACTGGTCGGGCCCGGGGACGTGATCGTGGTCGATGGCGGCGGCGACGAGACGCGGGCGCTGGTCGGCGAGATCATGAAGACCATCGCTGAGTATCGCGGCGCTGCCGGTTACGTGATCGACGGCGCGATCCGTGACGTCTCGGCTTTCGCTGCATCCGACTTTCCCTGCTTTGCGCGCGCCGCGATCCATCGCGGGCCCTACAAGAGCGGTCCGGGCGAAATCAACGTGCCGGTATCCATCGGGGGCTCGGTGATCTCCCCCGGCGACATCGTGGTCGGCGACGAGGACGGCGTGGTGTCGTTTCCCGCCGCGACGGCAGCCACCGTGCTGGAAGCGGTTCGCGCCCAGATCGCGCGCGAGGAGCAAACCATCATCTCGATCCGCGAAGGCCGCTACCAGGGCAGCTACGGCAAATCTTGACGGATAAGTCCTGATCGCTGCGCGAAGGCGCCAAGGAGCACTTCAAGAAGCACTTCAAGGAGAAACGATGAGTCAGAAGGACGAATTTCATAATCTCGACAATCCGCATGATGGCCTGTTGCGCGAACTCGCGTCCGGCGTCACGACGCGAATCTTCTCCGGCGAGCATGCGATGCTGTCGGTGGTGACGCTGGCGCCGCACGCGCAAGGCACCCTGCATCATCACCCCGAGGAACAATGGGGCGTGCTGCTCGATGGCTCGGCCATCCGGGTTCAGGGCGGTGAGGAAATTCCGGTCAAGAAGGGCGATTTCTGGCGCACGCCGGGAAATGTGCCGCACACCATGCGGGCTGGACCGGACGGCGCGCGCGTGCTTGACATCTTCAGCCCGCCGCGGCCCGAGTACAAAAAGGCCGGGTCCGGCTTCGGCACTTAAGGTTCGGCACTTAAGACAAAGTCTGCGAAAAAACAAAAAAGCGCAGCCACAATCGGGAGGAGACACTTGGTGAAGATTACCAGACGCAATCTGCTTGCGGCTTCGGCCGCGTTCGCGGTGACGCCGGCATTGGCGCAGCCGGCCAAGAACATGACGCTGGTGGTGCCGTTCCCACCGGGAGGCTCCACCGACGCGCTGGCGCGCTTGCTGCAGTCTCACCTGCAGACGAAGCTCGGCCGGACCGTGCTGGTGGAGAACAAATCCGGCGCGGCCGGCTCGCTCGGCGCCGTGCAGGTCGCCAAGAGCGCGCCTGACGGCGCGACGTTCCTGGTGACCTTCGACTCGCACGCGGTCATTCCCTCGATCCTCGAAAAGCCGGGGCTGGATGTCGAGAAGGATCTGGTGCCGGTGTTTCTCGTGGGCACTGCGCCTTACGTCCTCGCCGCAAACGCCGAGCGGCCGTACAAGACCTTTGCCGACGTGGTCGCTGCGTGCAAGGCAAGTCCCGGCGCGGTGAAATACGCCTCTGTCGGCATCGGCACGCTCGGCCATCTCGCGATGACGGTGCTGGGCAAGAAGGCCGGCGTGGAGATCACGCATGTGCCTTACCGCGGCGGCGGCCCGGCGATGAACGACGTGCTCGGCGGCCATGTCGACATGATCATCGGGTCGGCGGCTCTGGTCACGGCGCAACTGGGCACCAACAGGCTGCGGCCCATCCTGCAAATGGGACGCGAGCGGATGGCTGTGCTCAAGGACACGCAGACCGCGATCGAGGCAGGCTTCCCCGATTTCGAGACGCTGGCCTGGTGGGGCGTTTTCGCCCCAAAGGACACGCCGCCCGACATCATCGCCGGCATGGCGAAATCGGTGAAAGAGATTCTGAGCGAGCCAGCGGTAGCGACGCAATTGCAGGAGACGCAGCAGATGACGCTGCTGCTCGCCGACGGCAAGGAGTTCTCGACGTTCTTCGCCAAACAGGTCAGCATCTGGGGCCAGGTCGTGCGGGAGAATAATATCAAGGCGTAGGCCGCTAGGCGAAGCCCGGCATGCAAGCTGGAGCCGTCGGTGGACGGCTCCTTTGATTTTCGCGATCAAATATCCCGAGCGTCCTCCGACGGAGGAACCCGGCCTTGTTCAATGTGGCCCGAGAACGGTCCGGAGGGCTGGCGATGACGCGCCCGCTTTGGTATGAAGCGGTCAAGTACCCGCCTACGCAGCGGGTCCGCGGTCCCGTAGCTCAGCCGGATAGAGCGACGGTTTCCTAAACCGTAGGTCGGAAGTTCGAGTCTTCCCGGGATCGCCAGCGCTGGTGCTGCGCTTAACGCAATAAAATCAACGGCTTCTTGTCGGTCCTCAATTTGTTCTTAATCGAAAATTCGCGTTGCATCGCTGATTCCGTACGCTCCGCTGGCTCCGTGTAGTTACGAGGGGTTACGCAGCGTACCGCCTGCTTCATGCAACACCGATGCAACACGCGCCGCGTTCTTGCTGGGTTCGTCCACTCCGCTCATGACGCGGCTTTCGATTCTCTTTAGGGCTTCCTTGTCGTTGTCTCTGAGGTCGAAGAGATATCCGTAGGTGGTAGCGAGTTTTCAAGCGAGACCGACCCCGGATAAGCTCCGGGGGCGGTATCCGGATGATAATATCGTGTCTGCATCGCGTGCCCGGTCATTTAGTATTCATTGGTGGCGGCACGCCTGATGCGCGGGCGAAAATTCCAAGTACGTTCGATAAAAGAATGTCCGCTTCTGACTGGTCATGACCGCTGAGGTGGGGCAAAACGGCCGGAGCTTTGTTCACAGGCTCCTGCCCGACGCAGCGGCGATGCCACCTTCGATGTGCCGCCGATCACCTGCCGCGGCCGACGCTCCAGTAGACCGGGATGCCCGCACTGAGCAATCCGGTGAGATCCTTGCGGTAGCCGCGGACCAGATAAAACTGTCCGACCGGGACATAGGGCACGGTCTCGACGGCCCGCAGTTGGACCGCACGCGCATTGGCCTTGCGGCCGTCGAGATCCGGAATCATCGTGAATTCCGCCCGCAGCTTCTCGATGGCCTCGTCGCACGGCCAGCCGAACCAGGCCTTTTCGCAGTTCGAACGCAGCGCCAAATGGCCGACCGGCTCGAACATGTCCGGCGCCGCGGGCCCTGACATGAAGGCGGACCAGCCGCCTTGCGCGATCGGGTTCTTGTTGGCGCGCCGCGTCGACAGCGTCGGCCAGTCCATCGCTTGATAGTCGACGTTCAGCCCGATATCACGCATCGCCTGCGCCACCACGAGAGTCTGCGGATGCAGCGCAGTTTCGGTGGCATCGAGCAGCACGATCGGCGACCCGTCGTAGCCGCTTTCCTTCACCAGTTGCTTCGCTTTGGCCGCATCCGGCTTCGGCCAGCCGGCGTCGGTGAAGTAGGGCGAATCGCACATGTAGAACGAGGGGCAGCTGGTATAGAGCGAGGCGTCGTCGACATAGGCGCGCAGCGTCTGCTCCTGATCCACCAGATGGAGGATCGCCTGGCGCAGTTTGGCATTGTTGAACGGCGGGATCGCCTGGTTGAGCCGCATCACGCCCTGCAGCGCGGCGAGTTTGGCGATGCCCACCTTGGCATTGCCTTTCAGTAGCGTCATCATGTCCGGAGGAATCTCTTCAAAGATGTCGATTTCGCCGGCTTGCAGCGCATTGAGCGCGGTCTGCGCGTCAGGAATGATCACCCATTCGACGCGGTCGACATTCGCCACCTTGCCGCCGGCCAGACCGCTCGGCGGCTCCCGGCGCGGCACGTAGGTCGGCGCCTTGACATAGACCACCCTCGAACCCGGTGACCACTCGTCACGTTTCATCATGAACGGACCGGATCCGATCGGATCCTTCACCGCCTCGTTCGTCGGCGTTTTAGCAATCCGCTCGGGCATGATGAACGGCACCATGGAACTCGGCTTGCCGAGCGCTTCCAGCACCAGTCCCCAGCGATCTTTGAGCGTGAGCTTGACGGTCCTGGCGTCGACGGCCTCCAGCGAGGCGGTGTGCGCCGTCAGTTGCTGGCCGAGGCCATCTAGTTGGCCCCAGCGCTTGAGTGAGGCGACGACGTCGGCGGCGGTGACCGCTGCACCGTCATGAAATTTCAGATCGTCGCGCAGCACGAACGTCCAGGTCAGACCGTCCGGTGCGGTAGCGAAGCTTTCCACCATCTGTGGCTTGATGGTGCCCTTCTCGTTCTGAGCAAACAGCGTGTCGTAGATCATGTAGCCGTGATTGCGGACCATGTAGTCCGACGTCACCATCGGATCGATGGTCTTGAGATCACCGAAGGGCCGCACCTTCAGGACGGTTTGTGCCCATGCCGGCACGGCCGTGACGGCCAATGCCGCCGCGACGATCACTCCCAGAGTTCTGTTCATTGTGGTTTCTCCCTTCACACGACTTTGTCATTTTCATTGATCGGCTAGTGCGGATGTCTGTCGTTCGACATGGTGGCAAGCCACCCGATGACCGTCGGCTTTCTCCTCGAGCGGCGGCGGCCGCTCGGCACAGATCGCCGTCGCCATCGGACACCTCGTTCGAAACCGGCACCCGGACGGCAGCGCGCTGGCGCTCGGAATCTCACCCTGCAGCAATGCGCGCCGGCCGCGCCGGCTCGGATGGGTGACCGGAACGGAGTCCAGCAGGGCCCGTGCATAAGGATGCCGCGGATTTTTGAAGAACGCATCGCGGGAGGCGATTTCGACGATGGTGCCGAGATACATCACCGCAACCGTCGTGCTGATGAATTCCACGACGCTCAGGTCGTGGCTGATGAACAGGTAGGCCAGCCCCAGGTCGCGCTTGAGGTCGGCCAGCAGGTTGAGGATCTGCGCCTGGATCGACACGTCGAGCGCCGCGACCGGCTCGTCGGCGACCAGCACCGCAGGATTGAGTGCCAGCGCGCGCGCGATGCCGAGGCGCTGTCGCTGCCCGCCGGAAAATTCGTGCGGGAAGCGGTCCCATTGATGTCGCGCCAGCCCGACGCAATCGAACAGCGTTTCGATCCGGCGGCTGAACGCGGCATCATCGACCGCACCGAAGTTGATCAGGGGCTCGGCGACGATCTGGCGCGCGGTCATGCGCGGGTTGAGCGAGGCGAACGGATCCTGAAACACCAGTTGCACGTTGCGGCGAGCCCGGCGCAGGCTTTCGCCTGCCATATGCGTGACGTCTTCACCCCTCAAATGGATAGTGCCCGACGTCGGATCGGTCAGCCGAAGCACCAGCCGCGCCACCGTGGACTTGCCGCAGCCGGATTCGCCGACCAGCGCCAGCGTCTCGCCCTGCGCCAGCGAAAACGTGACGCCATCGACGGCGCGAACCGCCCCTTCGCCGCCGAACAGACCGCGGCGAAATGTAAAATGCTTTGTCAGCCGATCGACCTCGAGCACAGCTGTCATCGCGCGGGCCCGGCATTTGCCGCGACGGCAGCGATCTCCGGATGCCAGCAGGCCACCAGATGCGACGGTGCAAGCGGCTCAGCGAACGGCTCCGCGGCGCACTGCTCGGTTGCCAATGCGCATCGTGGCGAGAAGGCGCAGCCGGCCGGAACCGCAATCGGCGCCGGCACGGTGCCCTTGATCTCGGTCAGGCGATCGACCACCGCGCCGCCTGCCTGCCGGGACAACCGCGGGATCGAGCGCATCAGGCCGCGCGTATAGGGATGGCAGGCATTGTCGAACAGTGACACCACGTCGGTCTGCTCGACGATCTTGCCGGCATAGAGTACGGCGACGCGATCGGCGATCTCGGCCACGACGCCGAGATCGTGGGTGATGAAGACGATCGCGGTCCCGATCTCGGCACGCAGCTCCGCCATCATTTCCAGGATCTGCGCCTGAATGGTCACGTCGAGCGCCGTCGTCGGCTCGTCGGCAAGCAACAGCCTGGGCCGGCAGGCCAGCGCCATGGCGATCATCACGCGCTGGCGCATACCGCCGGACAACTGATGCGGATAGGCCGCAAGCCTGCGTTGCGGATCGGGAATCCGCACCTTGTTGAACAGTTCGAGCGCGCGGGCGCGTGCCGCAGCGGACGACACGCCTTCATGGCGTTGGACGCCTTCGGTAATCTGATCGCCGATCGTCATGACCGGATTGAGCGACGTCATCGGCTCCTGGAAGATCATCGCGAGGTCTCGTCCGCGCACGTGGCGCAGCGCAGGCTCGTCCAGCGCGGCAAGGTCGACGCCGCCAAGACTTATCCGCCCGCTGTCGATGCGCGCGCCACGCGGCAGCAGCCGCATGATCGCAAGCGCGGTCAGACTCTTGCCGCAGCCAGATTCGCCGACGAGGCATAGCGTTTCGCCGGCCGCCACCTCGATCGACAGATCGCGGACGATCGGGCACCAGCCGTTGGCGGTCTGGACCGAGACGTTGAGCTGCTCCACCGAGAGCACCGGCTGCTGCATCGCCATCCCCTAGCGCCGTGACCGCGACAGGCGCGGGTCGAGCGCGTCGCGCAAGGCATCGCCGAGCACATTGACGGTGAGCACCAGCAGCGCGAGACACGCGCCGGGGAATGCGATCATCCACGGCCCACGCTGCAGATACTGACGGCCCTCCGCCAGCATGTTGCCCCAGCTCGGAATCGTCGGCGGCGTGCCGGCGCCGAGGAACGACAGCACCGATTCGACGATCATGGCGGAGGCGAATACATAAGTCGCCTGCACGATGACCGGCGCGGCGATATTGGGTAGCACGTGCCGCCACAGCAGACGGGACAGTTTGGTCCCGTTGGTGACGGCGGCTTCAACATAGGGCTGCTCGCGAATCACCAGCACCGAGCTGCGCACGATGCGGGCCATGCGCGGGATTTCGGCGATGCTGATCGCTACCACCACATTCTGGATGCTGGAGCCGAACAATGACATCAAAGCGATCGCCAGCAGAATGCCGGGGATCGCCATGATGCCGTCCATCAACCGCATGATGACATTATCGATCCGACGCAAAAAACCCGCAAACAGACCGAACAGAAGACCGACCGCAGTCGTCACTACTGCCACGAGAATACCGACGGTCAGCGAGATCCGCGTGCCGTTCAGCGTCCGCGATAACGTCGAGCGTCCGAATTGATCGGTGCCGAACAGGTGCTGCAGGCTCGGCGTGCGCAGACGCTGCACTGGATTGAGCCGCGTTGGATCCGGCAGCACCAACGGCGCCAGCAGTGCAGTGACGATGAACAGCAGCAGCACCGCGCCCCCGATCAGGATCACCGGGTGTTTCGCGAGGAACGATGTGATCCTGCGAACGACACTGGAGCGATTGCGCGCGGCGGCGGCCGTATCGGTCATGGTGCCTGCCATCGACATCAGTACCGGACCCGCGGATCGAACAGCACGTAGCTGAGATCGACCAGGAGATTGATCACGACATACACCGAGGAGAACACCAAGATCAGACCCTGAACCACCGGATAGTCGCGGCGCTGAATGGCGTCGGTGGCGAGCCGTCCAAGTCCCGGAATATTGAACACGGTTTCGGTCACGACCACGCCGCCGAGCAGCGCGGCCATCCCGATGCCGATCACCGTGACGATCGGGACCGCGGCATTGCTTAGCGCGTGGCGGATGGTGATGCGCGCCGGCGTCAGCCCTTTGGCGTTCGCAGTGCGAATATAATCTTCCGACAACACTTCGAGCAGGCTCGCGCGCGTTACTCGCGCCAGCAGCGAGGCATACAGCAGCGCCAGTGTGATACCCGGGAGGATCAGGCTGTGCAGGCAGGCAAGGGCGCCTTGCGATAGCGGCACGTAGCCCTGGGTCGGAAACCAGCCGAGACTGAGTGCGAACACGTAGACCAGCAGAAACGCGATCACGAACACCGGCGAGGAAAACCCGAGCACCGCGAAGGCCATCACGACACGATCGGCAACACCGCCGGCACGCACTGCAGCCAGCGTGCCGAGCGGCAGCGCGATCGCGATTGCAAACACGATCGCAACCAGCGCCAGCATCGCTGTCGGCTCCAGCCGTTGGCCGATCAGGCGAGTGACCGGGATATCGGAAAACACCGAGCGGCCGAGATCGCCCCTTAGCAACTGGCCGGCCCATGCGAGCAACTGGTCGACCATGGGCCGATTGAGCCCGAGCTGCTCGCGAACGGTTTCGATCTGTGCCGAGGTCGCCTGGTCGCCGGCAATCATGATGGCGGGATCGCCGGGTGTAATGCGCAGCAGGAAAAATACGAACAGCGCCACGAAGATAAAGACCGGCACGGTGGAGAGCACACGGCGAAGCGCGTAGCCGGTCATGGCCGCCCCACCGCTATCGCACCCGCGCGGCTGCTGTGAGCCAATGCCTCCTCCTCTTCCTTATTGTATCGTTTCAATTTAATGTTCCACAAATCCGAAATGGTATCAAGCGCATATTTTGCTTGCAGAATTGAGTCTCTTGAAGGAATGTGATCTTTGAATTTTATCGTTTCAAAGGGGCGCCGATGGCGACTATCCGCGACGTTGCCCAGCTCGCAAACGTGTCAGTGACCACCGTCTCCAACGTCCTCAACAATCCGAACAAGGTTAGCCCCGAGCTCCTGGCGCGGGTACGGGCCGCGGTCGACAAGCTCGGCTACGCACCCCATGCGGCCGCGCGCAGCCTGCGCAAGCGATCCAGCGGGCTGCTGGGCCTAGTCGTCGGCGACATTACCAATCCGTTTTTTTCCGAGCTGTTCGAAGCCATTGAGCTCGCCGCCGCGGCGCGCGGCTTCTCCGTCATCCTTTGCAATTCGAACGAGACCACCGAACGCGAGGAAACCCATTTGCGGATGCTGCGCTCGCAGCGCATCGACGGCCTCATCCTTGCACCGACGGGAACCGCATCAATGAATCGCGCGGCCTTGCTCGCCGCGCTCGAAATTCCGGTCGTGCTGATCGACCGCGCCATGGAAGGGCTCGGCTATGACGCCGTAGTGCTCAACAATCACCGTGCCGCTTATGAGGCGACGTCCTATGCGATCGGCTGCGGCCATCGGCGCATCGCGCTGATCAATGGCCCGAAGACGGTCCGCACCGCCGCCGATCGTTTGCAGGGCTACCGGGAAGCGCTGCTGGCGGCCGGCCTTGCGCTCGACCCCGCCTTGGTGAGGGACGCCGGCTTTCGCGAGCAGTCCGCTTATGAAGCCGCGCTTCAGCTGTTGCGCAGCGACCAAAGACCAACCGCGATCTTCACGGCCAATAATCTGATGACCATCGGCGTGCTGCGCGCCATCGCTGAACTCGGTCTCAGTTGTCCCGACGATCTTTCGATTATCGGCATCGACGATCTTCCCTGGGCGGAGGCCGTCGCCCCGCGTCTCACCATGGTCGCGCAACCGGTTCGCGCCATGGGCGAGACCGCGCTCGAGCTGCTGGCCCATCGCATTGCCGGCACTCGTCTCGGCCCTGGAACCACCACGGTGATGGAGCCGCGGTTGATGGTCCGAAAGTCCTGCGCCGCTCCTGCGTCAATGCCCAACGCCGAGGATGCCGATGTCTGAAGATCTCATCAAGCTCGGCGCGCTGGCCGCGCATCGGCTGCTCGCCAGCGGCGAGGTGACGTCGGTCGAACTCGTCAGCGCCGCGGCACGGCGGATCGCCACCGTCGAGCCTGCGGTCAACGCGCTGCCCACGCTATGCCTGGAGCGCGCCCGCGCGCAGGCGCAGGCCGCCGACAGGGCGCGTCAGGCAGGGCAAAAAACACTGCTGGGCGGACTGCCGATCGTCGTCAAGGACAACAATGACGTCGGCGGCGTCCGAACCACTGGCGGGACGCCGATCTTCAGGACGCGGATCGCCGAGGTTTCGGATCGCACCATCGCGATACTCGAGTCCAACGGCGCTATCGTGCTCGGCAAATCCAATCTGTCGGAACTCGGCGGCGCCCAGACTACCAACGCTGTGCACGGCACCACACGGAATCCCTACGACACCCGTCTCACGTGCGGCGGATCATCCGGCGGTGCGGCGGTAGCCCTTGCCACCGGCGAGACGTGGCTCGCGCACGGCAATGATCTCGGCGGCAGCCTGCGGATTCCGGCGGCGTTCTGCAATGTCACCGGGCTGCGCCCGACGCCAGGCCGGGTGCCGCGCAAGCGTCTCGCCAATCCGTTCGATACCATGGCGGTCGAAGGCCCGATGGCCCGCGATGTCGCCGATCTCGCCTTGATGTTCGATGCCATGGTCGGCTTCGATCCGGGCGATCCGCTGACTTCGCCAAACTCTGAGCCGCCATTTCTCGATGCGGCGGCATCGCCGTATAAGCCGGACCGGCTCGCGGTGTCGGTCGATCTCGGCGAACTGCCGATCGGCGATGATATCCGCATCGCCATGGCCGAGCTGATGCGCCTGTTCGAACGCGCCGGCATCACGGTTGCAACGGATTCGCCCGATGTCGCGGGCGCCATGGACGCTTTTCTGGCGTTGCGCGGGTCGAGCTTCCTCGCCGCATGGGATCCGTTCATGGCGGAATACCGCAGCCAGTTTCCCAAGCCGGTGATGGAGGATATTGAGCGCGGCCGGCATCAAGCCGGCGCCGCGCTTGCCGCTGCCGAGCGCTATCGCGCCGAGCTGTTCCGCCGCACCATCGACTTTCTCGATACGCACCGCTTCCTGGTCTGTCCCGCGACCCAAGCCATGCCGTTTCCGGTCGAGACCCTGTTCCTGGCAGAGCTCGAGGGGCGCAAGCTGTCGACCTATCTCGACTGGATCTCGATCACGGCGATCTGGTCGCTGACCGGCTGTCCGGCGATTTCAGTTCCGGTCGGCTTCTCCAAGGACGGCCTTCCGATCGGCATCCAGATTCTCGCCCATCCGCGTCGCGAGGCCGATCTCTTTCATCTTGCCGCCTGGATCGAGCGCGAAATCGGGTTGTCCCGTGTGCCGATCGATCCGCGATCCTCGACGCGAACACAATCAGGGATGATGGGGATTTGACTGTAACACCGGCTACTACTGGCAATACCTGCTTGCCGATACGGCCGCTTGGCCGCACCGGGCTGAATGTCAGCGCGATCGGGTTCGGCGCGGCCCCGATCGGCGACCTCTATGCGTGTCTCGATGAGAGCGAGGCCATCGGCGCGGCGGCAACGGCTATCGATTCCGGCATCACCCTGTTCGATGCAGCCCCGCTCTACGGCCACGGCCTGGCCGAACACCGTTGCGGCACCGCGTTGCGCAGTCACCCGCGCGGCGGCTTCGTGCTGTCCACCAAAGTAGGCCGCTGGATGGATCCGTCGAAAGGGAAGGGCGATCGTTCAGGATATGTCGGCGGCCTGCCGCACGCCGCGGTGATCGATTACTCCTATGACGGAACCATGCGTTCGTTTGAGCAGTCGCTGCTGCGGCTCGGCCTTGACCGCATCGACATTCTTCTCATTCATGACGTCGATGTCTGGACCCACGGCGCGGCCGCGATCGAGCGGCGTTTCAAGGAGGCCATGGACGGAGCCTATCGCGCTCTCGACCAGCTTCGCAGCGCGAAGGTGATTTCGGCCATCGGCGTCGGCGTCAATGAAGCCGAGATGTGTGAGCGCTTCGCTGAGGCCGGCGACTTCGACGTCATGCTGCTGGCGGGGCGCTATTCGTTGCTGGAGCAGCCGGCGCTGCAGAGCTTCCTGCCCACCGCCGAGCGCAAGGGCTTGGGCGTGCTGCTCGGAGGCGTGTTCAATTCCGGCATTCTCGCAACCGGCGCGCGCCCCGGGGCGCACTACAATTATGCCGTGGCACCGCCGGCGATCATGGCCCGCGTCGAACGGATCGAAGCGGTATGTCATGCGCACGGCACCAAGCTCGCCGACGCGGCGCTGCAGTTTCCGCTCGCCCATCCCGCTGTCTCGAGCATCGTGTTGGGGGCGACGTCGGCCCAAGAAGTGCGCCGGAATATCGCCTCGCTGTCGCGCAAAATTCCGTCCGGCTTGTGGTCCGATCTCAAGGCGGAAGGATTGCTCGAGCCCCACGTTCCGGTTCCGGTTTCGCCATGACACCACGGATCGACGCGCATCAGCATTTCTGGCACGTGGCCCGCGGCGACTACGCGTGGCTGACGCCCGCGCTCGGCGCGATCTATCGCGACTTCAATCCCGAGGATCTGGCGCCACATCTCGCCGCGCATGGAATTGCAGCCAGCATACTGGTGCAGGCCGCACCGACGCATGCCGAGACTACCTTCCTGCTCGATCTTGCGCACAAGACCGCGTTCGTTGCCGGCGTGGTCGGCTGGACCGAATTTACCGCACCCGACGCCGATGCCACGATCGCAAGACTCGCCGCCGATCCGCTGCTCGTCGGTCTGCGTCCGATGGTGCAGGACATAGCCGACGATGATTGGCTCACGCGCCCGCAGCTCGCGCCCGCGTTCGACGCCATGATCGCGCATCAACTAGTGTTCGATGCGCTGCTCAAGCCCCGGCATTTGCTACGGCTCATTCCCGTGCTCGAACGGCACCCGCAGCTGCGTGTCGTTATCGATCATGCGGCCAAGCCCGCTATCGGGGGTGGCGCTGGTGCAGCATGGCGGAGCGACATCACCGCCGTCGCGCAATTCCCGAAGATCGCCTGCAAACTCTCCGGCCTTGTCACCGAGGCGCCGGCCAACTGGACTGTCGACGACCTGAGGCCCTATGCCGAACACCTCCTGACCTGCTTCGGCGCCGAGCGGCTGATCTGGGGCAGCGACTGGCCGGTGGTCAATCTCGCCGCGGACTATGGCCGCTGGATCTCGACTGCCGAGCAATTGATGGTCGGACTCGACACGTCCGCGCAATCGCGGGTGTTCGGCGGCAACGCCGTCGGCATGTACCTGTCTCATCGTGGAAAGGCCATCGCATGCTGAAGGGAATCGATCCGATCCTGACGCCCGACCTGTTGTGGCTGATGGCGTCGATGGGGCACGGCGATGACCTGGCCGTGGTCGATGCTAACCATCCGGCCGAGCGCATCGCCCGCGCGTCGGTCACCGGCCGCCTGATTCGGCTGCCCGGCCTGCACCTGCCGCAGGTGATCGGCGCGATTCTGGGAGTCCTTCCGCTCGATGCGTCGGAGCCGGATCCGATCCGTGTCATGATTGATACGCGCGAGCCCGACAAAACGCCGGAGGTTCATGGCGCTGTACTGCGGGAGATCAACCGCGGTTCGGACCAGACCATTGTGTTCGGAGAGATCGAGCGGTTTGCATTCTATGATAGCGCCAAACGCAGCTTCGGCATCGTGCAGGTCGGCGACACACGCAGTTTCGGCTGCTTCCTAATTCGGAAGGGGACGATCAAGTAGTGTGCTGAACACAGAAGTTTCAGCGCCTGTCCGTTGCGGGTCAATCGCCCGGCGTTCGCTGGTTCTTGCCACGGCTGGCGCGTTGCCCGTCGCGTCCGGCGATGTGCTGATCGACGGCAGGCCGATTGCGGGCCTCAGGCCCGAGCAGGTTCGCCGCCTCGGCGTGGCGGCGGTTCCCGAAGGCCACCACGTACTTGGCGAACTATCGGTCATCGATAATCTTCGGGTCGCCGGTCATCATCTGCCGGGTCGCAAGCGCGAGGACGGCATTGAGGCGGCGCTCGATACGTTTCCCGAGCTTCGCCAAAAGCTTGACGCACGTGCGGGATCGCTCTCCGGCGGTCAGCAGCAAATGGTCGTACTTGCCCAGGCCATCGTCGATCGCCCGCGCTATATCCTTGCGGATGAATTGTCGTTCGGCCTTGCTTCCGTGATCGTAGCCCGGCTGGTTCCGGCGATCATTCAGCTCGCCGCAGATGGCGTCGGCGTATTGCTGATCGAACAGTTTACGCATATCGCGTTGCGAATTTCTCATCGCGTCCATGTCATGGAGCGGGGATGTCTTCGCTTCTCCGGCGAACCCGAAGAGTTACGGCAGAATCCGGATATTCTTCATAGCGCGTATCTCGCGGCGAATTGATGTGCCGTGGCGGCAGGTCAGTCGTGCGGCCTCCCCAGCGACTGACCAAAGTGTGCCTTCAGGGCGTCAACGAAGCTGCGGACCGCCGGGCGGTCCAGACGGTTTCGCGGTACCAGCGCCTTGACCCAGAATTCCGGGACAGGGTAGTCGGCGAGGACGGGTACGAGCTGCCCACTCGACAATGCAGGCTGGGCGATATGCCTGGCGAGCCGCGCGATGCCCATCCCGGCGAGCGCCGCGCGCAACAGCAACTGGCTGTCGTTCGCACTCAGCCGGGCCTTGATCTCGACATTGATCTGGCCGCGGCGGCTCTCGAATCCCCAACTCAATCCGGTCGTTGCGAAGGTGAGGCAGTCGTGCTGGACCAGATCGCGCGGGTGGTTGGGCTCGCCGCAGCGAGCAAGATAGGACGGCGCGGCGCACAGCACGCGAGGATACGCGCAGAGCGGGTCGTCGATGACCCCCGGATAAGAGGTCGGCAAGGCGCCAATTGCGATGTCGAAGCCTTCTTCTACCGGGTTAACCGAGCGATCGAGCATGACCAGTTCGACGCTGATCTTCGGATTGGCAAGCTGGAAGCTAGTGAGTACGTCGCTTAGGCTGACGATGGCGATCGTCGTAGGCGACTTGATACGCAGATGTCCTTCGATTTCCTGCGACGAAAGCCCCGATTCGAGGAAGATATCGTCGAGTTGGCCCACCGCCGCTCGCAGCCGCGCCAGCCGGATCTCGCCTTCGGGTGTCAGGCTGACCCGGCGGGTGGAGCGCTGCAACAGCCGCACATGCATCTGATCTTCCAGGCGATCGATGCGCTTGCTGATGACCGAGGGCACGACACCAAGCTGTCGGGCTGCGGCAGTCAGGCTGCCGGTTTGCGCGACCAGCAGAAAGGCCTTGATATTCAATACTGTATCCATGGATGGCTCCGAGGACGCGGACAGTGGCGATACCGGTATTATTCGCAAATCGAGAAAACTGTACCACAAAAATAGCAGATTTATTTCCCGGTTCCGAAAGCGCAAAACGAAGCGGCCGGTCAATCCGGCAAGAAGACTTCTGACCGGACCGGTCCAGGGAATTTCCATTGCATGGGTGCTTCATCCACTTCGTTTCGCACCAAGGCCTCGACGGCGACGCGCACGGTCGTGCGAAGCGGTTCGCGGCCGCTGCAACGATCGGCCGACATCTGTGTGGTGGGCTCCGGCATCGCCGGTGTTTCGGCTGCCATCGAGGCGGCGAGGCTCGGCAGAAAAGTGCTGCTGATCGACGGTCTCCCGGTACTCGGAGGTCAGGCCGTCAACTCGATCGTCGGCACCATCTGCGGCATGTTTTCCAACGGCAATGACGGTTACCAGGTGACCTACGGCATTGCCGAAGACATCATCCGCGATCTGTCCGGGACCGGCGCGATCCATTACCGGCAGGGCGTGAACAACATCATCATCTATGACGAAGTCGCGCTCGGTCGATGGATCGAGAAGACCATTCACGAGGCCGGCGTCGATGTCCTGCTCGGCGCCGTATTGCGCGAGGTAGAGGTCCGCGATCGCCGCATCAGCGCGCTCAATCTGGCGACGCGGTACGGCGATGTCCGTGTCGAAGCCACGGGCTTCGTCGATGCCAGCGGCGACGCCGCCCTGGTCTGGCAGGCTGGCTTTCCCTGCCGGGAGCCGGCCGATGGCCCGGTGTTCGGCACCCAGATGGTCGTGCTGGAAGGAATCGACGAGGCCAATGTGCCGAGCCGCGAGGAACTGCCGGCGCGGATGCGCGACCGCGCCGAGCATTACGGCCTCGTGCGCCGGGAGGGATTGAGCTTCATCATTCCTGGCCGCGGTATCGCTGCCATGAACATGACGCACATCGAAACGCCGCTCGATCCGTTCGAGATGTCGAACAAGACGCTGGAAGGCCGCGATCAGGCTGACCGTGCCGTAGTGTTCCTGAAGAACGAGTTCCCGAAAGCCTTCGGCGAGGCACGCGTGCGTGCCTATGGTTTTCCGGGCATCCGCCAGACCCGCTGGATTTGCGGTCGCCAACAGCTCACCGTTGAGGACGTCGTCAACGGCCGAAAATTCGATGATGCGATCGCGCGCACGGCCTGGCCGATCGAGTTGCACGATTCCGGCATCGACCACGTCTGGCGGCCGTTCGGCGCGGACCATATGCATTACGTGCCGTTCGGCTGCCTCACGCCTGCGGATGCGGACAATGTGGTGGCGGCGGGGCGCTGTATCGATGCGGACAATGCTGCGCTCTCCAGCGTCCGGGTGATGGGGCCGTGCATCGCCATGGGGGCTGCCGCGGCCCATGCGCTTGACCTCGCCGGCACCGGAAGCGTGCATCAGATCGACATGTCCGAGCTTCGTCACCGCCTGCGGGACAATCTCGAACGTGCTGACAGTGGCCACGAGGTGGCGCGCACTATCCGTCCCTTCAACAAGGCGAGCGCCTGACATGAAGCTTACCGATGTCGAGCAGAAGATGCTGGACGGCGCCGAGGGCGCGGCGGTCCAGAAGGCCATGGACCTGCTGGTCCGCTACGGCGAGGCGCTTGGCGCCGAGCGGCTGGTGGAGACCAACAATGTCTGCGGGACCTTTGTCGCTGCCGGACCGATGATTCGCGAGTTCGCCAGCCAGGGCAGCGATGCGATCTTCTCCGAGTTCAATCTGGACAGCACCGAACGCGTCGCGATGCCACCGGTGAAGGCTTACACCTGCCATCTCGTAATGGGCATCGACAGCGAACATCCCGAGATGCGTCAGGCCTCCGAAGAAGCAATTCGCGTGCAGAAGGAAGGTGAGCAGTTCTTCGGCGCAAAGGGCGTCAACATGCTTTCAACCTGCACGCCCTATCAGGTCGGCAACGTACCGTTGATGGGCGAGCATTGTGCCTGGATGGAGTCCTCTGCAGTGATCTACTGCAACTCGGTGCTCGGCGCTCGCACCAACACCGAGGGACGCGAGAGCACGGGCGCCGCCAGCATTACCGGGCGCATTCCCTATTTCGGCCTCCATATTCCGGAGAACCGCGCGGCCAGCCACCTCATCGACGTTCAGATTCCCGTCGATGACATGATGGACTGGGGGCTGCTGGGCTACGCGATCGGCGAGATGGTCGAAGAGGATATTCCGGCATTTCGCGGCCTTGCGGCCCAGCCCAGTCAGATCAAGCTGAAGCATTTTGGCGCCGCCGCGGCCTCATCCGGTGGGGTCGAAATGTATCATATGCCGGGCGTCACGCCCGAGACGCGATCGGAGGAAGGTGCCTTCGGCGGTCGACCGCCGCGCGCTACCTGGGTTTACGGGCCGCACGAGCGACGCACGGCCTACGAAAAACTGAATTCGACGGCGAACTCGTCCGACGTCGATTTCATCATGCTTGGTTGTCCGCACAACTCCATCGAGCAGGTGTGGCAGGTCGCTCGCCTGCTGGAGGGCCGGCGAATCAGCCCCAATACATCGCTCTGGGTATTTACCCCGCGCGCCTTGAAGGAAGTCGCCGACCGCAGCGGCTATACCGATGTGATCAAGGCTGCCGGAGGACATGTCCTGAGTGACACCTGCCCGGCGATCTCGCGCATCATGCCGAAAGGCACCAGGGTCGTCGCGACCGACTCGGCGAAGCAGGCGCATTACCTCCCGGCCATCACTGGCGTTCAGGCCTGGTTCGGCTCGGTGGCGGATTGTGTCGAAGCGGCAGTGGCCGGACGCTGGACGGGAGGACTGCGATGACCGCGATCGTTCTGCACGGCCGCAAGGTGGTGGGCGGCATCTCGGAAGGCGAAGCCCTGGTGACGCGCGAGACCATTTCGGGATGGGGCGGCATCGATCCGCGCACGGGCAAGGTGGTCGAGACGAGGCATGAGCTATGCGGCGTCTCGTTCAAGGACAAGATCCTGGTGTTTCCAGGCGCCAAAGGTTCGTCCGGATGGTCGCAATATTTTCACCTGGCGCGACTCGCCGGTACTGCGCCAAAGGCCGTGCTCTACAACCGGACCACGACCAAGGTTGCGCTCGGCGCAGTGGTCATGCGGGTGCCGGCGCTGACCGACTTCGATCGCGACCCGCTGTCGATCATCGAGACCGGCGACTGGGTCAAGGTCGATGCCGATCGCGGCATCGTGGAGATCACCAAGAAGCGCGCTTAGGGGTTTGGGCCGGTCTTGCCGGTATCGCGCTGCAGTGCCTCCGGAAGAGGGTGTATCGCGCAAAGGAGGGGAGAAATGTTCAGAGTTGCCTTACATTTCACGACGACGGTCATCGCGTGTTTTGTGGCTGCGTCGGTGGCGTGGAGTCTGGAAGCCGACGACGCTGCCCTGGTCGCCGCTGCAAAGGGGGAAGGCAAGCTGACGCTCTACACCTCGTTCCTCGGCGCGCCATTTCACATGAGCGCGATCAAGAGCTTCGAGAAGAAATACGGCATTGCCGTCGAATTGTTGGACGTCAGGGCCAGCGAGCTCCGCGAGCGGTTGCGGACCGAACAGGCTGCCGGGCGTTTCATCGGCGACGTCGTCCAGACCGGCGCGGCGACCATGGTCCGCTCGCTGCGCGATGGCGAATTGCAGCCGCACGGCGGCATTCCAAATGCGCGACGTCTGTCGCCGCGGCAGCCGGCGACTGACGTTATAGTCCCAAGCTACATCCTCGCTTACGGCATTCTCGTCAACACCATGCAGGTCAAGCCTGCCGATGAGCCGCAAAGCTGGAAGGATTTGCTGGATCAACGTTGGAAAGGGAAAATCCAGTCCGATGACATGCGCGCGCTTGGTGGCGGGCAGGTGATGTTCTCGGTGCTCGAGGACGCGTTCGGACGCGACTATCACGAGAAACTCGCCGCCCAGCAACCGATCTTCAGTCGCGATGTCGGCAACGACGAGCGGCGGGTGGCGCGCGGGGAGTATCCATTGCGTGTGCCGCAGCTGTTCTCCAACATGGCCATGCTCAAGGGCTTGCCAGTCAAGTTCGTGCTCCCCCAAGAGGGGGTTCCCTATATCCGCTTCGATATGGCGCTGTTGAGAAACGCTCCACACCGCAACGCAGCGCGGCTGTTCATCAACCACTATTTGAGCGACGAGGTGCAGCTGATCTATGCGAACGCCGGCCTGATCCCGGTCGTCGACAAGCTTGACGGGCCGGTGAAGGAAGAAATGAAGACGATGACCAATGCGAAGTTACTCGGCACCACCGACGTCGACACTCAGGATGCGATGATGGCGCTGGCAAAGGACATCTACAAGTAACGCCAGCAACAGTGGCCTCGCGGATCGGAAGTATGGGCTGCACGTATCGCACAACGTCATCACGCCGGTCGCGTTCAGCGGGGCTCTCCGTTGATCGGTAAGTCAGTCCTCATAGACGCAAGAGAAAAGCAGGGACCATGAAGATTGTGATGGCGTCCATCATTGTTGCGGCCCCGACGCTGTCGATCCCTGTGACACAGCGGTGCTTTAGTGATCCCAGTCCGCGCCATCCAGCGCCTGTGACAATTGGTGCAGAAGGGCGTTCAAGCGGTCTTTGTCGGCGGCGGCAAAATCCTTGAACAGGCGCGCTTCCCGCTCGCGTGAGACCTGTGCCAGCTTTGCCGTGAACTTGCGTCCCTCCGCCGTCAATTTTGCAATCGCGGCCCGACCGCGGGATCGGGTCTGTTCAACTGAAACGAGCTTCCGCTCCTGGAGAAGTGCAAGGCTACGACTCGCGGCCGCCTTGTCGACATCGGCAGCGTCGGACAGCTCGCTCACATTGAGAGATTCGATGCTGTTGAGCGTCATCAGCAGGCGCCATTCCACAGTGCTGATGTTCCAGGCGGCGCGGTAGTACGCCATGGCACCTCGGCTCAGGCGCATGCCGATCGTGGACATAAGTACCGCGACGTGGTCGCGCGCCAGCATTCCGGCGACACGCGAGCGGCCGGGCGTAATCTCCCTAACCGGAAATCCCTTGCTCGGGGGCATACCTGGTCTCCTGAAAAGTCCGATCCCTGCGAGAAGAAGGTCTATTCGGTTCGCATTGATTCAGATCAAATGTTTCTTGACAGATCATTTATTGATTGATCAACATAAAGGCAATCTCCGAACTGCCAATAACAGTGCCCTGGAGAGTGCATGGTAGGAAATCGCCTCGACGCGTCCCCCGGACGTGTCATGACATATGCCGGTGCGATTGACTGCGATCTTCATTCCGCCGTGCCCGGGATGGGCGCGCTCATGCCCTATCTCGACGACTATTGGCGCGAGATGGTCTCGGTGCGTGCACTCGACCGTCTGAACCTGAGCCTCACCAGCTATCCCCAGAACACGCCGCTGTCGTGCCGTCCCGACTGGGCGCTCGATCAGGGAAGAAAGCCAGGGTCGTCGCTCGAAGCGATGCAAGCGCATGTCCTGAATCCCTTTCGGTCGCGCTACGGCATTCTCAACTGCCTGTATGGAGCCCAGGTCTTTCACAGCGAGGACATGGCTGCTGCATTCTGCCGAGCCACCAACGACTGGATTTGCGATGAATGGCTCAATCGCGATTCGCGATTGCGCGCTTCCATCACGATCGCGGCCCACAACACCGAGCTTGCGGTCGCGGAAATCGAGCGGCGCGCCGGCGACCTCCGTTTCGTACAGGTGCTGATGCTGGCGTCCGGGGAAGTAACGCTCGGCCGGCGGCAGCTCTGGCCGATCTACCGGCTGGCGGAGCGCCTGGGGCTCGCTATCGGCATTCACGCGGGTAGCGCTTACCGCTATGCGCCGACCGCCGCAGGCTGGTCTTCCTATTATGTCGAAGACTACATCGCTCAGTCCTGCGCCTTCGAAAGTCAGTTGCAAAGCATGATTTCCGAGGGCGTGTTCGCGAAGTTTCCGAACCTGAAGGTCGTTGCGATCGAGTCCGGCCTGACATGGCTCAGCGGATTTATCTGGCGTGCGGACAAGACGTGGAAGGGTGTGCGAGCGGAAGTTCCGTGGGTGACTCGTGCGCCATCGGAAATCATTCGCAACCACGTCCGCTTTACGGTGCAGCCGATCGATGCGGCGGACGAAAGGGACGCGATCCTGCGGCTGACCGATCATCTGAAGTCAGATGAGCTGTTCCTGTTTTCGACGGACTATCCACACTGGCAGTTCGACGGCGATGCCGCGTTGCCGGACGGGCTGCCCGTTCCATTATTTCGCAAGATCCTTTGCGAAAACGCGCTCGCTACCTATCCCCGCTTGGCCAAGGCCGATCATGCTCTGGAGCTTGCCGAATGAGCACCATCGAGATGGAGCGCAGTCCACCCGCCAAATACCGGTTGCGGGTGATCGATTGCGATATTCACCCCGCGATGACATCGTGGACCGAGGTTCATCCCTATTTGGAGAAGCGGTGGATCGAACATCTTTCCGTCTATGGCAGTCATCTGCGTCACGCCTTTTCCGAAGCGCTGTCGCATCCGCGCATGTCGCCGGACGCGGCGAGGATCGACGCCTATCCCGACGAAGGCGGCCCTCCCGGATCGAGCCTTGAACTGATGAGGAAACAGCATCTCGATCCGAACGGGGTTCAGGTTGGAATGCTGATACCGCTGCGCTGGAATCCGGGCAGCCAGAGGAATCTTGATTTTGGCGCGGCGCTCACACGGGCGATGAACACATGGCAGGTGGAGCGCTGGGTGAAACAGGAGGCTCGGCTGCGGGCCTCGGTCCTTGTCGCGCAGGAAGACACCGAAGCCGCTGTAGCGGAAATCGATGCGCGGGGAGGCGATCCGAACTTTACGCAGATCCTGATCCTTCCGCGAACCGACGAGCCTCTCGGACGCCGTCGCTACTGGCCGATCTATGAAGCGGCGGTGCGTAACAATCTGCCGATCACGATTCATGTCGGTGGCACCAATGGTCACCCGTCCACCGGCGGCGGCTGGCCGTCCTACTACATGGAGGAACATCACGCCGTCGCACAGACCATGCAAGCGGTCCTGACCAGCCTGGTATTCGAGGGCGTCTTCGAGCGATTTCCGAAGCTGCGCGTCGTCATCATGGAGGGCGGGTTGGGCTGGATTCCGTCGCTGAGCGCGCGGATGGACAAGCACTGGTCCCGCTTGCGCAGCGAAGTGCCGCATTTGAAGCGGCCGCCCTCGGAATATGTTCGCGAGAACGTGTGGTTCAGCACGCAGCCGATGGAGGAGCCGGGAAGCGCTGCCGAACTGATCGACCTGTTTGATCGGATCGGCTGGGACCGCCTGCTGTTCTCGACGGATTATCCTCATTGGGATTTCGACGATCCGCGCTACGCCTTCAAAGCCAACCTCAGCGAGGCACAACGCGATCAGCTCCTTTACGCCAACTCAAGCAAATTCTACGGGCTGGGGTGATGGCGCGGCATATCGTTGCAACCGTCGATGAGATAGCGCCGGGCCAGCGCAGAGTGGTGAGTGTGAACGGTCGCGAAATCGGCATCTTCAATGTCGACGGAGAATATTTCGCCGTCGGCAACCGCTGCCCTCATGAGGGGGCGTCGCTGTGCAAAGGACGCGTCGTCGGCCTCGTCGAAGCCAGCGAGCCGGGCGCCTATCAGTACAGCCGGCGGGGCGAACTCATTCGTTGTCCCTGGCATGGCTGGGAATTCGATCTGAGAACCGGGAAGTCATGGTGCGAACCCGATCGCACCAAGGTGCGGAGCTACGAACTGAAGGTGGAACCGGGTGGGGCGCTCGTCGAAGGCGAGCTTCGGGCCGAGACGTTCCCGGTCTCGATCGAAAAGCAATATATCGTGGTCGAAGTCTAGGCTGATCGCACCGGTCAGTTGACAAAAAAGATAACAATCCGAGGGAGGAGTGAAGTGTTGGTCAAGCCAGGGATAGCCAAAGCTGCGTTGGTCGCTTGCCTTGCCGCTCTCGTCGTGCCCGCGCACGCTGAAGACGCGTCGTGGGATGCGGTCGTCAGTGCCGCAAAGAAGGAAGGCAAGGTCGTCGTCTACAATATGACGCTTGGCGCGCCGTACTTTAAGGAGGTTTTGAAGTCATTCGAGACGAAGTACGGAATCTCTGTCGAGAGCCTTGATCTGCGCGCGAGCGAACTCGCCGAGCGCATCCGGACCGAACAGGCAGCCGGCCGTTATCTGGGCGATGCCGAAATGATCTCCTCGACGATGATCGAGGAGCAGCTCAAGAACGGCGATTTCATCCAGAAGCTGCCGCCGATCCCGAACACCGCCAACCTGCGGCCTCCGTTCAAGGCCGACGACCACAGCGTACCCGCTTTCGTCCAGCCCATGGGTATTCTGATCAATACCAGGCTGGTCAAAGATGAGGACGTTCCCAGGAGCTGGGACGATCTCACCAGTCCGAAGTGGAAGGGCAAGATCCTGTCCGACGACATGCGACCGCTCGGCAGCGGTAACGCGATGTTTTCGATTCTGCAGAAGAGCATGGACGCCGACTTCAACGCGAAGTTGGCCGAACAAAAGCCGGTTTTCAGCCGCGACATGCGCAATGACGCCCGCCGCGTGGCTCGCGGGGAATACCCGATCTACATCCCGCAGATTTTCGCTTTTGCATCGGATCTCAAGGGGCTCCCGGTCAAGATCGTTATCCCCAAGGAAGGGGCGCCTTACGCCCGGATGGACCTCGCGGTCTTGAAGAATGCGCCGCACCCGAACGCAGCCCGGTTGTTTATCCAGCATTTTCTCAGCGTCGATTCGCAGTTGATCTACGCTAATGCGTGGATGCTGCCCGTGGTAGCCGGCGCCGCCGAACGTGCCGATCCCGAGGCGCAGCCGTTCGTGAACGCCAAACTGATTGGTCCCGCGACGCTGTCCGAACGGCCTTCGATGATGGGGCTGGCGAAAAAGCTCTATCCCTGAATCCGTGGCATGAGCATTTCAGCGGAAGATCGAGCGGACAATCTCAGGGCAATGCCCGCGACGCCGGGCCTGTCTTGGATTGGGCGACTGCTGCAGACGACTTCGGCAGGGCGAGTCGTTGCCGTCACCTTTCTTGTGGTGCTTCTGACCTTCCTCTCCGTCTATCCGCTGTCGATGCTGCTTTACGGGAGCCTGCATTCGACTCCGCCCGGCATGGCGGGCACGTTCAATCTGGATGGCTATCTCCAGATCTTCACGCAGCAGAACGCGGTGACGCTGCTCAATACCGTTGGCATAGCGTTCGCCAAGACCATCCCCTCGCTCGTGCTGGCCGTTCTATTGGCCTGGATTCTTGCGCGGACCGACACACCAATGCGCGGCACGCTGGAGGCGCTCATCACGCTGCCGTTCTTCATCCCGCCGATTCTCACCGCGATGGCGTGGGGCATGCTCGGCAATCCTCAGGTCGGCTTGCTCAACCAAGTTTACCAATGGGTAACAGGATCGAATACCGCGCCGATTAACGTCTACTCGTATGGTGGCGTGGTCTGGCACATGATGCAGTATTCCGTGCCATTTCTCTTCCTGCTCATCGTCGATGCGTTCCGTGCGATGGATCAGAGCCTCGAGGAGGCGGCGCGGATGTGTGGCGCGTCGCGACTGCGGACGTTCTGCACCGTGACGCTGCAACTCATGTTGCCGGCGCTCACCGGAGCTGCGATCCTGAGCTTCATTCGCGGAATCGAGAATTTCGAATCCCCGTTGTTTTTTGGGACGCCGGCCGGCATCCGGGTCATTACCACGGATATCTACGACTCGATCAATCAGAGATCGCCGCCGGAATACCAGTATGCAACCGCCGTCAGCTTCGTCATCATGGCGCTATTGTTCCTGATCGTGCTGCTGCAATGGCGCATTTTGCGCGGCCGCAGCTTCCAGACCGTGACCGGCAAGGGCTATTCGCCGACAGTCATGAAGCTGGGAAGATGGCGATGGGTCACCTTCGCTTTCTGCCTTCTGTTCTTCTTCGTAACCGTCATTCTGCCGGTAGGACAGCTCCTGATCGGATCCTTCTTCAAGTTCTTCGGCTTCTATCAGCAAGACATGCTGACGCTCGAACATTACAGGGCGGTCTTCGGCAGCGGCGACTTCTGGCGAGGTTTCAGCAACACGATGCTGCTGGGCTTTGTCGGAGCCACTTTGACCATGCTGCTCGGTGGGGCGGTCGCTTACATCTCCGTTCGCACCAAGTGGCGCGGGCGCCGTCTCATTGACGCAATGGCCTGGTTGCCGTGGATGATGCCGGGCATTGTTCTTGGCGTCGGCTTTCTGTGGGGCTTTGCGCTGCTGCCCCATGCGATCCCGATCTACGGCACGATCTGGGCGCTATTGCTGGCCTATATCTCCCTGGGGACGCCACTCTCCGTGCGGATCATGTCCAGCGCCTATGCCCAGCTCTCGTTCGATCTCGAGGAGTGCTCCCGCGTGCACGGCGGGAGCTGGCTGCAGACGATGGGGCGTATCGTGATTGCGCTGGCCTGGCCGTCCTTCGCGGTCGGCTGGGTCTTGTTGTTTTTCGGGATCATGCGCGAGCTCAGTGCCTCCGTTCTGCTGTATTCCGTCGGTTCGGAAGTGCTGTCCGTCGTGCTGCTGAAGCTCTGGGCCAACGGCAATGCTGAACAGGTCAGCGTGATCGGGCTGATCATGATGGGCATGGTGATCCTGTTCAGATGGGTTCAGCTCAAGGTCATCAAGAGCCGCATCAATGCCTTGTGAACGGATCGGGTAACGTCATGTCGAATGTCATTCTCGAGAAGGTTAGTCGGAATTTCGGTCAGTTCGTTGCGGTCGACGGTGTCGATCTCCGCGTGAACGAGGGTGAATTCGTCACGTTGCTCGGCCCCTCGGGGTGCGGCAAGACGACGACGCTGCGCATGGTGGCGGGGCTCGAGCAGAACACCGGGGGGCGCATCAGCATCGGCAATGAAATCGTCAGCGACGCGGCGCGCGGCATTTTCGTCCCATCGGAGCGCCGCAGGCTCGGAATGGTATTCCAGTCCTATGCCATCTGGCCCCATATGACGGTCTTCGACAACGTCGCCTATCCGCTGCGGGTTCGTCGCCGGCCGGCTGCCGAAATCCTCGACCGCGTCACGAAGGCACTACAGCTCGTCGAGATGGAAGGGTTCGCCCAGCGGCCAGCGCCTGCGCTCTCAGGCGGGCAGCAGCAGCGGGTCGCAATCGCACGGGCGCTTGTGTTCGAGCCGACGGTGCTGTTGCTTGATGAGCCCCTGAGCAATCTCGATGCCAAGCTGCGCTTGCAGATGGGCGACGAATTTCGCTCAATACAGAAACGGTTGGGCATGACGAGCCTCTACGTCACGCATGACCAGTCTGAAGCGATGGCGCTGTCGGATCGCGTGGTCGTGATGGACCGAGGTAGAATTCAGCAGATCGGAGCACCCGAAGACATCTACCGATACCCCGCTAACCGGATCGTGGCGGCCTTCTTCGGGACGCCGAACCTGCTCGAGGCCAGCGTCGAGTCGTGTGCGCGCGTGAACGAGCGTCGCTTTCGGCTCGAGGTCGTTGGGCGGGGATGGCGAGGGCCGTGCGAGGCGGCAAGCGAGGTACAGCCGGGCCAGGCTGTCACGGTCATGGCGCGCCCGGAGGACGCTCGCCTCGCTCCGGCCGGCTCCAAAGCCGGCGCAGATGAGCTGACTTGGTCGGGACGAATCGCGCACACAATCTTCCGCGGGCCGATCAGGTCGATCGTCGTGCAAACCGACGATGGTCGTCTGAACGTCGACGCGCCGCCGTTCGGCATTCACGCGGTCGGGGACAATGTGACTGTCGTGGTTCCGCAGCGGGCCGCCTGGGCGGTGGTCGAAAAAGCGGAGAGGACGCAATAGATCCTTCGCAGCAGACAATCACCGGCGCCGTCGCCAGTCTCAGCCGTAGATTTGCTTGGCGAGTTCGAGCATTTGGTTCATGCGTTCCGGATCGGTCGTCCCGAGCAGCTTGCTTTTTTGAAGCTCAGCGATCTAAGGATCGGCTTCGGGAAAGGCTTCGGTCGTCACGGGCAAAAGCCAACTACGGCCGCCCCTAACCCGGCTCCGGATAGATTTGCAGGAATGCCATCGTTGTATCCCGCGCCCGTCGCGCGATTTCGCGGGCGCTCGGACGATCGGCCACCTGAAGCAACAGGCTGGTCATCAGGTCGCCCGAGAGCAACCCCAAGAATTTTTCGGTCATCGTGTCGGGATCGCCAATGACAAGCCCGGCTGATTTGGCATTCGCCATGATCGCGCGCAATGCATCGCGCGTGGGCTTGCGCGCGATCGTTTCCAGCGCTTGCGCGACCTTTGGCGCGTGCACGGTTTCGGATATTGCCAGGCGAAATACCGCGACGACGACCGGATCGGTCGATTCCGTCAGAAGCCTTGTTCCAAAGGCGGTAAGCACCTCGGCCAGAATTTTCCTGTCGCGCAGTTCGGGGAGATCGGCCGGTGCTTTCAACCGTTGGGCGCGCTCGGTGATGCAGGCGACGAGCATCGCTTCCTTGTTGCCGAACAGCGCGTAAAGCTCGCGTTTCGAAACGCGCGCGCGCGTCGCTATCTCCAGCGTGCTGGTCTGCGCATAGCCGCCCTCCATGAACGCCGAAAGGGCCGCGCCGAGAATCCGCTTCCGAACCTCGGTCCCGCCGGGTTCCTCCTCACGCGCCTTCATCCTTGGACTCATCGCCTGATTTTCCGCTTGACTTGGTACCAATCAGTACCGTATTTCGATTTATCCGGTACCGGATCGTACCAAACTGAAACCGGATGTAAAGGATGGGAGATCATGAACAGACGCCAACTATTGGCTGCTGCGCTGGCGCCGCTTGCATGGCGAGCTGCCCCTGACGCGCTCTCATCAAAGGCATTTGCGGCAACTTCGGAGCGGGATGGAAAGATGAGCAAGACAACGCAACGCATCATCGAATGCAACGGAATCCGCATCAACATCGCCGAGCAGGGCGAGGGACCGCTGGTGCTGCTGGCGCACGGTTTTCCTGAATCCTGGTTCTCGTGGCGGCATCAGATCGACGCGCTTGCTGCCGCCGGCTTCCGCGTTGTCGCTCCCGACATGCGCGGCTACGGCAAGAGCGATGCGCCGCAGGCAATCGACCAGTACACGATCCTGCATCTTGTCGGCGACATGGTCGGCATTCTCGATGCGCTGGGCGCGGCGACCGCGGTCATCGTCGGGCATGATTGGGGCGCCAGCGTCGCCTGGCAGGCGGCGCTCATGCGGCCCGACCGTTTCAGCGCGGTCGCAGCGCTCAGCGTGCCGTTCCGGCCGCGCAGCAAGGCGCCGCCGACAAGCCTGATGCCCCGTAACGAGAATGCGCAATTCTATCAGCTCTATTTCCAGGAGCCGGGGCCGGCGGAGGCGGAACTCGGGCGCGATCCAAGCGCGACCATTCGCAACATGCTGTTCGGAGCGTCCGGCGATGGCGTGGCCGCGGCGCGTGCGGCCATCGCTGCCGGCGGGCCCGCGCCTAACCTTGGCATGGTGCCGAGGGGCGGCGGCTTTCTGCAAGGCCCCGGCGCCCCCGAAACCCTGCCGTCATGGATCAGCGAAAGCGACATCGACTTTTACGGCGAGGAATTCAAGCGCAGCGGCTTCCGCGGCGCGCTCAACTACTACCGGAACATCGATCGCAACTGGGAAATCACGGGCGCGATGGCCGGCCTGCAGGTATCTGTGCCGGCGCTCTACGTCGCGGGCGATCGCGACTTTGTGGTGTCCTTCCCCGGCATGGACCAGTTGCTCGCAAACCTGAAGACCTTCGTTCCCGGCTTGCGCAAGATCCAGATGCTCCCCGGCTGCGGACACTGGACCCAGCAGGAGCGGCCGAACGAAGTCAGTGCCGCGCTCGTCGAATTCATTCGAGCGCTGCCGAGCCGCTCATGACGACGCTGACATCCCAATCCTCGTCGCCGGGAAATCAAGCGACCACGATCAAACAGAGCGCGATGCTCGGCGGCCCGATCCTGCCCACGCTCCTGAAGCTCGCGTTGCCGACCGTCGTGGTGCTGGTCGTGCAAACACTAGTCGGGGTGGCGGAGACCTATTTCGTCAGCTTTCTCGGAACGGAGGCCTTGGCCGGGGTCAGCCTGGTGTTTCCCGTATTCATGCTGATGCAGATGATGTCGAACGGCGGCATCGGCGGCGGCGTCGCATCGTCGATCGCGCGCGCGATGGGCGCAGGCAAAGTGGCGGAGGCCGAGGCGCTCGCGCTGAACGCCCTGGCTCTTGCTATTGTCTTCGGGGTGATCTTTGCCGGCGCCGAATGGCTGTTTGGCGAGGCTGTTTACGGCTTGCTCGGTGGCCGGGCGGGAGCCCTCGGCGCGGCCCTCGCATATGGCCACGTCATCTTTTCCGGGGCGGTCTTTGTCTGGATCGTCAGCCTGCTGGCGGCGGCCCTTCGCGGCGCGGGCAACACGGTCGCGCCGGCGGCCGTCATTCTGCTGGGCGTGTTCGTGCTGCTTCCGCTTTCGCCGGCGCTGATTTTCGGCTGGGGCCCTTTCCCCCGACTGGGAGTTATGGGAGCCGGGCTCGCTGTCGTCTTCTATTATCTCGTCGCCGCGATTGTGTTGATCGCCTACATGCGTTCGGCCAGAACCTCGTTGCATTTACCCTTCGACGCGCGGCTCATCAAGAGGCGGCTGCTCGGCGATATCCTTCGCGTCGGCGGATTGTCAGCCATCGGCACCATTCAGGCCAATTTGACGGTGGTGCTGGTCACGGGCGCGGTGGGGCTGTTCGGCACGGACGCCATCGCAGGATACGGAATCGCTTCGCGACTCGATTACATCCAGATTCCGCTGCTGTTCGCGCTTGGCAGCGCGGCGCTCACCATGGTCGGAGTGAATATCGGGGCCGGCCAGGTCACGAGGGCGGAACGCATCGCGTGGGTTGCCGCGTTTTTCGCGGCCGGTGTCACCGGGATCCTCGGGCTTTTCATGGCACTGTTTCCCCACGCCTGGCTGACGATGTTCAGCACCAATGCCGAGGTTCTTGCCGCCGGCTCGCTCTATTTTCGTACCGTGGCGCCGTTCTACGGAATATCAGGTCTCGGGATGCTGCTGTATTTCGCGGGTCAGGGCGCGGGCCGCGTGATGTGGCCGGTTCTCGGTGGGACCGTTCGGCTGTTCATCGCGGCCGGCATCGGCTGGATCATTGTCGTCGATCTCAGCGGTGGATTGCGGGAGCTGTTCATGGCAGGCGCCGCCGGCTCGATCGTTTCCGCCGCCATTGTCGCAGGCGCCCTTTGGCTTCGCGGCTGGAGCCCGGCCGGGCAGGTTTCGAAATAGTTTTCGGCATGCGTCAGCTTCGCTTGCTGCGGCTCGCGATGTCGCAGCCTACGCGCCCTTTTCCAGCAGCGCCCTGAAATCCGCCCGCGCGCGTTGCGCTTCGCGCTTTGCAGTTTCCGACGCCTCACCGAGGCCGAAATAACCGTGGATGAGGCCTGGGCCGTCGTAATAGCTGGTCGGAACGCCGGCGGCGGCAAGCGCGTCGGCGTAGGCCTTGCCCTCGTCGCGGAGCGGATCGAACCAGGCGGTCGCGACGATCGCCGGTGCTACGCCAGCGAGGTCTTTGGCGCGTAGCGGCGATACGCGCCAATCAGTGCCACGGGTCTTGTCGGCGAGATAATGGCCGCAAAACCATTCCATGGTGGCGCGGGTCAGGAAATAACCTTCCGCGTTCTCGCTGCGCGAGGGAAAGCGCGCGTTTTCTTTGGCATCCGCGAAATTGCCGAAGACGTCGGTGACGGGATAGACCAGCAGTTGCGCCGCCAGTCTTATGCCGGCGTCGCGGCAGGCGATCGCGGTGGTGGCCGCCAGATTGCCGCCGGCGCTGTCGCCGGCCACGCCGACGCGCTTCTCATCGCCGCCGAATTCGGCGATGCGGACGATGATGTCTTTCGTGGCGGCGAAGGCGTCCTCAAAGGCACCGGGGAACCGCACCTCGGGCGGGCGGCGATAATCGACCGAGACGACGACCGCACCGGTCTCGATCGCAAGCCAGCGCGCCTGCCGGTCATGGGTGTCGAGATCGCCGGCGACCCAGCCGCCGCCGTGGAAGAACACCACCGTCGGCGATTTCTCGCTCGCGTTCCGGTAGGCCCGCGCGTTCAGGAAGCCGGCGGCGCCTTTCACCTTGATGTCCTCCGCGCTCATCACCGGCGGCGGTGGAACCGCCGCGCGCGAGGCCGCCAGCGCGCGCAGCGCATCGCGCGCGCTCTGCGGCGTCATCGTCGTGGGATCGCGCAGCGGCAGCAGCGGAATGATCTGGGCGACGACGGGATCGAGCGGCGTGATCATGCGGGGTGCCTCATTCCGGAACAAGATGGCAGCATAGGTAACGGGCGGGGCCGCCGCAATCGCGCCAATTTGCAGGGCAGACCGACCGATTTCCTTCCTGCAAGCAGATGCGCCGGCCACGCGTTGATAGAAGCGTGCTCCGTTTACTTCTCGTTATCCCTAAGCAGGCGTGCATGGGGAACGGGCGGGCGCGCCGCTCATTACTACTTCCAGAGGGAGTGGTGCCATGAATCAGTTAGCCAGAGTGGATCGGGCGCTCGACGAAATACTGGTGCAGCTCGGCGGAATGGTGTTGAGGCTGTCCAGCCCGGAAGTGACGCGGACGCCCGAAGAGCGGCACGCGCTGGCATGCTCGGTCAACCAATATTCGGTGTGCGCGGCGCGCTCGGACGATCCGCGCGTGCAGCAGCTCAAGGTCGAACTGGAAGAGACGATCAAGCCGCATTTGCGGCTGGTCGCCAGCCGGTAACCAGATTAAAGCCTTCACACGACAGGCACGCGCCGCGCGGTGACTGCGGCGGGCGAGATCACTTCGATGTCGAGCGGTACGCGCCATCGCTCGGTGAGCCGCACGCGCGGCGCTTCGTTGCCGGTATCGGCGCCTTCCATGACGAAGCCCTCGAAGCCGTTGGTCATGACCTCGTTGCACTTCTGAACATAGATCGGGAAGCCGCCGATATAGGGCATGAAGACGCGCGGGCGTCCGGGGATATTGGCACCGACATACCACGAGCTACAGGTCGAGCGCAGCGAGATCTTCGATACCTCGTTGACATGCTCGACC
The DNA here is from genome assembly GCF_036924595.1 of Bradyrhizobium algeriense. Taxonomy (NCBI): domain Bacteria; kingdom Pseudomonadati; phylum Pseudomonadota; class Alphaproteobacteria; order Hyphomicrobiales; family Nitrobacteraceae; genus Bradyrhizobium; species Bradyrhizobium algeriense. The sequence goes on along the minus strand of NZ_JAZHRV010000001.1, from coordinate 6,720,831 downwards.
CATTCATCTTCGTAGGCCTGCAACGGTTCGACGGTCACAGCGCCGACGTCGCGCATGTGCGCCATGCAGTCCGCCATCCAGTCGACATGCTGTTCGATCGCCTGGATCATGCTCGCCAGCACCGACGGACTGCCGGGCCCGGTGATGGTGAAGAGATTGGGAAAGCCCGCCGTCGCCACGCCGAGATAGGTGCGGGGGCCGGCCCGCCATTTCTCCGCGAGCGTCCTGCCGTGGCGGCCCGTGATCGCAATCCTGTCGAACGATCCCGTCATCGCCGCAAAGCCGGTCGCGCAGACGATGGCGTCGAACGGATATTCCGTGCCGTTCACTTCGATGCCGTCGGGTGTGAAGCGCTCGATCGGTGTCTTCGACACATCGACCAGCTTCACATGAGACAAATTGTAGGTCTCGAAATATCCGGTATCGACGCACAGGCGCTTGCAGCCGAACACGTTATGGGGGCGCAGCAGCTCGGCGGCGGTTGGATCCTTGACGATGGCGCGGATCTTGTCGCGCGCGAATTCGGCGATGGTGTCGTTGGCGGCTTTCTCGAACAGCAGGTCGCCAAAGGCACCCAGGAAGGGCAGCCCGCCGCGTTGCCAGGCTTCTTCATATTGCCGCGCGCGTTCCTCAGGTTCGGCTTCGAGCGCGGGCTTCATGTTGAACGGGAAATAGAAGCCGGTCGGCCGTGCGCGGGCTTTGGCACGCAGCGCCGGGTAGTCGGCCTTGATCGCGTTGCGGTACTCCGGCGTCAACTTCGTGTTCCAGGCCGGCACGGAGTAGGTCGCGGTGCGCTGAAATACTGTCAGCGCAGATGCCTGTTGGGCAATGATCGGGATCGACTGGATCGCCGACGACCCGGTGCCGATGACGCCGACGCGAAGTCCGGTGAAATCCACCCCTTCATGCGGCCATTCGCCGGTGTGGTAGATCGGGCCCTGAAAATCCTCGCGGCCCCTGAAAGGGACGTGGTTGGCGGCCGAGAGACATCCGACGGCCATGATGCAGAATTTGGCCGACACCTTGTCGCCGCGATCGGTCTCGATGCGCCAGCATTTGCCGGTCTCGTCGAAGGTCGCCGCCGTGACGCGCGTGTCGAACAGGATATGCCGGCGCAGGTCGAAGCGGTCGGCGACGTGATTGGCGTAAGCTAGAATCTCCGGCTGAGGTGCGTATTTTTCCGACCAGTCCCATTGCTGGTCGAGCTCTTCGGAGAACGAGAACGAATATTGCATGCTTTCGACGTCGCAGCGCGCGCCGGGATAGCGGTTCCAGTACCAGGTGCCGCCGACGCCCCCACCGGCCTCATAGACCCGGGCGGTGAAACCGAGTCCGCAAAGGCGGTGCAGCATGTACATTCCGGCGAAGCCGGCACCGACAATGATGGCGTCAAAGGCCGCGCCGGCTTCCGGCGCACGTTGCGGCTGGTCTTGCGTCGCAGGCGGCATGCGGGTTTCCCAGAATGAACCGTTTCCAGTCGCGCGCCCGCGCCGCTCCTTTTGCCGGCGGCGCTTTCATTCGCTCGCGATCATGCCTGCTAGAACAGCGTAAAGCGCATTGGCGGTCAATCGTGCCGGCACGATCCTGGCCCCGCGGTTACGCGGGCCTGACATGCGCGCGGGGCGCCAGGATCGTTGCCTGCGGAAATCCCTAGAGCGTCTTGAGATATTCGATCAGCGCCTTTCGATCGTCCGCCGACAGCGCCGGCCCGATCACGCCCTTGATTTCCTTGTCCTTGTTGTAGTCCTTCCTGAATTCGTGGCCTCTGTTCGAGTTGCCGCGAATGGAGGTGTCGAATTCAAACCCGTTGTCGATCTTGTCGAACTTGTAACCGAGGTTCACGGGATCGTATTCGCGGTTGCCGAGATAGAATTTCTTTGGACGGTCTTCGGGCGGGCCCAGCAGGGCCTCGACGGTCGGAACCGAGCCGTTGTGCAGATAGGGCGGCGTCGCCCAGACACCGTTGAGCGGGCGAACCTTGTAGGCCAGTTCGCCGCGAAGCTCGTTCGGCATATAGCCGTCGATCCGCTTCCGCTCGGCGGGGCCCACCGGCGGCTTTTTCTGGTCGAAGGCGTAGTTGACCGTCTTGGCGACCACAGCGCCGAGAGCGTCGGCGAAGCCGCTCTTGTCGATGCCGAGATTTGCGGGGAGCGCAACCGTCCGGCTGATCATGTCGGCGGCCTGCGCGGGGTCGGTCCCGATATGCGAGATCGGAACGTTCTCGACCTTCAGGATAGGTTCACCGGCCTCGTTCTTCGTCCACCAGTCCTTGTTGTTGAAATCCCAGAACGCTGCGCTCGACACCGGCGGGCGGTGACATTCCTGACAATGGGTCTTGTAGAGTTCGGCACCCTTGTCCGCCAGTTTCTGGTCGATCGGCGGCAGAACATCGTTCGGCCATTTCGGAGACCTCAGGCCCGGGAATCCGTCCTTCGCGTTCGGCGGCGTGTTGCCCTTGATCATCTGCTCCATCTCGAACAGCGACTCCACGTTCACGCTCGATTTGTAGAGTCCCTTGGACGGATCGGTCAGGTTGAGCTCCGCCGACACGCCGAGCGACTCGCCGGCGTTGCGCACCATCGGCTGCATGATCGAGCCGTTATATTGCACCCAGTCGAACCACGGCGTGTTCCAGATCCGGGGGTAATGCACCGGCGCCGTCGAGCCCGCGTAGTTTTCCGGTTTCTTCAGGTCGACTGAAAACACCTGATTGCCGATCCGGTTCAACGCGTCCAGCCGTCCGTAGCCTTCCAGGATGCTCTGCGAAGCGACGCGTTTTTCCAGCGCCTGGATTTCACCGTACTGCTTCAGGACCTGGCTGAGCTGATCCTTCAGCACCTCGCGGTCGGCGACCGTGGAATCCGGTCCCAGGATATTGTCCGCGAACCGGTTGAATCGGGTCGGGATAAAGCGCGTCAGCAGCAGGGAAACGCCCATGCCCTGCTTCATCGCAAGGAGATTGGTGAGCGCCGGTCCGCCGTCGATGACGACCGCCGTGTCCTTGTAGGTGAAGCGTCCGGTGTGACAGCCCGCGCAGGTCAGGCCTACTCCGGTCATGGTCTCCTTGGTGCGCGGGTTCTTCCACGGCGCGCCCGAGGGATCCAGCATCGGACCGCCCTTTGCGAAGCCGATCGGAAGCGCCTTCTTACCCGGGATGATGGTGTCCGGAATGAAGCCGTAGCGGTCGAGATAGGCGGCCTCGCTGAAGTCGTCGACCTTGTTGAAAATCAGCCATGGTATCGTCGGCTGCTCCAGCGCCATGAACCATTCGTAGGGGAAGCCGAACGTCCGCGTGCCCTGGTCGGCATGATAGAACCAGCTCAGCTTTTCCTTAGCTATGCCCTGGTCGAGCCAGACGGTTTTCTTCGGTTGCGGATACTCCGCGATCTTGACGTGGAGGTTGTTCCAGAGCGCGGCGATATCGTCCCTCACGGCGACGTAAATGCCGCCGACGACCAGTGCCCCGAAAACAATTGCTGCAATCTTCTTGCCACGCATGGCCTGCCCCTTCCCAAAACCGCGCTGCTAGCGCGCAATATTCGTCTGCCTATCAAAGGCGCCGGAAAATGAATCATCCTCGGCGTGCGATGCAGTATCGTACCATCTTATAGTGGCATCCTGAGTCTGTCCATAAATCCGGCAGCCAGCCATTTCGCGCCGATCGCGGCATTTTAAGGCGCGCCGGAAATCCCATCGATCTATTTCGAGGTGACACCGTGAAATATGCCCAGGAATTGTTTGCCAGAATTGCTTGCCAGTTTTGCGACGTCGGCATGTATGAAAAAGCCGCTTGACTTTGACGCTGCGTCAAACCCGCATAACGCGCTCCTCGAAACAGAGGAGCCGCCCATGACCAACCGCCGCAGCTTTCTCCAGCTTTCCCTCCAGCTTTCCTTGGCGCCCTTGCCGCCAGCTCCACCGCTGTCACTTTGCCGCACATCGCCCAAGGCCAGGGCCGTACCTTTGGGATCAAGACCCGGAACGGCATCGGGCTTTTCGTCAAGGATAGCGGAGGCTCCGGCGGCGCCGTGGTGATGACCCACGCATGGCCGCCGAACGCCGATATCCAGGACCATCAGGCCGCGCAGCTGTCGAACGCGGGCTTCCGCGTCGTCACCTATGATCGCCGCGGGTTCGGCCGCTCGGACAAACCGGCCGGCGGCTACGATTTCGATATTTTTGCCGACGATCTCGCCGACGTGATCGAGCAGACCGGCGTGCGCGACGCAACCCTCGTCGGCTATTCGATGGGGGGCGGAGAGGTGGTGCGCTACTTCTCGCGGCATAACGGGCGCCACGTCGTGAAGGCCGGCCTTGTCGGCGCCGCCCGCCGCATTCCAGCGAGCGCTTGCGGACGAAAGACCGTTCGTCGACCAGATGGAGCTGAAGCGGGACTTCCTTGCCGCGGCCTGACGCCCGTTCTGCAATGAGCTTTCCGGCCGTGGCGCTTTTGGCCACGGCCGGAATTGTTCCCGGCAGGTTCGGCTTTCGCCGGGCTGTTTCCAGTATAGTGTTTCGATCGTGCAGTTGGATATCGGTCGGATCATATGACAGCTATTAACGCGCAATCGCTTCGAATTGGGGTCGGCCCGGGTGAGGAGGTTTCCGCCCTGCTGATCCAGCCGCCTCAGGCGCGCGCGTGTTATGTGTTCGCGCACGGGGCAGGCGCCGGCATGATCCACAGGTCGATGGAGACAGTTGCTGCTGGTCTCGGCGCGCGCGGCATTGCGACGCTGCGCTATCAGTTTCCCTATATGGAGAAGGGCAGCAAGCGGCCCGATGCGCCGGCGGTCGCGCACGTCGCGGTGCGAGCGGCAGTGACGGAAGCCGGGCGGCGCTGTCTCGCACTGCCGCTGATCGCGGGCGGCCGATCGTTCGGCGGGCGAATGACCTCACAGGCGCAGGCGCTTTCACCCTTGCCTGGCGTGCGAGGGCTGGCGTTTCTCGGTTTCCCCCTGCATCCGGCTGGAAAGCCTTCCAGCGACCGCGCCAAACATCTCGCCGATGTCAAGATCCCGATGCTGTTTCTACAGGGCACGCGCGACGCACTGGCGGAGTTGAGTCTGCTCGAGCCGGTCGTCAAAGGCCTGGGATCGCGGGCGACGCTCCGTTTGCTGGATGGCGCTGATCATTCCTTCCATGTGCTGAAGAACTCGGGACGGAATGATCGCGAGGTGATGGATGAAGCGCTGGATGCGTTCGTGGGGTGGGTGGATGGGATCGTATGCTAGCTCAGGCGTCGTCCCAGCCTAGTGCGCAATTGCGCACCAGGCTGGGACGATAGATGGAGTTGCGCTTCGTTCCATCCTAGCTACGATGCACTCATGGCAAAAGTCCTGATCGTCAATCCGAACACGACTAACTCGATGACCGAAACGATTGGCGCCGCCGCGCGCGCCGTCGCCAACCCCGACACCGAGATATCCGCCGTGACGTCGGCGATGGGGCCGGTCTCGATCGAGGGATATTACGACGAGGCGTTCGCCGTGCCGGGCCTGATCCAGGCGCTGATGAATGCGCCGGACGCCGACGCAGCGATCGTTGCATGTTTTGACGATACCGGCCTCGACGCTGCGCGGACCGCCGCGCGTTTTCCGGTGGTCGGCATCTGCGAGGCCGCGCTGGTGACGGCTGGCCAGATCGCAAAGCGCATCGCCGTCGTCACCACGCTGCCGCGCTCGATCGTGCCGCTCGAAGAACTGGTGCGCCGCTACGGCTTTGCCGAAAGGGCGCAGGTCACCGCCTGCGACGTCGCGGTGCTCGATCTCGACAAGCCCGGCTCGGGTGCGGAAGCGAAGCTGGAAGCCGAGATTGCCCGCGCGCTCGACAAGGGTGCGGAAGCGATCGTGCTGGGCTGCGCGGGCATGGCCGATCTTGCGCAGAAACTGTCGCGTAAATTCGACGTTCCCGTCGTCGATGGCGTGGCGGCCGCGGTGAAGCAGGCTGAGGCGCTGGCTGGACTCAAGCTCACGACGTCCAGGCGTGGCTCTTACGCGTCACCCGGCGCGAAAAAATACGACGGCATATTGGCGTCGTTCGCGCCAAAAGCCTCAGGCTGATTGCGGCGTGCCATAGATCTTGTCGCGCAGCCGCCGCATGCCGGTGAGCCAGCGGTCGCGGCTGGAGGCCTTGCGCTGCATGTATTCGGCGACTTGCGGGTGCGACAGAATGAGAAAGCGTTCTTCCTCCATCGCCTCCATCACCATGCGCGCCACTTCCGGCGGCTGCAGCACGCCGTCGACCCGCGCGGCGCTCGGGCCGGGCGTCGTCATGCCGGTTTGCACCGATTGCGGGCAGAGCACGGACACGCGGATGCCGCGGTCGCCATATTGAATGGCGAGATGTTCGGCGAGTGCGACCGCCGCATTTTTCGTCACGCCGTAGGGCATCGCGTTCAGCGAAGCCAACAGGCCGGCCGCGGAAGCGGTGTTGAGGAGATAGCCGGAGCGGCGCGCGAGCATGCCCGGCACCAGGGCGCGCGCCGCGAACACATGGCTCATGACGTGGACACGCCAGCTCACGTCCCAATCGGCATCGGAGGCGGTCTCTTGTCCCTTGCGTGAGAGGCCGGCGTTGGAAAAGAACACGTCGACCGGGCCATACTTGTCTTCGGCCGCGGCGATCAGCGCCTTGATGTCTTCCTCCAGCCCGACGTCGGCCGTGATCGGCAAGCCGTCGATGTCGCCAGCGACCTTTGCCAGTCTGTCGCGCGAGGTCTTGAGGTCGGCGATGACGACGCCGCGCGCACCGGCCTCCGCATAGGCGCGCGCCACCGCCTCGCCGATGCCGCTCGCAGCTCCCGTGACGACACAAACCTTGCCTTTGACATGCATGTTCGGTTCCCGCCTGGTTTCTTTTTCTTGGATAGGGTCGAGAGTGATACGACGCGCGCTGCGCGGTCAATGCCGGCGATCAATTTTTTGCAAGCACGCGCGCGGCGCTGGTGTCCGCTTCGCCAGCATGCGATGACGGCCGCGCGGGGCAATCAGGATCGGGAGAATTGAAGGGATGCTCGAAGTGCGAGATGAATTGGCTGTGACGGCGCCGCTTGCGGACGCCGTGGAGTGGACGAGCGAGGCGGCCTGGTCGCTCTACCGGCTGCCGTTCAACGATCTGCTGTTCAAGGCGCAATCCATTCACCGCCGGCATTTCGATCCCAACCGCGTGCAGCTCAGCAAGCTGCTCAACATCAAGACCGGCGGCTGCCCGGAAGATTGCGGCTATTGCAGCCAGTCCTCGCATCATTCGACGGGGCTTGCCGCCTCGAAGCTGATGGAGGTCGAAAAGGTCGTCGCCGAGGCGCGCAAAGCCAAAGCCGGCGGCGCAACGCGCTACTGCATGGGCTCGGCATGGCGCAATCCGAAGCCGCGAGACATGGACGCCATCGTTGAAATGGTCGGCGCGGTGAAAGCGCTCGGGCTCGAGACCTGCATGACGCTGGGCATGCTGGACCGCGATCAGTCGGATCGCCTCGGCGCGGCGGGGCTCGACTACTACAATCACAATATCGATACGTCGGAGCGCTATTACCCGCGGGTGATCTCTACGCGAACGTTTGCCGATCGTCTCGACACGCTGGAGAATGTGAGGCAATCCGGCATGAAAGTGTGTTGCGGCGGCATCCTCGGCATGGGCGAGGAAGAAACCGACCGCGTCGAAATGCTGGTCACGCTTGCGAACCTCGCCGAGCCGCCGGAAAGCGTTCCGATCAACATGCTGATTCCGATCGCCGGCACGCCGCTCGCCGAGGCGGCGCCGATCGCGCCCATCGAGTTTATCCGGATCGTTGCGCTGGCGCGCATCATGATGCCGAAATCATATGTCCGCCTGTCGGCGGGCCGCTCGGCCATGACCGACGAGATGCAGGCGCTCTGCTTCTTTGCAGGGGCGAATTCGATCTTCGTCGGCGACACCTTGCTGACGGCCGGCAATCCGGAGGACGAGGCCGACCGGAAGCTGTTCACGCGGCTGGGACTGCAGGCGCTCTGACCGAGGTTGGAACAGCAGGCCTTCAGCCCTGATAGAGTCCCTTGTCGCGCGCCTGACGGATCGCGAGCGCCGCCATCATGTCGAGCATCGGCGTCGGAAGTCCTGCCGCGCGCGCGAACGCGGCCGGCGCGCGCACCAGCACGTCGATCTCCATGGCGCGGCCGAGCTCATAGTCTTGCAGGATCGACGGCTTGTGGTCCGGTGCGGGGCCGGAGCGCGTTACGCGCTTGACCTCGGGGAAGCAGCTCTGCGCTACGCTGTTGGCCTCGTCGAGCAGGCGCGGCACGATCTCGGCGAGATCAGGATCGTCGCGCACGGCGCGCGCGGTCTGCCCGGTCAACAGGCACAGCACCGACATCGACATGTTGGTCAGGAGTTTTGACCAGATCGTCTCCCGGATATCGGCGATATCAGGCGATTCGATCGCGGCGTCATTGAGCGCGGCGCGTAGCCGCGTGACCCGCTCACTCTGGCGGTCGTCGCATTCGCCGATCAGGAGCCGGTTACGCTCGGGCGAAAGGTTCGCAACCACGCCTGGGGTCACGACTTCGTTGGACGAAAACACCACGCCGCCGACGATAAGCTGCTTCGGGATCGCCGCGCGCAAGCGTCCACCCGGATCGAGGAAGGCCAGATCGGGCACCGGCGGATGCCCTGGCGAAAGCCCGATATCGTACCACCAGGGGACGCCGTTCTGTGCGAACACCACGGCGGTATCCCCGCCGATCAGGGGTTGGAGGCCGGAGGCAAGGCTCGGCAGCCCGGTCGCCTTCAATGTGCAAATGACGACATCATGCTGGCCCAGCGCGGCCGGATCGCCCGATGCGCGCACCTTCGCCTTGAACTCGCCATTTCCGACCCGCAGCGTCAGCCCGTTGGCTTTCACGGCATCCAGATGCGCACCCCTCATCACGCAGGAAACGTCATGTCCTGCCAGTGCGAGCCGCACCGCAAAATGGCTGCCGACGGCGCCCGCACCGAAAACGCAAATCCGCATGAGTGGAAATCCTGCAGGGAGGGAAGAGCGTTGCTAGTTTTCACAAGCCTTGATTGGGCGCAACCGGTCCGCCGAACAGGGTGGGTTGCGCAGGGCGCGGCCTGGCCGCGCCGGGAACTCTACCGTTCAGTCAACGTTCATCCATGTGCCGTCAAGCTCGCGGCATAGCGACAATGGGACGTGCGACGATGATGGGGCGCGCCATGTCAAAGATCACACTGGGAATTGCCGCCATTGTGTTCGCAACGGCGCTGTCGGTGGCGGACTTTGCGATCGCGAAAGGTGGTCATGGGGGCGGCCATGGCGGTGGTCGCGGCGGCGGTCATCATGGCGGGGGCCATCGTGGTGGTGGTCATGGCCACCATTTCGGCGGCCGGCATCATGGCGGCCATTTTCACGGCAGGGCGCATCACCGCTCATTCTCTTCACACCGTTCATTCTCCGCACATCGCATGAACTTCGCGGGCGGCGGTCGCGCGCTGAACGCGCGCGCACTCGCCCGCAGCTATCGCCATACCGCAGCGCTCCATCGTCCCGCCATGCGGACCAGCGTCACCGCGGGCGCGGCGCTTGCCGGGTGGCAGTACGGACGGTCCAGAGGTGGCGGTTGGTGGCGGCACGGCAATGGCGGCTACGGCTGGGTAGGGCCGCTGTTCTGGCCGTTCGCCTATTTCGACATCTACGACTATGCGCTGTGGGGGCCGCGTGTCGGCGCTCCGTTCTGGTACTACGGCTATGACGACATTTATGCCGGACTGTTCGGCCCCTATGACTATCAGGGTCTTGCGGGCTACCTGCCGCCGCGCGGTGCTTCCGGCGCCGGACAGGACCGGCTCGCGCTGTTATGCGGCGAGGACAGCCGCGAAATCGCCGGCCTGCCGATCGACCTGATCGCGCAGGCGATCGAGCCGACCGAGGTGCAACGCGCGGCCCTCGACGATCTCGCCAATGCATCGGTGATTTCGGCGCAAAAGATCAAGGCGGCGTGTCCGGCCACGGTGGCGTTGACGGCGTCCGGCCGGCTTGCCTCGATGCAGCAACGCATCGAGGCGATGATTGCTGGTGTCGCGACCGTGCAGCCGGCGCTGGACAAACTATACGGGCTGCTGAATGACGAGCAGAAGGCGCGGCTGAACGCGGTAGCTGAAGAGCAGGAAAGGAAGATCGAGCGGCGCCGCAACAGATCCATTGCGCGGCCCTGTGACGTTACGCAATCCTCGAGCTTGCAATGGCCGGCCGAGGAGATCGAGGCGCGGGTGCATCCGACCGATGCGCAACGCACCGGCCTTACCGCCCTGCAGAAAGCCAGCGCAAAGGCAGCCGACCTGCTGGCCACGTCGTGCCGGATCGACGAGGTGGCCACGCCGCCGGCGCGGCTCACCGCCGTCGGCAAGCGGCTCGGCGTCATGCTGGATTCCGTCAAGCTCGTGCGCACCGCGCTCGATGATTTCTATGCGATGCTGAGCGACGAGCAGAAGGCCCAGTTCGAGGCGATCGGCCCGCGGCGGACCTCCGTTACCGACAGGGCAGATATGATGCAGCGGTACGGCCGCCGATAGATTGGCGGCGGTGACAACGCCTGCGATCCCGGCCTATTGTCCGGCATAACAAAGATTGCCGAACAAAGGGGCCGCCGATGACTGCCAATCCGGTTTTGTGGGATCTCGACGCGCGCGGCGTCGCAACCGTCACGTTGAACCGTCCCGAGGTGAACAATGCCTATGACGCCGGGCTCATCAACGGCGTGCTCGCAGCGATGGATGAACTCGGCCAGAAGGCCAATCTCCGCGTCGTGGTGCTGAAGGGCAACGGCAAGCATTTCCAGGCCGGCGCCGACCTGAAATGGATCAACGGCGTGCGGCCGAAATCGGCGGAAGAGAACGAAAAAGTGTCGCGCGCGACGTTCGAAGCCGTGCAGCGGCTGAACACGCTGCCGATCCCGACGGTGGCGCTGGTGCAGGGCGGCTGCTTCGGCGGCGGCACCGGCGTGATCTCGGCCTGTGATGTCGTAGTCGCCGCCGACAATGCGCTGTTCTCGATCACCGAAGTGCGCTGGGGCCTGACGGCCGCCATCATCATCCCGCAGCTCTGCGACGCCATCGGCGTCCGCCAGGTCCGCCGCTACGCGCTGACCGGCGAACGGTTTGGCGCGGAGGAGGCGCGGCGGATCGGGTTGGTGCATGAGGTGGTGTCGCTGGCTGAGTTGGAGACGGCGGGCGCGAAGGTAGTGGAGCAACTGCTGGCCAATGGGCCGAAAGCGCTGGCAGAGACCAAGGCGCTCGCGATGGAGAGCTCGTTCGGCGGCATGGGCGTGGATGACGAGGCCTATGCACGGCTGGTAAAGATGCACTCGGACAGGCGCCAAACCAAAGAGGCGTCGGAGGGGCTGGCGTCATTTGCGGAGAAGCGGGCGGCGAATTGGGGCACAACGCATAAGCGTTAGGATCTGCCACGCTCGATGACGTTTCTTGCAGGAGTATTGGATTTGCCATCAAAAAATATCGCCATTGCCGGGCTGGGGGAGATCGGCAAAACCGTGGCGCGCAAGCTGGCGCAGGGGCTGCCGGGACTTGCTCTCACGGCGGTCGTGGTTAGGGATCAGGCGAAGGCACGGGCCTGGCTTGATCGCGAAGGTATCTCCTGCCCGCTGGTCTCGCTCGATGAACTGCCCGCTCACGCCGACCTCGTTGTCGAATGCGCCCCGGCGGCGATCCTCGATCAGATCTGCCGCCCGATGCTGACCGCCGGCAAGCAGGTCATGGTGCTCAGTTCCAGTGCGCTGCTGCCCCGTCCCGATCTGATCGATCTCGCCCGGGCGCATGGCGGTCAGATCATCGTGCCGACTGGCGCCTTGATCGGCTTCGATGCGGTTTCGGCTGCCGCTGAAGGCACTATCCATTCGGTGCAGATGGTCACGCGCAAGCCGCCCGGCGGTCTCGCCGGCGCGCCCTATCTCGTCGAGAACGGGATCTCCATGGAGGGGGTAAAGTCGGCCCTGTGCGTCTTCAAGGGCTCGGCGCGCGACGCGGCTGCGGCGTTTCCCGCCAACGTCAATGTGGTGGCGGCGCTGTCGCTGGCCGGCATCGGCCCCGATCGCACGACCATCGAAATCTGGGCCGATCCGGCCGTGACGCGGAACTGTCATCAGATCAGGGTCGAGTCCGACTCGGCCTCGTTCACGATGGGAATCGAAAACATCCCATCGGAAAACCCGAAGACCGGCCGCATCACCGCGCTCTCGGTGATCGCCGCGCTGCGCAAGCTGACCTCGCCGCTGCAGGTCGGAACCTGAGTATCCTGCCGCAATAGCTAAAATCCCTCGTCCGGGGCATTATCGCCCAGGCACCATCCGGGAAGGTCACCTTGCCCGCCAAAATCATCACCGAACCCGCGCGCCAGATTCCGCTCTACGGCGAATATGAAGTCGCTGTCCTCGGTGGCGGGCCGGCGGGCATCGCGGCCGCCGTTGCCGCCGCGCGTGCCGGCCGCCGCACGCTCCTGATCGAGCGATACGGCTTTCTCGGCGGCATGGGCACGGCTGCAGGCGTCACGAATTTCTGCGGGCTGCACGCCAATGTTCATGGCGAGATGCATCGGGTGGTGCAGGGGATCGCCTCCGATCTGCTCGCGCGGATCGACCGGCTCGACGGGCTCAACGCGCCGCATCTGATCCTCGGCAAGATTTTTGCGCAGGCTTACGACACGGCGGCCTACAAGATCGCGGCGGACGATCTGCTGACGTCGCACAAGGTCGACATCCTCTTTCATGCGCTCGGCGCCGGCGTGGTGATGCAGGACGAGACGCGCATCAACGTGCTGATGGTGGAGACCAAGGCCGGGCGTCAGGCGGTGCGCGCCGGCATCTTCATCGACTGCTCGGGCGACGGCGATCTTGCGGCCTGGGCGGGCGCGCCGTTTGAAGTCGGCGACGATGCCGGCAGCATGCTCTATCCCTCGATGATGTTTCGCCTCAACGGCATCGATCCCGAGAAGGCCGGTGATGCCTGGCGGACGATCCCGGCGTTGATGGAAAAGGCCGAGGCCGCGGGCACGCATCGTTTCCCACGCAAGACCGCGATCGTGCGGCCGCAGCGGTCGGCGATCGAATGGCGGGTGAATTTTACCCAGCTTGCGCGCGAGGACGGCACGGCGGTCAGCGGAATCGACCCCGACCAGATGACGCGCGGTGAGATCGAGGGCCGGCGGCAGGCCCTCCAGGCGTTCGAATTCCTGCGCACGGTGCCCGGCTTCGAAAAATCCTACATCGTCGACCTGCCGCCGCAGCTCGGCATCCGCGAGACGCGGCGCGTGATCGGCGGCTACATGCTGTCCGGCGAGGACGTGCTCGGCTGCGCCTCGTTCGACGACTCCATCGGCGTCAATGGCTGGCCGATGGAGCAGCATGTCGCGGGAGATGTGACCTTCACGTTTCCGCCGATCCCGGAATCGCGCGGCTTCAACGAATTGCCGTATCGCATGCTGGTGCCTGAGGGCATAGACAATCTCCTGATGGCCGGGCGCTGCGCCTCGATGACCCACGAGGGGCAGTCGGCGGCGCGGGTCTCCGGCGCCTGCTTTGCGATGGGGGAGGCAGCCGGCGCGGCGGCTGCGCTGGCGCTGTCGGGTAACACGATTCCGCGCGACATTGCGGTTGAAAAGTTGCAACAAGGCCTGAAACAACAGGGCGCATTCATCGGGCGGGACCAGAGCGTGCCCGAGGGGTTATAAAAGAATTACGGAGGAGGCGGGATGACGAAGTTTGCACGGCTCGCGCTGGCGGGTCTGTTGGCCATTGCGGCAAGCGGGATCGCGCGGGCCGATGACGCGCAAAAGGCGAAAATCGGCGTGCTCCGGCTGTCGTCGTCGGCGCCGGTGTTCATTGCGCAGGACAAGGGCTATTTCCGCGAGGCCGGCCTCGATATCGAATTGAAATTCTTCGACGCGGCGCAGCCGATCGCGGTGGCGACGACCTCAGGAGATGTCGATTTCGGCATCACGGCATTTACCGCCGGACTCTACAATCTCGCCGGCAAAGGCACGCTGAAGGTGATCGGCGGCATGAGTCGCGAGAAGGCAGGCTACCCGCTGATCGGCTACTTCGCCAGCAACAACGCCTATGCGGCCGGGCTGAAGACGCCAAAGGATCTTGCGGGCAAGCGGATCGCGGTGACGCAGGTCGGCTCCAGCTTCCATTATTCGCTCGGCCTGCTTGCCGACAAATATGGCTTCAAGCTCGCCGACGTAAAGGTGTTGCCGCTGCAGTCGCTGTCGAATGCCGCGGCCGCGCTGAAGGGCGAAACCGTCGATGCCGCGTTGCTGCCGATCTCGACTGCCCGCGCGCTGGTGGATTCCGGTGGAGCAAAGTTCCTCGGCTGGGTCGGCGATGAGACGCCGTGGCAGTTGGGGGCGGTGTTCGCCTCGCCGAAAACGCTGACCAACAAGGCGACGGTGACCAAGCTCCTCGCCGCATTGGCGCGTGCCGACCGCGAATATCACGACGTGATTCTGGCTTCCGTGAAGAATGGCAAGGCGGACATCAACGACAAGACAAAGCCGCTGCTGGAAATCATCGCCAAATACACCAATCTGCCGGTCGAGCAGGTGGTCGGCAATTGCGCCTATATCGACCCCGACGGAAAGCTCGACGTCAAGAATGTCGACAACCAGATCGCGTGGCTGCAGGAGCAGGGCTTTGTCGACAAGGGGTTTGCGGCGGACGCGATCATCGCGAAGGAATATGTGAAGGCGGATTGATGTGACATTCTCCGTCATGGCCGGGCTTGACCCGGCCATCCACGTCTTTGTCGCCGTTGGACTGTGAAAGCGTGGATGCCCGGGACATCTAGCGCGAAGACGCGCTTCGCGCTTTTTGCCCGGGCATGACGAGCAGAAAATCCGGTCTTCGAAGAGATGCAGTAACCACATGGATTTGATCGCCGACCAAATCACTCACCGCTTCGGCGGCCTCGACGTGCTCGACAAGGTGTCCTTCACGGTTGCCTCCGGCGAAGTGGTCGCGATCGTGGGGCCCTCCGGTTGCGGCAAGAGCACGCTGCTGTCGATCCTGGGCGGGCTGCTGCGCCCGAGCGAGGGAAAAGCAGAGCTGCGCGGCGCACCGCCGGCGGACAGCCTCAATCCGCTGACCTTCGTGTTCCAGGATTTCGCACTGCTGCCGTGGTGCACGGTGGAAGCGAACGTTGAATTTCCGCTTGCTCATACCGCACTCGATGCCGCCGTGCGCCGCGCCGTCGTCGACGACGCATTGCGCCGCACGGGCCTGTCCGATTTCCGCGGCGCCTATCCAAAGCAGTTGTCCGGCGGCATGCGCCAGCGCGTCGGCATTGCCCGCGCGCTGGCGGTGCGGCCGGCGATTCTCTTGATGGACGAGCCATTGTCGGCGCTGGATTCGCAAACCCGTGAATTGCTGATGGAGGATTTCATCGGCCTGCTGGCCGACGGCACGATGGGCGCGGTCTATGTCACGCATAATCTGGAGGAAGCGGTGCGGCTCGCCGATCGCATCGTGGTGCTGTCGCGCCGCCCGGGCCGCGTCAGGGAGATCGTCGAAATCCCGATGACGCGCGCCGAACGCGGTGCGATCGATGCCCGCGGCAAGTTGCTGACACTGCAGAACGATCTGTGGTCGCTGATCCGCGAGGAGGCGATCGATGCCGAGCGCGAGGTGCAGCATGCTTGAGCGCGCGCCGCAGGACGATTGCGCAACCGAAGCCCGGCCGGTCGCATTTCGCGGCGCCGGCTTTGTGCCAACGGCGGGGCGTTACTCGGGCTGGATTGCGCTCGTGCTGGTGATTGCGATCTGGCAACTCGCGGGCAGCGCTGGCTGGGTCAACCCGCTGTTCCTGCCGGCGCCATCGGCCATTGCAGTTGCGATCTACAAGCTCGCGATGTCAGGCGCGCTCTGGCAGCATGTATCGGCTTCGGTGATCCGAATAGGCAGCGGCTGGGTTCTCGGCACCGTGGCCGGCGTGATCACAGGTTTTGCGATCGGGCTCTCGACGCTGGCGCGCGGCGTCGGCATCACATTCATCTCGGCGCTGTTTCCGATTCCCAAAATCGCGCTATTGCCGCTTCTGATCCTCTGGCTCGGGATCGGCGAGGAGCCGAAGATCGCGACCATTGCGCTCGGCGTGTTCTTCTCGACTGCGATCTCGGTCTATAGCGGCGTCGATGCGGTGCCGCGCAACCTGATCCGGATGGCGCAGAGTTTTAACGTGCCGTTCCACGCCATCGTGCGCCGCGTGGTCTGGCCGGGCGCGTTGCCCTCGATCCTCGCGGGCTTTCGCATCACGGCGTCAGTGGCGCTGCTGCTGGTGGTGAGCGCCGAAATGATCGGCGCGCAGTTCGGCATCGGCGCTTTCGTGTTGCAGGCCGGCAATCTGATGCAGACCGATCAGTTGCTCGCCGGCGTCGTGATCCTGTCGCTGTTCGGGCTGGCGGTGGGGAAGGCGATCAACGTGCTGGAAGCGCGGTTGCTGCACTGGCGGTGATGTAGAGGAGTAGGGTGGGCAAAGCGAAGCGTGCCCACCACTTTGACCTTAGCAAGTCTGGTGGGCACGTCGCTTACGCTCCTTTGCCCACCCTACGATTTGTCGCATCACCTCACGCATTCCCGCGGTCCTCGCGGAACAAATCGAGCTTCTGCTGTACCGGACGGTCGGAGAACGAGAACAGCACCGCGTCGGTGTCGGCCTCGTGCGTGACCCAGTGCCAGCTCGGTACTACGAACAAATCGCGCGCGCCCCACTCGAAAATCTGGTCGCCGATCCGTGTGCGGCCCTTGCCTTCGATCGCGGCGAATACGGTGGCGTCGGTCGCGCGATAGCGCGCGGTCTTGAAGCCCTTCGGCAATAGCTGGATGAAGGTGCCGATCGTCGGCATCGCGAAATCGCCGGTCTCGGGATTGGAGAATTTCAGCTTCAGCCCGTGACAGGCGTCCCACTCGTTGCGCGTCTTGGCCAGTTCCAGCGCCTCGCGCGTATAGCTGTAGGGATAGTTGAAGATCGGCGAGGTCTTGGACTTTCGCTTCTCGTCGACCGGCAGCAGGTTGTGGCCGTAGCGCGCAAAGCTGTCGCCGGCGGGTTTTGAGATCTTCTGCTGATCCTCGTTCGACCCTTCGGCAAAGGACGCATCGAAGAATTGCACCATCGGGATATCGAGCCCGTCGAGCCAGAACATCGGCTCGGACGTTTCGTTGGAATGGTCGTGCCAGGTCATCGAGGGCGTGATGACGAAATCGCCGGGCTCCATCGCGGTGCGCTCGCCGTCGACG
The DNA here is from genome assembly GCF_036924595.1 of Bradyrhizobium algeriense. NCBI lineage: Bacteria > Pseudomonadati > Pseudomonadota > Alphaproteobacteria > Hyphomicrobiales > Nitrobacteraceae > Bradyrhizobium > Bradyrhizobium algeriense. The sequence goes on along the minus strand of NZ_JAZHRV010000001.1, from coordinate 6,703,555 downwards.
GTGGTATGGGCGCCCTTGCCTTCGAGCACGAAGCGCAGCGCCGACTGGCTGTGCCGATGGGCGGGGGCGACGTCGCCCGGGACCACCATCTGCACACCGGCAAACAGCGAAGTCGTAACCTTCGACTGGCCGCGCAGGCCGGGATTCTCCAGCACCAGCACCCGCCGCTCGGCTTCCTTGGCGGTGATCAGCTTGCCGGCTTCGGTCATGTAATCACGGATCGAATCGAACTTCCACAGATGCGGCCGGCAGGCGCTTCGCGGTTCCGGCGTGACGAGATCGCCCAGCACGTTCCACAGCGCAGAGAGATTCTCGCCGTCGATCTTCTTGTAGAACGCCTCGCGTTCCGGGGTCTTCTGCACGGCTTCCATGGTCAAGCCTCCCGTCATTTTTGTATCGTCTATGGATTGACAGTATACTTACAATATGGGTAGCGTCAATGACAGGCCGCGACAGGCAAACGACAAAATCCGAGGGAGGTTCCGATGAAGCTGCATGGCTATTTCCGCAGCAGCGCGGCATACCGGGTCAGGATCGCGCTCAACCTCAAGGGGTTGTCGACCGATCACCTGCCGCATCACCTTCGCAAGGGCGAACAGTGCGCGCCAGCCTATCTCGCCATCAACCCGCAGGGGCTGGTGCCGACGCTGGAAGACGGCACAGGTGCCGTGCTGACCCAGTCGCTCGCCATCATCGAATGGCTGGACGAGACTCATCCCAATCCGCCGTTGCTGCCAAAGGATCCGCTGCGCCGCGCCAAGGTGCGCGCCTTCGCGCTGGCCATCGCCTGCGATATCCATCCGGTGCAGAATTTGAAGGTCCTGGCCCGGCTGCGCCAGCTTGGCGTGGCCGAGGAAAAAGTGACGGAATGGGCGGCCTGGGCCAACCGGGAGGGATTGTCCGCCTGCGAAACGCTCGTCACAGGTGAGGCCGGCCCGTTCTGCTTCGGGGACAAGCCCAGCCTTGCAGACCTTTGCCTGATCCCGCAGCTCGGGAATGCGCGGCGCTTCGGCGTCGATGTTTCGGCCTATCCGCGCCTGCTCGAGGCAGAAGCTGCGGCCAGGGAAATAAAGGCGTTCGCCGACGCCGCGCCGGACAAGCAAGCCGATGCCGAGTAAGCCATCACCCATCACGATGGACGCGGTTTACACCGCGCCCGGCTACCTGTTCCGGCGCATGCAGCAGATCGCGGTCTCGATCTTTGTCGAAGAGTGCAGGGCGTTCGACCTGACGCCGGTGCAATATGCGGCGCTGGTGGCGATCCACACCCATCCCGGCATCGACGCCACGCGGCTGTCGGCGGTGATCGCATTCGACCGTTCCACGCTCGGCAACGTGATCGAGCGGCTGGAGAGCAAGGCCTTGATCGAGCGCAAGCCGTCGCGGGAGGACAAGCGCGTCAAGCTGCTCCATCTGACCAAATCGGGTGCGGCCGTGCTGCGCGACATCATGCCCTCGGTGGAGCGCGCGCAGCTAAGGATGCTGCAGCCGCTGAAGCCGGCCGACCGCAGGGCCCTGCTGGCGCTGCTGACGCAGCTGGTCGATCTCAACAATGAGGCCTCGCGCGTGCCGCTGCGCGCCGAAGACGCGCTCGAGCATCTGGGAAAGTCGAGCTGATGGACACGCGGCCGGTTCTCATTGCAGGCGGCGGCATCGGCGGGCTCGCGGTGGCACTTGGTCTGGCGCAAAAAGGCATCCGCTCGATCCTGCTGGAAAAGGCCTCGCAGCTCGGCGAGATCGGCGCCGGCATCCAGCTCGGGCCCAACGCATTCCACGCCTTCGACTATCTCGGCGTCGGCGAAGCCGCACGAAGCATGGCCGTCTATATCGACCAGCTCCGGTTGATGGATGCGCTGACCGCCGAGGAGATCACCCATGTCGATCTGGGCGAAGCGTTTCGCTCGCGCTTCCGCAATCCCTATGCGGTGGTGCATCGCGGCGATCTGCACGGTGTTTTCCTGCGCGCCTGCCAGAATCACCAGTTGATCGAGTTGCGCGTCAGCAGCGAAGTCGTCGGTTACGATCAGGATGGGTCGTCGGTGACGGCGCGGCTTGCGAATGGAGAGCGCGTCACGGGCCGGCTGTTGATCGGCGCCGACGGGCTGTGGTCGAATGTCCGCAAGCAGGTTGTCGCGGACGGGCCGCCGCGGGTTTCCGGTCACACGACCTACCGCTCGGTGATCCCGACCGAGCAAATGCCGGAAGATTTGCGCTGGAACGCGGCGACGCTGTGGGCCGGGCCGAAATGCCACATCGTGCATTATCCGCTGTCGGGCTGGAAGGTGTTCAACCTCGTCGTCACCTATCACAACGATGCGCCGGAGCCGGTGGCGGGCAAGCCGGTGTCGGACGAAGAGGTCATGCAAGGCTTCGGGCACATCCATCCGCGTGCGCAGGAGATCATCCGACACGGCAAGAACTGGCGACTGTGGGTGCTGTGCGACCGTGATCCGGTCGAGCGCTGGATCGACGGCCGCGTCGCGCTGCTCGGCGACGCCGCGCATCCGATGCTGCAATATTTCGCGCAAGGCGCCTGTCAGGCGATGGAGGACGCGGTGTGCCTGTCGCACATGATGGGCGCGCATGACGATCATGCGGTCGCGCTGGAAGCCTATCGCACGCAGCGTTTCCTGCGCACCGCAAAGGTACAGTTGATGTCCCGCGCCATCGGCGAGCACATCTATCACCCCTCAGGCGGACATGCCCGGCTGCGCAACGAGATCATGAGCGCGAAGACGTCGGAGGAGTGGTACGGCGATCTGGCGTGGCTATATGGCGGGACAGGGCTGGGGAGCTAAGGCCGTCATTGCCTGCGACAAACGCGAAGCGTTTGCGCAAGGGAGCGAAGCGACGAAGCAATCCATCTGTCCCCGGGCGGAAAGATGGATTGCTTCGCGGAGCCTGTCATCGGGCGCGCATTCGCGCGACCCGCTGGCTCGCAATGACGAGCCGGCTACATCTTCATCAATGCTTGCCGGTCGATCTTGCCCGTGCCGGTCTTCGGCAGTTCGCCGATGAACCTGATCTCGCGCGGATATTTGTAGGGCAGCAATTTTTCCTTGACGTAGTCCTGCAGCTTCTTCGTGGCTTTGTTCGGATCGAATTCGCCCTGGTTCATCACCACCACCGCCTTCAGCGTCATGCGCCGATCCGGCAGTTCGGCGGCGAAGACAGCGCATTCCCTGATATCGGGATGCTCGGCAAGGCAGAGCTCGACCTCCAGCGGGTAGACCCATTGGCCTGATATCTTGATCAGGTCGTCGGCGCGGCCGCGGAAGAAATGGAAACCGTCGGCATCGCGGAGGAAGCGGTCGCCGGTGTAGATCCAGCCGCCCTCACGAATGGTCTCCGCCGATTTGTCCGGCCGGTTCCAGTACAGCGGCGTGTTGGAATCGCCGCGTACCCACAAAATGCCTTCCTCGTTGTCGCCGACCTCGTGGCCGTCCTTGTCCCTCAGCAGGATCTCGTAGCCGGGGACACGCAGGCCCGCCGCGCCGAGCTTCTTTCTCTCGGGGCGGTTGGAGAGATAGATGTGCAGCACTTCGGTCGAGCCGAGCCCCTCGATGATCTCGAGTCCCGTCAGCGCCTTCCAGCCGTTGAATACTTCCGCCGACAGCACCTCGGCGGCCGAAAGCGCCATCCGCAGCGAGGAGAAGTCGGTGGCGGCCGCACCTTCGGCCTTGGTCAGCGAGGTGTAGAGCGTCGGCAATCCGTAGAACACCGACGGCCGGTATTTTCCGATCGCCTCGAAGATTGTAGCCGGCTTCGGCTGGCCGGGCAGCAGCAGCGTCGCCGCGCCGACCGAGAACGGGAAGGTGATGGCGTTGCCAAAGCCGTAGGCGAAGAAAATCTTAGGCACCGAGAAACAGATGTCATCGGGCGTAAGCCTGAGCACGTTGCGCGCGAACGCCTGCTCGCTATAGGCCATGTCGTGCTGCAGATGCACGATGCCCTTGGGACGACCGGTCGAGCCGGATGAGTACATCCAGAACGCCATGTCGTCGCGTCTGGTGTCGGCTTCCGGCAAATCAGTGGAGAATCCCTGCAGCCATTGCTGCGCAATCAGGGCTTTCGGCACGGCGTGTTCGCCCGCCGCGCCATTGACCACGACCAGGGTTTGCAGCGGCGTGTCCTTGCAGGCCTCCGCATTGAACCGCGAGGTAAACTCGGCCTCGGCGACCGCCACCGCCGCGCCGGCGTCCGAAAGGTAGAATTGCAGCAAATCCGGCGGCGTCAGCGTGTTGATCAATAGCGGCACGAAGCCGGAGCGCACCGCGCCGAAAAACGCCGCAGGATAGGCCGGCGTGTCGTCGAGGAACATCAGGATGCGGTCGCCACGCTTCAGGCCCAGCGATTGAAAACCGTGGCCCCATTGCGAAGCCTCGGCGCAGAGCTCTGCGTAGGTGCGCGTGCCGCCGGGGCCGGTCAGCGCCAGCCGGCCGCCGCGGCCTTGGGCGAGATTGTCGAACAGGATGCGGCCAGCGTTATAGCTTTCCGGAATCGCAAATCCGATCTCGCGCGCGCCCGGATTGTTGCGGGGAACCAGATCGTAAATTTCTGATGTCATGCTTGGCTCCCGATCTTCTTTTCCGCCTCGTAGCGCGCCATGAATTCCGGCGACATCGCGCGCAGCCGCGCGTCGGCGATCCGCCCGGAACGGGTGATGTAGCTGTAGGCAAAATCCATCAGGTCGAGCTTCATGTGTTCGTCGAAGTGTTCATACCAGTCGGCGCTGGTGCGCGCCGCCGTCACCAGCTTCTGCACGATCGGCTTGCGTTCGGCCTGATAGCGGGCGAGGGCCGCGGCGATATCGTTCTCCGCCTCCAGCGCCTTGGTCAGCGCGATCGCGTCTTCGATGGCGAGCCGGGTACCCGAGCCGATCGAGAAATGCGCGGTATGCAGGGCGTCGCCGATCAGCACCATGTTGCCGTGCGACCAGTTCTCGTTCCAGATCCAGGGAAAATTGCGCCACACCGATTTGTTCGAAACCAGCGCATGGCCGTCCAGCGTGTCGGCAAAGATCTCCTCGCAGATCGCTTGCGACTGCTCGATGGTCTTGTGCTCGAAGCCATAGGCCTGCCAGGTCGCCGCGTCGCATTCGACCAGGAACGTGCTCATGGAGGGTGAATAGCGATAGTGGTGGGCGTTGAATGAGCCGAGACCGGTCTTCACAAACGTCTGCGACAGCGTGGCAAAGCGCTTGGTGGTGCCGTACCAGGCGAACCTGTTGGTCGAGTGCGAAACCGAGGCGCCGAATTCCTTCTCAAAGCCGCGGCGCACCAGCGAGTTCAGCCCGTCGGCAGCGACGATCAGGTCGTACCCCCCGAGTTCGTCCAATGACTGGATCGTCGTGTTGTATCGCGCCGTGATTCCCGCCGCGCGCACGCGCTGCTGCAGGATGGTCAGCAGCTCCAGCCGGCCGATCGAGGAGAAGCCAATGCCGTCGATCTCGACGCTTTGCCCACGCAGGTTGAGCGTGATGTTCTTCCAGCTCTCCATCCGCGGCGTGATGGCGTCGACGGTCTCGGGATCGTCGGCGCGCAGAAATTCCAGCGCCTGTTCGGAGAACACTACGCCAAACCCCCAGGTCGCGCCTTCGGGGTTCTGTTCGAACAGGTCGATATGTGCGTCCGGATGACGCCGCTTCCAGAGATAGGCGAAATAGAGGCCTCCGGGGCCTCCGCCGATGACGGCGATACGCACGTCTTCCTCCCAATCGACAGTATACTGATTAATTTTGGGCCGGAGACTAATCCGCGCCGGAAATTTGCGCTACCAAAAAATAACAAGGGGAACGGAAACTGGCGTCCGGTCCCGGCCGCGTCAGGACCGGGCGCCAATGCGCCGTTTCGCCTCCCCGGTTCTGTCCGCGAACGGTTGTGCGCTATGCGGTGACCCCGGCTTGTCTTCGACGGAGACGCCCGCGGTTCAGCCGCAGCGGCGAACCTTCACGCCGTTCACCCACACGGTCCTGCAGATCACGGCAGGCTTGCGGACGACGACTGCGCCGCGGGCTCCGGCGCAGCCGGCGCGATAGACGCCGCGGGCACAGACCGCCGCGTTGGCCTCGGTGGCTTCAAACGTCATGGTGGCGGAAAAGGACAGCATGGCGGCTGCCATCAGCAGAAGGGAACGCATGTTAATCTCCCGGACTGATACTGGTTGATGTTCAGGTTGAAATTTTTCGGAAGGTTCTGCGGATACCCGTCACGGCGTGCGCGCACGCCGATCTCGCTTCGGTTGACGGCCGGCATGAACGCCGGACGTCCCCTCATCTCTTCTCGGACCACCGCAAATCAGGCGGGCCTTCTTGCTTCCTGATCGCGGACCCGCTGTAGTGAAGCTCTCATTCATCGTTGCAGTGAAAACCAAGGAAAACCCATGGCGGAGGTCAGAGCCAAATGGCTGGCGTTCTATTCCGAACATGTCGAGCCGGTCTCCAAGGAAGTATTTTCTCACGTCGAGAAGTTGATCATCGGGACGTTGATCGTATCGGCCGGCGCCCATGTCTCGAGCAGTGAGCCGGCAATCGTGCTGTTCGGCTATCTGCGCCATGGTCTCATCGGCCGCGGCGTCATGTTGTTCGGCGTCATTCTCCTTCTGCTGAACTTCGTCGACGGCCTCTACAAGCTCGCAAAGCTCAATTGGCATATTGCGTACCAAGCCCTGATGGCGATCCTTTATGTCTCGCTATCGATACGGCTCATTCAGCTCATCCTCGCCTTTCGCGGCGGCGAGTGACCGGCGGTCCCCAGATCAATGAAGGACCGCCGCAGGGGCGTGTGATTAACGTGCCGCGAACTGGGACAGCACGTACTTGCAGGCCGGCGAAAGCTGCGCGGCATTGGTCGCCAGACACTGCACGATCCGGCCGCCGCCAGGCTGCACGCCGCCGCAGATCGTGCGGACGTCGGCGCCGCAGGCCGATCGCAGCACCAACAGTTCTTCGCGCGGCCGCATCGGCCGCAGCACGATCACGGCCGGCGCCGCCGGTGCAGCGGCAGCCGCCGCGCCTGCCGCGGGTGCCGCCGCTGCTCCTCCACCGCCGCTCGTGGCGGAAACGGCCTTCTCGCAACCGGCCGAGAGTTTCGTCTTGTTTTTTTCCAGGCATTGCAGGGCCGGCGCGCCGCCGGTCGGCACGCCCGCGCAGACCTTCGGATAATCGGAGCGGCATGCGCTGCGGATGGCGGAAATCTGTGCGCTGGTCGGCTGTCCGGCTGCGGGCGCTGCTGCGGCCTTTGGCTCGGCTGATTTCGCCGGCGCCGTCGTTGCAGCCGCGGGAGCAGCCGTTGCAGTCGCGGGAGCAGCGGCTTTCGGCGCTGCAGTCTCGGCCGCCTTGGCGGGCGCAGCCGCTGGCGCTGCCACGGCGCGCACTGCGCCCTGGCAGCTCGATGAGAGGCTCGACATGTTCTTCTGCAGGCATTGCAGCGAGGCCTCGCCGCCCGGCGGCACGCTGGAGCAATGCGCGATGTAATCGGAGCGGCACTGCGATTTGATGGCGTCGCGTTGCGCCTGGCTCGGCGCTTGCGCGAAAGCCGGCGCTGCGGTTGCCAGTATCGCAGCAACCGAAAGCCACGGCGCAAGCTTGCTCGCACGTTTCCACGTGTTGATCATTTGAATAAATCCTTTTGTCGTCGCAGGAAGCCGCCGCTTCAACCGCAGTAAAATTTCGTCGTAAGAATTCTAACGGCCGGCATCATTTTCGCTTTCCGGTTTCACTGCAAGCGGATTGTTGCTATTTTCATGGGGTGGCGCCGAACGCCGATTTCTGAATAGACATTTTTCTGAACAACCCAATTGAGGCACGAAAAATGAAGTCCACGCGTTCGCCAGCACGCTTGAGTCTGCACCGCACCATCGGACAAGGAGCTGCTTCGGTCCTGCGCGCGGCGCTCGCCATTGCCGCGTTCGGCATCTTAAGTGCCTGCGAACAAAATACTTTTGTCCCGCCGCCGCCGCCGAAGGTCGATGTCGCGGTGCCGGTGCAACGGTCCTTCACGCGTTATCTGGAAGCGACCGGCAATACGGCTGCGATCAAGAATGTCGATCTGGTCGCGCGGGTGCAGGGCTTTCTGCAATCGATCAATTACCAGGACGGCGCCTTTGTGAAAGAAGGCACGTCCCTGTTCACGATCGAGCCTGAAACCTACAAGCTGAAGCTCGAACAGGCGCAGGCCGCGGAAGCCGGCGCGCAGGCAACCGTGAGGCAGGCCGAGGCGGACTTCAAGCGCCAGCAGGAATTGGTGCAGCGGCAAGCCGTTTCCCAGGCGACGCTGGATACTTCAACGTCAACGCGCGACAACGCGCAGGCGAGCCTGCTGCAGGCCCAGGTCAATACCAAGATCGCGGCGGTCAATTACGGTTATACCAATGTGACTGCGCCGTTTGACGGTGTCGTCAGCGCGCATCTCGTCGCCGTCGGCGAACTCGTCGGCGTCTCGTCGCCGACGCAGCTCGCCACCATCGTGGCGCTCGACCCGATCTGGGTGAATTTCAACGTCAACGAACAGGACGTGCTGCGGATCCGCACGGAGGCCCGCCGGCGTGGGATGACGCCGGACGATCTCAGACAATTGCCGATCGAAGTCGGATTGCAAACCGAGACCGGTTTTCCGCACAAGGGCAAGCTCGACTACGCCGCCGTGACGCTCAACCAGTCGACGGGCACGCTCCCGGTGCGCGGCGTGCTGCCCAATTCCGATCGCGCGTTGCTGCCGGGGTTCTTTGTCCGGGTCCGCGTTCCCGTGGATCAGGTGCAGAGCGCGTTGTTCGTGCCGGATGTTGCGCTGGGCAGCGATCAGTCCGGACGCTACCTGCTGGTCGTGAACGGCGAAAATATCGTCGAACAGCGCAAGGTGCGGGTCGGGCCGCTCGAAGGCGAGCTGCGTGTCATCGAAGAAGGTCTGAAGGCCGACGACCGCGTCGTCACCGCCGGGCTGTTGCGCGCGATTCCCGGCCAGAAGGTCGATCCGCAACTGAAAAAGATCGAAGCACAGCCAATAGCGGCCAAGTAGGAGCCGGGCCATGATTTCGAAATTTTTTATCGAGCGGCCCGTTCTTTCCAACGTCATCGCGATCCTGATGATCCTGATCGGCGGCGTCTGCCTGTTCCGGCTGGCCGTCGCGCAGTATCCTGAGGTCGTGCCGCCGACGGTGCAGGTGACCACCCGCTATCCCGGCGCCAGCGCGAAAACCGTGATCGATACGGTGGCGCTGCCGATCGAGCAGCAGGTCAACGGCGTCGAGGACATGCTCTACATGCAGTCCTACAGCGGTGCCGACGGCACCTATACGCTGACGGTCACTTTCAAGATCGGCACCGACCTCAACTTCGCGCAGGTGTTGGTGCAGAACCGGGTGTCGAGCGCGCTGGCTCAACTGCCGCAGTCGGTGCAGAGCCAGGGCGTCACCGTGCAGAAGAGATCGACGGCGATCCTGCTGTTCGTGACGCTGACGTCGCCGAAAGCGACCTATGACAGCCTGTTCCTGAGCAACTACGCCACCATCAATATCCGCGATGAGCTGTCGCGTTTACCCGGCGTCGGCAACGTCACCGTGTTCGGGGCCGGCCAGTACTCGATGCGGGTCTGGCTCGATCCGAACAAGCTGTATGCGCGCGGGCTGATGCCGCAGGATGTCATTTCGGCGATCCAGCAGCAGAGCCAGCAGGTCACCGCGGGCCAGGTCGGGGCACCGCCAGCGCCCGCAGGGCAGGCGTTCCAGTATACGCTGAACGTCAGTGGACGGCTCGCTGACACCAGCGAGTTCGAGAACGTGATCGTCAAGACCGGCACCAGCGGCGACGTCACGCGCGTTCGCGATGTCGGCTGGGTCGAGCTCGGCGCCCAGACCTACAGCCAGGCGTTCTCGCTCAACAACAAGCCGGCCACCGGCATCGGCGTATTCCAGTCGCCCGGCGCTAACGCGCTCGAGGTCCAGCAGGCCGTCGAGAAGAAGATGCAGGTGCTAGCGAAGGCGTTTCCGCAGGACGTGACCTACGACACGCCGTTCGACACCACCAAATTCGTCTCGGAATCGATCAATGAGGTCTACAAGACGCTGATCGAGGCGGGTTTGCTCGTCCTCGTCGTGATCCTGATCTTCCTGCAGGACTGGCGCGCGATGCTGGTGCCCGCGACCACGGTGCCGGTGACGATCATCGGCGCCTTTGCTGCGATGGCGGCGCTCGGCTTCACCGTCAATATCTCGACCCTGTTTGCGATCGTGCTCGCGATCGGCATCGTGGTGGATGACGCCATCGTCGTGGTCGAAGGCGCAGCCCACAATATCGAGAAGGGCATGTCCGGCCATGACGCCGCGATCAGTGCGATGGACGCGCTGTTCGCGCCAATCATCGGCATTACGCTGGTGCTGATCTCGGTGTTCCTGCCCTCGGCGTTTCTGCCGGGATTGACTGGGCAGATGTATGCGCAGTTCGCGCTGGTGATTGCCGCAACCGCGCTGCTCAGCGCCATCAACGCGGCGACGCTGAAGCCGACGCAATGCGCATTGTGGCTGCGCCGGCCGGTGCCGCCGGAACAGCGCAACTTTTTCTATCGCGGCTTCAACGCGGTCTATAACCGCGTCGAGGCCGGCTACAGCCGGCTGATCGGCCGCCTGGTCGCGCACAGCAATGTTTCAGTCGTCTGCGCGCTGATTCTGATCGCTATCGGTGGCTACGGCCTGTCGCGGGTGCCGACCGGCTTCATTCCGATCGAGGACCAGGGCTATCTCCTGGTCGCCGTGCAATTGCCTGATGGTGCGGCGCTTGAGCGTACCCAGCGTGTGCTTACCCAGGTCAGCGAGATAGCCGGCAAGGCCCCGGGTGTCGATCAGGTGATCGCCATTTCCGGCATCTCCGCGCTCGACAATTCTTCCAGTCTCGCCAATGCGGGCGTCGCCTATTTGATCTTGAAAGAGTGGAGCGCGCGAGGGCCAGGTGAGGATCTGCGGTCGCTGTTCGTCGGATTGAACGAAAAACTGTCCGTCATCGAGGAGGCGCGGATCCTGGTGGTTCCACCGCCGCCGATCCAGGGTATCGGTAACGCCGCCGGCTTTGCGATGCAGGTCCAGCTCCGCGACGGCAATTCCGACTTCAGCAAGTTGCAGGCGATCACCGGCGCGATCGTCGCCAATGCGTCGTCACAGAGCGCGCTGCAGCGGGTCAGTTCGCCGTTCCGCTCGATGGTGCCGCAGTTCGACATCGAGGTGGACCGAATCAAGACCCAGACGCTGCATGTCACGACCGACCAGATCTTTTCGACGTTGTCCACTTACATGGGTTCGACCTTCGTCAACCAGTTCAACAAGTTCGGTCGTACCTTCCAGGTCTATGCGCAGGCGGACGCGCAATTCCGCCTGACGCCGCGTGATATGCAGAACATGATGGTGCGTAACAGCAATGGCGACATGATCCCGCTCGGCACGGTGGCAAAGATTACGCCGGCGGTCGGTCCGTCGCTGATCAGCCTGTACAATCTGTATCCTTCCGCAACCATCATCGGTCTGCCGGCGACGGGTTACAGCTCAGGTCAGTCGATGAATCTGATGGAGCAGATTGCCGCGAAGACCCTGCCGCCCGGCACGGGCTTCGAGTGGACGGCGATGTCGTACCAGGAGAAGGTCGTCGGCGGCCAGATCTACTGGGCGTTCGGCCTGGGCCTGCTGCTGGTCTACCTCGTGCTGGCCGGACAATATGAAAGCTGGTACGCGCCGATCTCGGTGATTCTCGCGGTGCCGCTGTCCTTGCTCGGCCCTATGATCGTGCTGACCGGTTTAAGGATCGAGAACAACCTCTATACCCAGATCGGCATCATCCTGTTGATCGCGCTGTCGGCCAAGAACGCCATCCTGATCGTCGAGGTGGCGCTGGAACTGCACGTGCGCGATCGCAAGCCGTTGCTGGAATCCGCCATCGAGGCGGCGCGAGCCCGGTTCCGGCCGATCCTGATGACGTCGTTTGCTTTCATCTTCGGCATGATCCCGCTGGTGCTTGCAACCGGCGCCGGCGCCAACGCCCGGAAGTCGATTGGCATCACGGCGGCCTCGGGCATGCTGGCCTCGACCTGTCTGGCCGTGCTGTTTGTGCCGACATTCTTTGTCGTGATCCAGCGGTTCGAGAACTGGGTGAAGGAGCGCAAGGTGAAGAAGACGGGCGCGCAGACGGCGCCTGCTGCGACGCACTAGATCAAGGGTGGGCAAAGCGACCTGTCCGCCGTAGCTCAACGAGCGAAGGCGGAAGCGTGCCCACCATCACTAGCACGGCAAGAAATGGTGGGCACGGCGCGTTGCGCCTTTGCCCACCCTACGGATTGCTACGGACTTCGCCTTACACCCGCACCATGCGCTTGCCGCGGTTCTCGCCGGCGAGCAGGCCGATCAGCGCCTTCGGCGTGTTCTCGATTCCGTCGATCACGTCTTCCTGCACCTTCAGCTTTCCCGAGGCGACCCAGGACTGCAGGTCGGCCAGCGCCGCAGCGCTCTGGTCCATGTAGTCCATCACGATGAAGCCTTGCATGATAAGGCGTTTGACCACGATCAGGCCGGGCACGCCGCGGGGGCCATGGGCCGACGGCACGCCGTCATATTGCGAGATGGCGCCGCAGCAGGCGATGCGGCCGCGGTTGTTCATCAGCGAAAGGCAGGCTTCGAGAATGTCGCCGCCGACATTGTCGAAATAGACGTCGATGCCCTTGGGCGCTGCGGCCCGCAGCGCCTTGAAGGTGGCGCCGTCCTTGTAATCGACCGCGGCATCGAAGCCGAGCTCGGAGGTGAGCCAGTGGCATTTGTCCTTACCGCCGGCGATGCCGATGACGTTGCAGCCCTTGATCTTCGCGATCTGTCCGACGATTGATCCGACCGAGCCGGCCGCGGCCGACACCACGACGGTCTCGCCGGCCTTCGGATTGCCGACGTGCAGCAGGCCGAAATAGGCGGTGAGGCCAGCGATGCCGTACACGCTGAGCAGATGCGTCATCGGTTCCATCTTTGGCATCTTGGTGAGATGTTTTGCTGGTACGGCGGCGTAATCCTGCCAGCCGGTGTCGCCGAATACGATATCGCCCGCTGTCAGTCCGGGCGCTTTCGACGAGACGACTTCGGCGATGCTGCCGCCTGCCATCACGGTGTTGGCCTCGACGGCGGCACGATAGGTCGCGCCGTGCATCCACGCCCGGTTGGCGGCGTCGAGCGAGATATAGCGTGTCCGCACCAGCGCCTCGCCGTCCTTCGGCTCGGGCACTGCGCCGTTGACCATCTTGAAATGCTCGGGCCCGAGCTTGCCGGTCGGCTTCTCGACCAGCAGGATCTGACGATTGACAGCGTCGTTCATGATGTTGTCTCCCCTCGGCGTTGTTGTTCTGGCGTTTCCGGATGCAATTGGCTGCGCATCAGGCGATCACCTGCACAGATTGTGCGCTGCATGAACGCTAGTCGGCGCGCGCGCATTTCACAACGGGAACATTCTGGCAAGCGTACAAAACGCCGCAAGCTTGTTGCGTCCTCATTCAAATCTGCCAAACTTGTGGTTGCCGGAAATACGGGGGTGCAAGAATGTCCAGCAGGTTTACGCAGTATATCCTGATCGCTATGGCGCTTGGCATTGTGATGGGAACCATCGTCTTCAACTATATGCCCGACAGCCGGGTGGAAATCGCGGCCGACGTAAACCTGATCGCCATGCTGTTCCTGCGCCTGATCAAGATGATCATCGCGCCTTTGGTGTTCGCCACCCTTGTCGGCGGCATCGCCCATATGGGCTCCGGCTCGAAGCTCGGCCGCGTGTTCGCCAAGACGATGGGCTGGTTCGTCAGCGCTTCCTTTGTCTCGCTGCTGCTTGGCCTGGTGATGGTCAACCTGCTGCAGCCCGGCGCCAACTTTCCCGGCACGCTGCCCGACAAGACGCAATCGACCGGCCTGCCGGTCTCGGCGTTCTCGATCGAGAAGTTTCTGACTCATCTGATCCCGACCTCGATCGCGGATGCCATGGCGCAGAACGAAATCCTGCAGATCGTGGTGTTTGCCGTGTTCTTCGCGGTCGCGCTCGGCGCGATGCCGGAGCGCGCCAAGCCGATCATGGGGCTGATCGACGACCTCGCCCACATCATGCTGAAAGTGACCGGCTATGTGATGCTGTTCGCGCCGATCGCGGTGTGGGCGGCGATCATGGCGACGGTGTCGAAGAACGGCCTCGGCGTGCTGTGGAAGCTGATCGTGTTCATGGGCGGCTTCTATCTCTCGCTTCTGATCCTGTGGGCCATCCTGATCGTGGTCGGTTTCATCGTGATCGGGCCGCGATACAGCCATCTCTTGCGACTGATCCGTGAGCCGCTGATGATTGCGTTCTCGACCTCCTCCTCGGAAGCCGCCTATCCCAAGACGCTGGAAGGCCTCAATCGCTTCGGCGCCTCCTCGCGGATTTCGTCCTTCGTGCTGCCGCTCGGCTACTCGTTCAATCTCGACGGCACGATGATGTATTGCACCTTCGCGAGCATATTCATCGCGCAGACCTATCACATCGAGATGTCGCTCGGCACGCAGCTCGCGATGCTGGCGACGCTGATGATCACCTCGAAGGGCGTCGCGGGCGTGCCGCGCGCCTCACTGGTGGTGATCGCCTCGACGCTCAGCCAGTTCGGCATTCCCGAGGCCGGTCTGTTGATGATCATGGGCATCGACACGTTCCTCGACATGGGACGCAGCGCCACCAACGTGATCGGCAATTCGCTGGCGACCGCCGTGGTGGCGAAATGGGAGGGCGAGCTGAAGGCCGAGCATGAGCTCGGACCCGATGACGTCGTGCCCACCGACGCCGTTCCGGGCGACCCTGTTCCGGCACATTGAGGGGAGAGATGAATGCATCAATTCCCAAGGAGGTTGGCAGGGGTCGGCGCAATGCTGCTGGCCGCCTGCCTGCTGGCCACGCCGGCGTCTGCCCAGACCGCCAGCGAAGGGCTCAGCCCGACGCTCGCCAACATCAAGCGGACGCATGTCGTGCGTCTCGGCTACCGCGAGAGTTCGCCGCCGTTCTCGTTCCTGGACCAGTCCAACCGGCCGATCGGCTACAGCCTCGAACTGTGCGAGGCGATCGTCGAGGAGATCGGCGTCGAGGTCGACGATGCCAATCTCAAGATTGAATACGTTAAGGTCACTTCGGATGACCGCATTCAGGCGGTGGTGCAGAACAAGATCGACCTCGAATGCGGTTCGACCACGGCCAATGCCGAGCGCGCGAAACAGGTGGCGTTCTCGCCGCTGATCTTCGTGGCCGGCACCAAGCTGATGGTGCCGAAGGCGTCCACCATCTCGGCGCCCACGGACCTGAAGGGCAAGACCGTGGTGGTGACCAAGGGCACCACCAACGAGCAGGCCATGCACGCGATCGACAAGAAGTTTTCGCTCGGCCTCAACATCGTGACGGCACCCGATCACGAACAGTCCTATCAGACGCTGGTGGACGGCAAGGCCGATGCGTTCGCGACCGACGACATCCTGCTCTACGGCCTGATCGCGCGGCACAAGGCGCAGGGCCAATTCAAGGTCACCGGCGAGTATCTGTCCTACGATCCCTACGGCATCATGTTCCGCAAGGGTGAGCCGCAGTTGAAGGCCGTGGTCGAGCGCACTTTCCAGAAACTCGGTTCGGGCCGTGACCTGATCCCGCTCTACAACAAATGGTTCGTCGCGCGACTGCCGACCGGGGAAAAGCTCGGCGTCGCGATCTCGCCGCAACTCGAGGAAGCCTTCAGGGTGCTCGACGACAAGCACGGAAGCAACTAGTCAGAAGAAATGCAGGTCTTGCGGGCGGCCGCCACGGGCGGCCGTTGCGTATTCGATCGCCAGGAACAGGCCGCCGGCGACATAAATTCTTTGCGAATGCGCGGCAGCAACGTCCCCCGCCAGTCGCACCGCCTCCTCGATCGAGGCGGCGACACGGAGGCTCGCGGCGGGGTTGGCGCGCGCGGCAGCGGCGGCGATGCGTTGCGCGTCCGCTCCCTTGTGATGCGCCGCCGTGCAGATGATCGTATCAAACGACGGCGCCAGCGCGCCGACGATTTCCTGCGCCTTCTTGTCGCCAGATGCACCGATCACGAGGATCCAATCTTCGCTGCCATGGATCGCCAGCAGACTTGCCAGCGATTGCCGGATGCCGTCGGGGGTGTGACCGACGTCGATTACGGTGAACGGGTCCTGACTGATGACCTCGAGGCGGCCGGGCCATCGCGCATCGCGCAAGCCGGCGCGTATCGCAGTCTCGACTCGGTCCGGAGGCTTGCGCGGCTGCTCGCGCTGCAGCCAGAGCAGGAACAGGGTGACGGCAATGGCCGAGTTGTTGAACTGGAACGCGCCGGACAGGCTCACTTCGAGGTGGCGATAATCATGATATCCGAACTGGAAATCGAAATGCTGGCCTGAGGCTGCCGTCACCGCATTATCGATACGGATATCATCGCGGATGAACAGCGGCGTGCAGCCGCGCGCGCGATTATACTCGACGAGGTGCGCCCGCAAGCCTCGGCAGTTCTCGCCATAGACGATCGTGCCGCCGGCAGCGCAGGCGTCGCTCTTGTCCGATACGATCAGTTCAAGCGAGTTTCCGAGCAGTTCGACATGCTCGTAATCGACCGAGGTGACGCAAGTTTCGCGCGCGCCGATCAGGCGCACCGGATCGTAGCGTCCGCCGATGCCGGCTTCGAACACGGTGAAGTCGCATCCGCTCTCCTGGAAGTGCAGGCAGGCGAGTGCGAACAGCGCTTCGAAAGCGCCGAACTGCTCGCCCATCCGCTTCGAGACGTCGGCGATGACGGCTTCGACCCGCCGCTTCAGGCGAGCGAGCGCGTCGTCGTCGATCTCGACGCCATCGACCTGAATCCGTTCGTTGAAACGGAAGAGATGCGGGGAGGTGAAGAGGCCGGTGCGCAGGCCGTAGGCGCGGCCGATACCGGCGCACATCGCCGCCGTGCTGCCCTTGCCGTTCGAGCCGGTCACCACCACCGAGATGCGCTGCAGCCGCAGGCGATCGATTCCGAGCGCTTCCAGCAATCCGGCCATGCGCGCGAGGCAGATGCCGTCGCCGTATTTCGGCAGGTCGAACACTACAGCAATCCCATGGTGGAGAAGGTGTGATGCCAGATTTTTAGAATGAGATCGCCGCGATTGGATTGCTCCAGTAGTCGGATCGCGGGATTGGAATTGATCTCGATGATCTCGATTGCATCCGGCTTGCCACCGATATCGACGAACATGTCGATGGCCGCGACGCGGAGACCGATCGCACGCGCAGCCTGCCGCGCCAGGGTGATGGCTTTTTCGGATGGCGCCGGTGCCAGCACCATCGTGCCGCCCGCGCTCAGATTCATGCGCCCGGGAATCTCGCGGCGTTCGCCCTTTGCCGGGACAGTATCGAGCGACGGATCCTGGTTCGGCAGCGAAGCAGGCGAGAGACCGCGCGCGCGCAGGGCATCATTGTGGACGGTGAGCAATTCACGTGTGGTATGCACGCCGTCGCCCGTGACGGACGGCGGATATTTTCGCGCGCAATAGAGCGCGTCGTCGTCAAGCAGGAAAACGCGATACTCGCTTCCCTCGACGATCGGCTGGATCAGCACGGCGTCGTAATATTTCGGCACCTCGTCGAGATAGCGAATGAACGCCGCGTCGCCGTGAATGGCTTGCGCGAAATCGCCGCGCGATCCCGTCAGAGGCTTGACGAAAGCTGATCCGCCCAATGTCTCGAAATGGGCAAGCGCATCGCTGCGCTCATGTCCCGCCGGGCGCTGCGCGCGATAGCGCTCGTGCAGGAAGAAATATTCGCCGCCAAGCGCCGGGACGCCGGCTTCGCGCAAGATCCGGCTCGTAAAATGTTTGTCGGACGCCAGCGTCGAGGCGGTCGCGCTGTTCTGCGGATACCAGGAGCATCGGCCGGCGCCGAAATGAACCAGCCCGTCGCGCGAGGCGACGCTGAAGATCAACCCCGACCCGCCGTCGAGGTCGCGAAAATGGAGCCCAAATTCAGCGCAGGCAAATTCGGCATAGATCGCCTGGTCCGGATAGAAGCCCGGTTTTCCCTTTCGAAATTCAGTTGGGCTCCGCATGCGATCTCTTTTGAAACGTTCTTAATTTGACATGGTCATTTATTGCCAGATCGGTGCCGAATTCAGCAAGTTAATTGCGCGAGAAAGCGTTAACGAAGCCAATCGAACCTTTCTGCAAATTAGACCGACAGCCATTCCGAGTTCTCGATTGTGCTGTAGGTCATATTGACTATGTATCTGCTGTGCGCAAATGAAGCGCCAAATCGCCAGTAATTTCGCTGATTTCTGGCACTTCAAGGCCCGAAGACCGAAACGTTCTACATCGAGACGTCAGGAAAAACGAAAACCCATGAGCGCATTCTATAGAGAGAAGGTTCTTTCTGTTCGCCACTGGACCGATACGCTTTTCAGCTTCCGGGCCACCCGTGATTCCGGTTTCCGCTTCCAGAACGGCCAGTTTGCGATGATCGGCCTCGAGGTCGAGGGCCGGCCGCTTTTGCGTGCCTACAGCATGGCGAGCGCCAATCACGAGGAAGAGCTCGAATTCTTCTCCATCAAGGTCGCGGACGGGCCGCTGACCTCGAAGCTGCAGAAGATCCGCGCGGGCGACGAGATTCTGGTCGGCCGCAAGGCGACCGGCACGCTGATCACCGACAATCTGATTCCGGGCAAGCGTTTGCTGCTGCTGTCGACCGGCACCGGTCTCGCGCCGTTCGCGAGCCTGATCAAGGATCCCGACGTCTATGAGCGCTTCGAGACCATCGTGCTCGTTCACGGCTGCCGCCAGGTTTCCGAACTCGCCTATGGCGAGGAACTCGTCGCCAAGCTGCGCGAGGATGAGCTGTTCGGACCGCTGTTGTCGGAGAAGCTGCTGTATTACCCGACGGTGACCCGCGAGCCGTTCCGCAACCGCGGCCGCATCACCGACCTGATATCGTCGGAGCAGTTGTTCAACGACATCCACCAGGCGCCGCTCAATATCGAGACCGATCGCGTCATGATGTGCGGCAGCCCGGGGATGCTGGACGAGTTGAAGCAAATGTTCGAGTCCGGCGGCTTCCTCGAAGGCAGCCACAACACGCCCGGCCATTTCGTGATCGAGAAGGCGTTCGTCGAGCGTTGATGAGTTGACCGTCATTCCGGGATGGTCCGAAGGACCAGACCTCAGATGCGCAATTGCGCATCGGGGAACCTCGAGATTCTCAGGGGCGCAAGGGGCGCCCCATAGTTCGATGCTTCGCATCGCCCCGGAATGACGGCGGGCCTGTGTAGCCCACCCCATCTCCCACTGCTATAAGCGCTCCCGAACGCCGTGCGGCCTGTTGCCGACGCTGCGATGAGGGAGTTCGCGCGTGTCGGTACGCGACGAGATCGGTCCGGCAAAGACCGCCTTCGTGTTTGCGGGCGGCGGCAGCTTCGGGGCCATTCAGGTCGGTATGCTGCATTCGCTTGCCGCGCATGGCGTCGCCGCTGATATGGTGGTCGGCTGCAGCGTTGGCGCCCTGAACGGCGCATTCTATGCCGGCGATCCTACGCTTGATGGCGTGCAGCGGCTCGCCGCGATCTGGCGCGGTTTGACGCGGCACGACGTCTTTCCGATGAGCTGGCGGACGGTGCTGAGTTTTCTGTGGCGCCGCGATTTTCTGATTCCTCATGACGGCATCCGCAAGCTGATCGAGGATCACATCCCCTATCGCAATCTGGAAGAGGCGAAGCTGCCGGTGCATATCGTCACCACCGACATCGTCTCCGGCGACAGCGTGGTGTTGTCGGAGGGCTCCACGGCGGAGGCGATCGTCGCGTCCACCGCGATCCCGGGCGCGTTCTCGCCGATCCGCTACAAGGATCATTATCTCGCCGACGGCGCGATCTCCAGCAACACGCCGATACAGGTCGCCGTGAAGAAGGGCGCCAGGCGCCTGATCATTCTGCCGACCGGGCACGCCTGTGCGAACCAGGCGCCGCCGGTCGGGGCGGTCGCCAACGCGCTGCACGCGCTCACGCTCCTGATCGCGCGGCAACTGGTCACCGAGCTTGAAATGCTTGCGTCCGATATCGAGTATTTCGTGGTGCCGCCGCTCTGCCCGCTGGTGGGCTCGCCCTACGATTTCTCGCGAACCGCCGATCACATCGACCGCGCCATTCTCTCCACCGACGCCTGGCTGGCCCAGCACGGCCTGCAGCAGGGCAAGATCCCGCACGAGATGCGGTTGCACAGCCACTGACTGGCCGGCCCGGGCCGTTACGCTGCACTGCAAAAGCGACAGGTTTATTAAAGCCGCCAACTATTTTTTTAGCCGACGTCACTTCCGTGAGCATCGCCCCGTATATCGTGTAGCGCTCGTTCCGGCGGTTGGACTAAGCTGGCGCCGGCGCCACGACAATCCAGCCGAGGGATTCCATGGAAACACTGCTGCTGCCGTTCTCGCCACGCTACATCATTCTGACGATCTGCGCCGTCGTCACCGCCTTGCTGATCGGCATCGGGATTTTCGACCATAACATCAAGGTGTGGGAGCTGTTGCTGCTCCCGATCGTGATTTTTGGCGCGCTCACGCTGCTCGGCATTCGCGATCTCCTGCAAAAGAACCACGCGGTTTTACGCAACTATCCGATCTCGGCGCATATCCGCTTCTTGCTCGAGGAAATTCGGCCGGAGATACGGCAGTACTTCTTCGAGAGCGAGAAGGATGGTATGCCGTTTTCCCGCGACACCCGCGCCTTGGTCTATCAGCGCGCCAAGATGGTGCTCGACAAGCGGCCGTTCGGCACCCAGGAGGACGTCTACCGCGACGGTTATGAATGGATGCACCATTCGATGGCGCCGAAAGCTCGTGCCGTCGAGCAATTTCGCGTCACCATCGGTGGTCCGGATTGCACCAAGCCATACTCGGCCTCGGTCTTCAACATCTCCGCGATGAGTTTTGGAGCGCTCAGCCCCCACGCCGTGCGGGCGCTGAATGCGGGTGCGAAGAAGGGCCGCTTTGCGCATGACACAGGCGAGGGCGGCGTCAGTCCTTATCACCGCGAACATGGCGGTGACATCATCTGGGAAATCGGCTCGGGTTATTTCGGCTGCCGCAACCGCGACGGCTCGTTCAACCCGGAGGAATTTGCCCGCGTCGCCAGCGACGATCAGATCAAGATGGTCGAACTGAAGGTCAGCCAGGGCGCCAAGCCCGGACATGGCGGGGTCCTTCCGGCGGCCAAAGTCTCTGAAGAGATCTCCAAAATTCGCGGTGTCGCCATGGGCGAGGATTGCATTTCGCCGGCCACGCACAGCGCGTTCTCGACGCCGCTGGAAATGATGGCCTTCATCGGCGAGATGCGACGATTATCCGGCGGCAAGCCCGCCGGGTTCAAGCTGTGCGTCGGTCATCCCTGGGAATTCCTGGCAATCTGCAAGGCGATGCTGCAGACCGGGATATATCCTGATTTCATCGTCGTCGACGGCAATGAAGGCGGCACCGGCGCTGCGCCGCTGGAATTCATGGACCATCTGGGCATGCCGATGCGGGAGGGCGTCAATTTCGTCCATAATGCACTGATCGGCATCAATGCGCGCGACCGCGTCAAGATCGGCGCCGCTGGCAAGATCGCGACCGCCTTCGACATGGCGCGCGCGATGGCGATCGGCGCCGACTGGTGCAATTCTGCGCGCGGGTTCATGTTCGCTCTCGGCTGCATCCAGTCGCTGAGCTGCCATACCGATCGATGCCCGACGGGCGTGAGCACCCAGGATCCGCTCCGCGCCCGCGCGCTGGTGGTGCCGCTCAAGATCGAGCGGGTCTACAGCTATCATCACGCCACCCTGCACGCCCTATCCGAGCTTATCGCCGCAGCCGGCCTCGAACATCCGCAGCAATTACGGCCGATCCACTTCACGCAGCGATCCTCCACGAACGACACATTGTCATTCGCGAAACTCTATCCGTCGCTGCGGCCGGGCGAGCTGATCGAAGGCACCAACGATCCGCGCTTCCGCGACGCCTGGGCGATGGCACGCGCGGATTCTTTCCAGCCGGTGGGGTGAGGCGCGAATACGACCGCGTAGCCCGGATGGAGCGAAGCGCAATCTGGGCACGTCTCGCCTGCGGACAGGCTTACCCGGATGCGCTGCGCTCCATCCGGGCTACATGTCACCGCCTTCGCAGGGACGTCGGTTAGAACTCGCCGTGGAAGCGGCCGGAGAAGACGTGGACCGGGCCGCGGTCGGCGTTATAGGCGGGGTTGGTGATCAACTGGTAATCGGCGGTGAGGGTGAAGTTCTTGTCGATCGCGTAGGCGTAGTAGGTCTCGAGGATTCGTTCGTTGCTGTAGTTGAGACGGCCGTCGCCGATCAACAGGCCGAGGCCGCCGGCCGCCAGGAAATCGCGGTGCCCGCCGGAAAGTCCGTTGATTGCGCCGCCCAAACCGAATGTATCGCTCGGCCGTCCCCAATAGCTGCCCTTGACCGACAGGCCTGCCGCGACGCTGCGGTCGATGTCGGTAAAGGACAGGATTTGGTTCCGGCCGTCGTTCCAGCTCGCACGGGCGAACAGGCCGACATCCTTCATGAGCTGTTGTTCGGCGTTGACGTAAAATCCGTATTTGAAATTTTGGCGCTGGATGTCTGACATGACGTTGTTGATATCGAGTGCCGGGTCTGCGGCGCTGATCGCCAGCGCGTTGCGGTAGTTGCCGGTATTGCCGCGATTGGCGAAGATGCCGAGCCGCAGTTTGCCGGGCTGGTCGAACACGGTATGACGTTCCTCGAATTCGACAACAGCTCCGCCGGTCTTGAAGGTGAGGACATCGCTGTTGGGAGCAGAGGGCACCTGAAACAGGCCCGCGCGCACGGCCCAATCCTTGCGATTGAGTTCGACCACGGCGCCGCGGGTAAATCCGGGAAGGTCGGCCGGAAAGTCATAGGCCGCCGACGCCCACATTGACCAGTTCATGAAATCGACGCGCGGATCTTTTGCGTAGGAATTGCCGTCAAAGAAATCGCCGACGGCAAATCGCCCGACCGTTACTGTAACCCGGTCGATGTCGCGTTTGCCCGGCAACTGATTGGCCGCATCGGCCACCTCTTCCTGTTCGCCTCCCAGCCCGAAAGTCTGCCGGAAGAAATAGCGCTGTGCGCGGAATCTCGGATATTCGGCGCCGCCTTTTTGCGCTTCGCCGTTTGAAAACCCTGCCAAGCCTAATGTGCCGCCGATTCCAAAACCTTGCGCAAGCTCCGGACCAAAATAGAACTCTCCGCCATCCCACAACCGCCATCCGAGGAAGGCTCCGACCGTCCAGGTCTCTCGCACGCGTCCGGCGCCGGGCAAGCTATTGGACCCTTGATACGGCGAGCGGAAGCTCGGATAGCCCTGCGATATGAGGGTCGTCTGGGCGTGAACGTTCCAGTCCCTGGATGCGGGAGGGGTGGGCGGCTTGATGACATAATCGCCTGATGTCGCGGAACCCGGCCCGTCCCAGATCCTGTAGTTCAATCCGAGCTTGACGGTGTGGACCTTCGGGTCGATGGCGACGTCCGGCAGCGATACATCCGCAAGTCCGTAGGTTCGGGCTCCCAGATCGATGTAGCCATATTCGACTTTTGCGCTCCATTTGGCATCGGCGGCATATTCGATGCCAATACCTGCGGTCCAGCCAAGAGGTGCGTGCCCCCGCTCGGATAACAGGCTGCCGTCGACATCATTGACGTCGACGCGGGTTCGGGCCCAGGCGACGCCGCCGGTCACATAGGGCAGCAGCGTTCCGAATGCGTATCCGACGCGTCCCCGGACCGTGGCAATGTAGTCGAAGCTGGTGTTGAAAGGGGCCGGCGCAAGCCTTGGATGATCAAGCCTTGGACGATCAAGCGTGCTCAGGAACGAAACATCGGCCTCGGCGCCCAACACCAGATTGTTCGGGAGCTGAAAATTGTAACCCGCCTGATAGCCGCCGATCAGACCCGTGATGCTGTGGGGAAAGAACACGCCTTGCAGCGGCAGCGGATTGGTACCGGGACCGAAGCTGCCGCCGCCGTAGCCGACATGGCCGCCGAGATAGAAGCCGCTCCAGTCGAACGCCGGACGAAGATGCGGCGCCTTGAGCGGCATGTCGGCTGCCATCGCCTGGCTGCCGAGCGCCAGCGCGCCGAACGCGACGCCAGCCAGCGCATGTTCCAGGGATCGGCGGTTGCGGTTCACAGTTTAGACATTCCTGATGCGACCCATGCTGTCGCTGCCTGCCATCACTGCAGATTCGAATGCCTGCCGCCACCCAACAATTGAAGTCATCAACCCCGTCGCCCCTATCCCATTCCCACCGTGCCCCCGGTCAGCACCAGACCGGAACTATCCGCATTCTGGCCGATCTTTATTGCGAGTAATTCGCAATAGCAAGAAGAGGACCGGCAACTACGATTCGATGACACGCCTGCGTGACGTTGCTGCAACATTGGCCCAGTGCGTCATCGCAGCTACCGTTCGGACAGATCGCTGACGGGTGTTCGGAGACATCGCTGACACATCGCGACGGGCCGGGCTCTGACTGCCAGCCTGCATCCCAAAAAGGGTGACCCGCCCGGGGGGACAACCGGGCGGGTCGGGTTCAGCACGGGGGTGGATGAGGCGCCCGTGCTGGACGCAAATCCACGACAGAAGCGTTTTCGAGCGAAGTGGTATTCCGGTTCGCGTGAAGAAAACGCGTCAAACAAGAGGAAGCGTT
Source organism: Bradyrhizobium algeriense (assembly GCF_036924595.1). Taxonomy (NCBI): domain Bacteria; kingdom Pseudomonadati; phylum Pseudomonadota; class Alphaproteobacteria; order Hyphomicrobiales; family Nitrobacteraceae; genus Bradyrhizobium; species Bradyrhizobium algeriense. The sequence goes on along the minus strand of NZ_JAZHRV010000001.1, from coordinate 6,678,821 downwards.
GTCAGGTCTTGAAATGGCTTGCTTGAAGAAAGTCGCTTCTCAAACAGAAACCAAGTCAGCCGCAGAAATCAGTAACCGCAGGTCCGGACGCGGCCGATGTAATTGCCGAAAGCGTCGAACTGGCGAACCCAGCCGCAGCGGCGATAGCCGTCGTAGTAGTAGCCGGGGCCTGAAGCGGCGATCGCAGTGCCGACGATAGCTGCGCCAACGAGGCCGGCGCCGACACCCCAGTGCAGCGGCTTGGCCTGAGCCTGCGTGGAAGCCATGCTGGTAACGGCAACGGTAGCGAGGGCGAGAGCGGTGAACTTGGTCTTGATCGACATGGAAATCTCCATCCTGTGTTGAGCGGCCATTGTGGTCCGCATGCCCAGTTGGACGGAGCGTGCTGGAAAGCGGTTCGAAAACGCGCCTGGAAATATGGTTTCGTCAATTATTTCTTTGGTATTTCAGGCGGTTAGGGGAAGAAAATCCCGATTTCATGGTTTCCGAAGAAACAATTCCGGATCGAATTTGTCGACATCGTCGAGCAATTCACAGAACGCGCGCGCGCCGTGATCGAGCAGTTGTTCGCCTTTCTCCGCGGAGGCCTTGGTGGCGTCGCCGACCGCGCCGCTTTCATGCAGGTCCTGCGTCTGCCATGCGAAGGGCACCGGCCGATGCGCCGAGAGCCAACGAAATTTTTTCTCCATCGCGATGCTGGCGGGACGAAAATCGGCGATCGCCTCTCGCCGCACGGTGTGCGGATAGCGCGCCAGCATGATCGATGTCTCGACCGCGCCGCCATGGATGCCGTGACGGATTTCTTCCGCGGAAAACAGTCCATCCGGCGCACCAAAGCGCGACCAGCTCGTGGTCACCACGAGAAGTCCGTGATGCGCGCGCAGATCCTGCGCCACCAGCGACATCGCCGCGCTGTTGCCGCCATGGCTGGTCACGATCACGAGCTTCCGGATTCCGGATCGCGCGACACTTTCACCGATTGCCATCCATTCCTTCAACGCGACGTCGGTCGGCAGCGTCAGCGTGCCCGGGTAATCGATATGTTCGGTGGAAATGCCGACCGGCTGCAGTGGCAGAAAGGTGACGGGAAGCGCGACAGGCAACAGCTCGCGCACCCGCGCCAGATAGGCCTCGCCGATCAGGACGTCGGTTTCCAGCGGCAAATGCGGGCCGTGCTGTTCGGTCGCCGCCAGCGGCAGCACCGCGATCCAGCGCGCGGCGTCGGCGCTTGCGATGCCGGGCCAGCGGATCTCGGTCCAGTCGTGGGGCGGAACAGTTGAAGCCATCGAGCGAAGCGTTTCTTTGGATGAATTTGCGAGGTAGTTTGTTAGATATTCCGGGGACGTTATCCGCACCCTGGATAGCTCCCCGGGGACGTGATCCACGTCCATTGCCTCCCATCATGGGCCAGAACGATCGACGGAGTCCAACCATGAACCCTGCCTTTTTGCCGCGAGCGTTAACCGTAGGCCTTCTGGCGCTGGCTGCGGCAGAGATGCCTGCGCGCGCGGAAACCCTCGACAAGGTGTCATTCGGAACCAACTGGGTGGCGGAGGCTGAGCATGGTGGCTTCTTCCAGGCGGTTGCCGACGGCACCTACAAGAAATACGGCCTCGACGTCACCATCGTGCCGGGCGGTCCCAACACCAACAATCGCATCCTGCTGACCGCCGGCAAAATCGACTTCTTCATGACCGCGAACACGCTGCAATCGTTCGATGCGGTTACCAACAACGTACCGGTGGTCGCGGTCGCTGCCATCTTCCAGAAGGATCCGCAGGTTTTCCTGACCCACCCGGAAACCAAATTCACCAAGCTCGAAGATCTCAAGCCGCTCACGCTATTCGTGTCCAAGGAAGGCGTCGCGAGCTACTTCCAGTGGCTGAAATCCGAATACGGCTTCAGCGAGAGCAAGGTGAAACCCTACACCTTTAATTCGCAGCCCTTCATCGTGAACAAGCAGAGCGCGATGCAGGGCTATGTCACCTCCGAGCCCTATGCCGTCGAGAAGGCGGCCGGCTTCAAGCCGGGCGTGATCCTGCTCGCCGATCACGGCTTCAACGCCTATTCGACCCTGATCGAGACCCGCCGCGAGATCGTCGACAAGAAGCCCGACCTCGTGCAGCGCTTCGTCGATGCTTCCGCGATCGGCTGGTACAATTATCTCTACGGCGACAATTCGGCCGGCAATGCGATGATCAAGAAGATGAACCCGGAAATGACCGACGAATTGCTCGGCTATTCCGTCACCAAGATGAAGGAATACGGCATCGTCGATTCCGGCGATACCTTGCGCGACGGCATCGGCGCCATGACCGACGCGCGGGTGGCGAACTTCTTCGACAAGATGGTGCGGGCCGGCGTGGTTCGCCGCGATATCGATTACCGCCAGGCCTACACGTTGCGCTTCGTCAACAAGGGCGTCGGTGTCGATCTGCGGCCGAAGAACTGACGCGGGATGGCCGAGCCCGCTTTGTCCGAGAAGGATATCGATGCGGCCGGCCTTGCCGTGCGTCTGCGCGCCGTTACCAAGATCTATGACAATGGCGTGACCGCGCTCGGGCCGCTCGATCTCGATGTCACAAAAGGCGAATTCGTCTCGTTGCTCGGGCCTTCCGGCTGCGGAAAATCGACCGCGCTGCGGCTGATCGCGGGGCTCAGCGCGCCGAGCGCAGGCACGGTGAATGTTTCCCATCGCGCCAGCCGGGCGGACGGGCGGCATCCCATCGGTTTCGTGTTTCAAGAGCCGACGCTGATGCCGTGGGCAAGCGTGCGCGAAAACGTTCGCCTGCCGCTGAAACTTTCGCATGCGCCGGCGGCTGAGGCCGACAGCCGCATCGAGGCGGCGCTGGCGCAGGTCGGTCTTGCCGAATTTTCCGATGCCTATCCCCGTGAACTGTCCGGCGGCATGAAGATGCGGGTCTCGCTGGCGCGTGCGCTCGTCACCGATCCGGATATTCTGCTGCTGGACGAGCCGTTCGCGGCGCTCGACGAGATCACGCGCTTCCGGCTCAACAACGATCTGCTTGATCTGTGGCGCAAGCTGCACAAGACCATCATCTTCGTCACCCATTCGGTGTTCGAGTCGGTCTATCTGTCGCAGCGGGTGACCGTGATGACGGCGCGGCCGGGCCGCCTGGCAAGCGAGTTTCGCATCGCCACCGTGGAGCCGCGCGGGGAGGAGTTCCGCACCTCGGCCGAATATGCCGGCTATTGCCGCGAAGTCTCCAGCGCGCTCGCGCCTTCATATTCCGGGCAGCCCAGCGCATGAGCGCCTTCCAGAATATCGGCCGGATGCTGCTGCCCATCGCCGTGCTCGCCGCGGGCCTGGGCTTTTGGGAACTTGTGGTACGCGTCAACGACATCCAGCCTTATGTGCTGCCGAGCCCTTATGTCGTGTTTTGGACGCTGGTCGGCGACTGGCAGGTGCTGTCGGAATCGCTCGGCGTCACCCTGCTCACCACGCTGGAAGGTTTTGTCGCCGCCGCCGTCGGCGGCGTCGCGCTGGCGCTGTTGTTCAATCAATCGAAATGGCTGGAATATTCGCTGTTTCCCTATGCCGTGATTCTGCAGGTCACGCCCGTCATCGCAATTGCGCCGTTATTGCTGATCTATCTGCCGCAGCAAACGGCAGTGATCGTCTGCGCCTGGATCGTCGGTTTCTTTCCGGTCCTGTCCAACACCACGCTTGGGCTGAATTCGGTGGACCGCAATCTGGCCGGGCTGTTTCAACTCTACGGCGCGTCGCGGCTGCAGACGCTGCGGTACCTGAAATTGCCGGCGGCTCTGCCGTATATTCTCGGCGGCTTGCGGATCGCGGGTGGCCTGTCGCTGATCGGCGCCGTGGTCGCCGAAATCGCGGCGGGCACCGCGGGCGCCGGCTCCGGGCTGGCCTTCCGGATCGCCGAATCCGGTTATCGCCTCAACATTCCCCGAATGTTCGCGGCGTTGCTGTTGCTGTCGGTCGCCGGGATTGTCATCTATGGGCTGCTGGCGCTAGTTTCGCATCTGGTATTACGGCGCTGGCATGAGAGCGCGCTTGGAAAGGAAAATTGATGGCTGCCGCGAATGTTTCGTCCGAAAAGGTCGATCTCCTGATCTACGGGCCCGTCCGGCCGATCCTGGAAAACGGCTTTTCGGATCAGTACGTCCTGCATATGGCGGAGAGCCGCGCCGACCTCGAGCGGTTGACGCCCGAAACGATAGCGAAGATCCGCGGCATGGCGGTGACCTATCACATGGTGCCGGCCGATGCGAAGGCGCTGTCGCAATTTCCGAGGCTCGAAATCATCGCGAGCTTCGGCGTCGGCTACGACCATGTCGATTCCGCTTATGCGCGCGAACACAATATCGTCGTCACCAACACGCCCGATGTGCTGACCGAAGAGGTCGCCGACGTCGCCATGGGGCTCCTGATTTCTACCCTGCGCGAGTTCGTCAAGGCCGACCGCTACCTGCGCTCCGGCCTGTGGCAGACCCAGAACTATCCCCTGAGCGTCGGTTCGCTGCGTGACCGCAAGGTCGGCATCGTCGGCATGGGTCGCATCGGCCAGGCGATCGGGCGCCGGCTCGAAGCCTCGCTCGTCCCGGTGTCCTATCACTCGCGCAATCCGTCTTCGGCCGTGTCTTACAAGCACTATCCCGACCTGATGGAAATGGCGGAGGCGGTGGACACGCTGATCGTGATCGTGCCCGGCGGCGCATCCACCGCCAAGATGATCAATGCCGACGTGTTGAAGGCGCTCGGTCCGCGTGGCGTCCTGATCAACGTCGCGCGCGGCTCCGTCGTCGACGAGCCGGCGCTGGTCGCGGCGCTGAAATCCGGCACCATTCTTGCGGCCGGCCTCGACGTGTTCGCCAACGAGCCGAACGTGCCGGACGAGCTGAAGGCCATGCAAAATGTCGTGCTGCTGCCACATATCGGCTCAGCTTCGGTGGTAACGCGCAACGCCATGGATCAGCTTGTCGTCGACAATCTGAAAAACTGGTTTGCCGGCAAGGCGCCGTTGACGCCCGTGCCGGAAACCCCGGTGAAGGGACGCTGATGTCGCGTGGGTGTTCGAGCATGGCGGCAGCGCTGACGGCGCTGCTTGCACTTGGGTCGCAGGCCGCGGCGCAGGATGCCTCGACCCTGAAGAAAGATATGGTCGGGCAGTGGGAGCTGGCCACCACCGAGCGCAGCAAGACCTGCGTCGTCACGCTGAAGGGCGATACGACGCCGCAGGGGCTCAAGCTCGAGCTCGAGCCCGGATGCGCCGCGGCGCTGCCGTTCACCAAGGAAATCACCGCCTGGAGTATCAAGGGGCTGGATATCGTGCGGCTGCAGGACGCGGCCGGCCAGCCGGTGATCGACTTTACCGAAGTCGAGAGCGGCATCTTCGAAGGCTTGCGGACCGGCGAGGGCGTCTACATCCTGCAGAACCTCGCCGCCGCCCGCTCGCTCGCCAAGTCGATGGACCAGATGATCGGCGACTGGTCGATGGTTCGCGGCAACGGCCAGACGATCTGCGGCCTGACGCTGACCAATACCGAAGCGACGGGCGATAATTTCCAGGTGTTTTTGAAGCCGAAATGCGATCCCGCGGTCGCAGCCTTTGCGCCGACGGAGTGGCGGCTGGAGCGCGGGCAAATGATCCTGACGTCGAAGGCCGGCGAGATCTGGCAATTCGAGGCCGACGACAACGCGCAATGGCGCCGCGTGCCCGATACCGCCGATCCCCTGATCATGCTGCGGGGACAGTAGCGCTCAGTCGTTCGGATCGTGGACCAGGGTGGCTGCGGACAAGATGGAATAGAAAAGCAAATTCCAGCGCCAACGCCTTTCTGCACCAGGCGGGGCGGCCTTTTTCGGCCTTAACCAGTATTCCTCATACCAATCAGGCTGAACCCGAAACGCGCCAATCGCTCGCTCGAATTCCATGAGAAGAGCCTTTTGTGGTGGCATGACGCGATCCTCCGACAAGGCGATGCAGGCGCTTTTTATCGCGGGCTGTTCTTGGAGCGAGGCACTGACGTTAATGATGGGTAGACAACACTTCGCGGGTCGACCGAGCGATTCGCGACAACGTAGTCGATCTCACCACGCGTAATGCCGATATCTCGTAGCTCTCTGTCACTCAGATCGCAGAGGCGCTCTCGTAACGGCACGCGTTCTTGCCAATCTAGAAGCGCAGCCCAGCACCAGCTGAAGGCGGTGAGGCGCGGGCGTTTGGGCGCAATCGTATGCTTCGGCGCAACCGAATTGTAGGGCGCATCCATTGGACATCTCCCGACGTCTTTTCTCTTCATAAGAGTGCCAGGACAGCGGAAGGCCTGCTTGACATACTGCTTACATTTTCCTCACCAGCGGCTTATTCTTTCCCCGCCAGACCGTGCCCGAGCGCCGTCAGGCGATCAGAGGGCAATTTGGGGAATGGTGCGTTGCGCTATTTCTTCGAGGATTATTCGTTCGATACCGAGCGGCGCGAGCTGCAGCGCGGGACCGAGATTGTCCCCATAACCCGTCAGGTTTTCGCTCTGCTTGATTACCTGATCCGCAATAGGGATCGCGTCGTCAGCAAGGACGATCTTGTTAACGCGATCTGGAATGGACGCATTGTATCCGATGCGGCGTTGACGACTCGCCTCAACGTTGCCCGAAATGCGGTCGGCGATTCGGGGCAAGAGCAGCGTCTGATCAAAACGCTGGCGCGACAAGGTTTCCGCTTCGTCGGCACTATATTCGAGGACCAGCAGTGCGCGGGCGGATCGGCTAGTTTGGCGACGCATGGCGGCGACTTTGGAATGGTGTCGTCTTCAGCGCCCCGTCTTTCCATTGTTGTGCTGCCCTTCGCCAATCTCAGTGGCGAGAAGCAGCAGGACGACTTCGTCGATGCGATTACCGAAAATCTTACCACCGACATATCTCGCCTTCCCGATTATTTCGTTATTTCGTGCAAGACGGCTTTCGCATTCAAGGGCAAAATTGTGGATGCTCGGCAGATTGGCCGCGAGCTTGGAGTTCGCTACGTGCTGGAAGGCAGCGTCCAGAGCGGGACCGATCGCCTGCGCGTGAACGTACAACTCATCGACGCAGAATCAGGCGCGCACGTCTGGGCCGAGCGATTCGACAAGCCACGGGCAGATCCGTTCGACATGCAAGATGAGATCACAGCCCGGCTTGCACGGGCTATGGATATCCAGCTGGTGGCAGCGGAGACGCGGCGTCTAGAGCGCGAGAAACCAAAGGAATTGGATGCAGTTGACCTCGCCCTTCGTCTAGCGTTTCTACACATTTTCGATGGCTCTGGCAGCGACGATGATTTGGAAGCGAGCCATTCCGTTGTGAAATGTGATTGGTCCGGGTGGCCGATGCGAGGCGTAGCCGGTCCATCCGCCGAGCTTGGCGATGATCCATGCCGCCCACTGAAGCGTGTGGGGGCGATGCGGGTTCTTCTGAAGCTCGGTCCTGCCTTTCATGGTTTTGTTGATGGCGGCAAGTGCTTCGATTTCTTCGGGGGTGAAGGCGCATTTGACCGACAATTGTTCGCCACCATTGCGGGCCTGAACGAGTTGAATGACGATACATGCCGCTTTAGTAGCGATCGTCACGAGCTTGATCAGGGCCTCGGCGCTTTCGAGCTGACTGTCCTCGATTCGCAAGCCCTGGTTCTTCAACGAGCGAAAGAGCTGTTCGATGATCCAGCGCTGCTTGTACCAGGAGACGATCCGCCAAGCATCGGCCGCATTGGCGATCGAATGAGTGGTCAAGAGCAGCCAATGAACGGGCTCAGCCCCCTTCGGGGGGTGCAACTCGACGACTTCCACGAAGCTGACTTTGACGCCTTCAGGCAGTTCCTTCACGCCGGGTCGCGCCGGCCGCTTAAGCACGACGGTTCCAAAGCGCAGCGAGAGATGGGCTTGGCGACCGTGGCGATCCATCCGCTGCGGCAGATCGATCACCGCCTTGTCGCAGAAGCGAACTCGCTCCACCGCTTGATAAAGGGTTCCGCCGTCGGCCAGCGCATGATCATGCATAGCCCGCGTCAGCAGGTGGACGTTGTCGCCGGGCGTCAGCGCCCAGTGCGCAAAGAACTCCCCTTCACGGTCATTGATGACGGTGATCATGCGCGCCGCAGCCAGAACCTCGCAGCCCTGCTCAGCCGTCGTAACCCAGCGCGCCGACTCCTTGTTGGCCAACTCCCGCTCGTCGTGAGGGGTCTTAACTTTGCCCCTGCGCGTCCACACCTTGCCGCCGGTGAGACCGAGACAGGCCCCGCTGTCGGCATCGACCGCTATCATGGCATGCAGCAACACGCCGCGGGCATTGCCTTTGCCGACTTTGCCCAGTCCACGCCGACATCCCTGCCGCGTCTGAAACTTGACCTCGCTGGTGTCCTGGATCGCCAGCACATGACGCCCGCCGACCACGGTCGCCGTCTGCCTGCTCCAGCCTTCAATCAGTCGATCGGTCGTGACTTGCGGATTGTTCACGAACCGCCAGTACGCCATGTACGCGGCCCAGTCACCCTGCGCCATCCGGCGCAAGCAGACACTGCGCGTGCAAAGCATAGCCTGCACAAACGCCGCCCCCTTTTATCGAGGCGAACGTCGCCAAACTCACCCAGTGACAAATCCGGCTCGTGCTCCATCTCCGACGCTCCTTCGAATCAAAGCGTCAGAAACAGAATCATACAAACCGCAAACGCGGGATAACATCATGACCCACCGAGTCAATCTGTCGCGCCAGACGTGTAGAAACCCTAGCGCCCTTCGTGGGTGGACGGTCTTTTTCCAAAGAGTGTCAGTCGCCGGGGCCCGCGAAGCACGGAGTATATTTGAGGAGGCGCTCCGCATCGACAATACCAACGTCGATGTGCTGATGGGTTTGGTCGACACCCACCTATGGGAAGTCAACGCCTACATGTCCCAGGCGCGTGCCGAGCAAGTCCGTCTGGCCGAAGTAGCAATGTCCAAAGCGTCGGAACTGACGCCAATCACCAGCCGCATGCATTTTTGTCGGGCCGCGTTGTTGATCGCCCTGCGAGCACCGGAGCGAGCCCTTCGCGAGATTGAACTCGCCATGAGCCTGGATCCGGATTTGCCCTATGTTCACATGAGAGCAGGGTGGGTTAAGATTTTTCTTGGGCGTGCCGAGGAGGCCGAAGGCCATGTGACCACCGCGATGCGCCTCAGCCCGCGCGATCCAATGCTCGGAACTTGGTACGCCGGTCTTGGTCTGGCGGATCTGCAACTCGGTAGGCTTGACAAGGCTGTGGACCGTTTGCGGAAGGCTATCGAGATTGCTCCCAATAATGAACTCCCCTACTTCCATCTGGCGGCGGCTCTGGCTCTTCAGGACCGTAAATCGGAAGCGGCGCAGGCCTGCGAAATCGGGCGCCGGCTGGCTCCCATTTTCCGCATCGGTAAGTGCCGCGTTGAAGTCCAAAGCGACAACCCCGTCTTCTTACTCCAGCGCAACCGAATTTATGAAGGTATGGAAAGGGCCGGCGTCCCAGAGTGATGTCATTTCGCAAGGCTAACAGAGAGATGATGTCATTGATCAAGGGTCAACTCCGGTGCGCTTCCACCTCAAGGATTCAGTTGATGCACACCATCTTTTCGATAGCCTACGCACGGCTGGGTCGCCGGAAAAACTGCATGGTTGTCGAGCAAACAGTGTCTTCAGTTCTCCTGTGAAAGCGCAAAGGCCGGTTCGGGATAAGCCGAACGTCCGCTACGTCCGCTTTGGGATCGCCAGCAGTAGTGCTTTAACCGATCGGAAGATTTCCGCTCGGCCCTCAGAAGCCGACATCGCTTTTATGAGTACACGCCCTAACGGCCGATCACTCCCGCGACCTGGGACGCAACCTGTTCAGCGAGCATGTGGTAGCCCTCTGGAGTCAGATGCTGGCCGTCGGGCTGATGCGGTAATCCCCTGAATGCGCTGTTTGGAATCATGATCACCGGGATGCCGCGGCCGCTCAGCCGGCTTTGGATTTCCGACGTCCGATCGGGCGAGCCCTTGCGCCGGTCGTTGCCGCCGGGCTGCAGGATGACCGCACTGGTCCCCTTCGGCACGACCTGGTCCAGACGTCGCAACATGCCTTCCGTGGTGTCGCCGTTAATGCCGGCGTTCACAACACGGACGTTGGCCCCCTTGGCCCGCAATATCGCCTCTAGTTGCGCCGGATAGGCCTGGCTGCGCGCTACCCCTTTGCCAAAGGTATTGCTGGCGCCAAGCGCCACTATCGTCGCGGCGCCGGCCGGCGCAGATGCGAGCGCGAATATGGCCGTGATCGCCAAAGAACCTAGAAATCCAAACCGAAAGGCGCGCAATTTCATGTTTGGCCCCCATACGGATCAATCCCAGGAACCCTACAGGGCGAATATCCCCTGTTGCAATCGTATGGGGCCGGCCGATCCCAGGGAGCCGGGAAAATTTTATCGAGCCTCCTGTCGATCCGGCGCCTTCCCGTTCGTCGTCTCCCATAGCGAGCCAGTTTTGCGGGCGATCACCGCCGCAACTCGCCTCAACGGGAGTTTTGCCATGCGCTTCATGTCTATCGTTACCTCACCCCAGCCAGATAAAGCCCCGACGCCCGCCCTGATGGAAGCGATGGGCAAGCTCGCCGAGCGCGAGATCAAGGCCGGCCGAATGCTCGATATGGGCGGCCTGATGCCGATTGCCATGGGCGGCGCGCAGGTCAGGATCACCAATGGCAAGCTCAGCGTAACCGACGGGCCGTTTGTGGAAAGCAAGGAGCTGATCGGCGGCTACGCGATCTTCGAATTCCGCGACATGAACGAGGCGGTGGCAGCGGCGCGGGAATTCATGCAGTTGCACCTCGAGCACATGCCGGGCTGGGAGGGCACCTGCGAGGTTCGCGTGATGGCGACACCCGGCGTCGACGGCGCCTGCGAGGCCGGCATACGCGCCCACGCCTGATGCGGACGTTCGCGAGAGGCAATCGGCGGCGATGACGGCCGCCGACATCCATCGCACCATCCTGGCGGTCTGGCGCATCGAGCAGCCGCGCCTGCTCACCGGCCTGTCGAGGATGTTGCGCGATGTGACGCTGGCCGAAGACCTCACGCAGGAAGCCCTGGTGGCGGCGCTCGAACATTGGCCTGTCAGCGGCGTGCCGGAAAAGCCGGGCGCATGGCTGATGGCAACCGCCAAACGCCGCGCGCTCGACGACCTGCGCCGCCGCAGCATGCTCGCGCGCAAGCACGAGATCCTGATACGCGACCTGGAGCAGGAGCAGCAGGCGATGCCTGATCCGGACGCCGGCCTGGATGATGATATCGGCGACGAACTGCTGCGGCTGATATTCACCGCCTGCCATCCGCGGCTGTTGCGTGAGGCGCGTGCCGCTCTCGCCCTCAGGATGATCTGCGGCCTGACGACGGACGAGATCGCGCGCGCCTTCCTGCAACCGGAGGCAACCATTGCCCAGCGCATCGTGCGCGCGAAGCGGACGCTGTCGGAATCCGGGCTCGCTTACGAAACCCCGCGCGGCGAGGAGCTCTCGGAACGGCTCGCCTCGGTGCTGGAGGTCGTCTATCTCATCTTCAACGAGGGCTACACGGCTGCCCGCGGCGACGAATGGTTGCGGCCGCAGCTTTGCAACGATGCGCTGCGCATGGGCCGCGTGCTCACGCTGGTCGCGCCGCTGGAAGCCGAAGCCCACGGCCTGCTCGCGCTGATGGAGCTGAACGCTTCGCGCACCGCGGCGCGCACGGATGCAGCTGGCGACCCAATTCTCCTGATGGACCAGAACCGGATGCTGTGGGACCGGCTTCAGATCCGCCGCGGGATGTTGGCGCTTGCAAGGTCGGATGAACTCGGCGGGCGCGGATTCTACGCACTGCAGGCCGCGATCGTCGCTTGTCACGCCAGAGCCGGAACGCCTGGCGACACCGACTGGCCGCGCATCGCAAAACTCTATGCCGAACTCGCGATGCTGGTGCGCTCACCGATCATCGAACTCAACCGCGCCGTGGCGGTCGGTATGGCCGAGGGGCCGGCGGCGGCGCTCGCGATCGTGGACGGACTGGCAAGCGAGCCCGCGCTGAAGAACTACCATCTCTTGCCGAGTGTCCGCGGCGATCTGCTCCACAAGCTCGGCCGCGCTGCGGAAGCCCGCACAGCGTTCGAGCTTGCATCAACGCTTGCAACCAACAAGCGCGAACGCGAATTGCTGAAGCGGCGCGCCGCCGAGGCGGGCGCGGCGTCGGCTTAAGGGGCGGCTTCACATCCGGGACTGACCGCTTCCGGGGTCGTTGGGCTCTACGGCTAGAGCGGCTTCACGCCTTTGCAGGCTTGCAGTCCTGCTCGTGACGAAGACGAAGGCGGCAATGAAGGCGATGGTCATCAGCAGCACGATGGTTGGGGCCGGCGCGCTGTCGATGAAAAAAGAAAGATAGACTCCGAGGAAAGACGCAGTCACCGCGATGATGACAGCGATCGCCAGCATGACGCTGAACTTGCGTGTCAGCAGGAAGGCGATGGCCCCCGGTGCGATCAGCATCGCAATGGCGAGGATAATGCCGACGGCCTTCAAGGCGCCGACGATGGTCAGGGAAAGGATCGCCAGCAACCCGTAGTGCAGGAGCGTGACCGGCAGTCCGATCGCTCTCGCTTGCGCCGGGTCGAACGCGTGCAGGAGAAGGTCGCGCCATTTAACGACGACGACGCCGGCCGCAACGGTCGCGATAACTCCGGTCTCGACAATGTCGCGGAGATCCACCCCAAGCATGTCGCCGAACAGAATGTGATCGAGATGCACGTCGCTCTGGATCTTGACGTAGAGCACGAGCCCCAGCCCGAACATCCCCGAGAACACGACCCCCATCACCGTGTCCTGCTTGATACGGCTGTTCTCCTTGAGGAAGCCGGTCGCCAGCGCGCAGATCATGCCGGCTGCGAACGCGCCGACTGCATTGGGAAATCCGACGATGTAGGCGATCACAACGCCGGGAAAAACGGCATGCGAGATCGCATCGCCCATCAGCGACCAACCCTTGAGGACGAGGAAACAGGAGAGAAGTGCGGTCGGGATCGCAACCAGCACCGAGATGATCAGCGCATAGCGCATGAACTCGAGCTGGAGGGGCTGAAGGAGCGTGTCGAGGAGCGTCATGAGTCTGCATCCAGCGCCTGGGCCGCGCGGCGGCGGGCCGCCAGCATGCCGTGCTTGGGGGCGAGGAAGAAGACCGCGAGGAAGGCCAGCGTCTGCAGGACGACGATGATTCCGCCGGTCGCGCCGTCCAGGAAATAGCTTGCATAGGCGCCGACGAAGCTCGTCGTGGATCCGATCGCAACACTGACCAGGAGCAGGCGAGGGAAGCGGTCGGTCAGGAGATAGGCGGTCGCGCCGGGCGTCACCACCATGCAGATGACGAGGAAGGCTCCAACCGTCTGCAGCGCCGCCACCGTCGAGGCTGATAACAGCGTGAAGAACATGAGCTTGAGAACGGTCGGATTGAGCCCGATCGAGCGGGCGTGGGTCTCGTCAAAGAAGGTAACCATCAGATCCTTCCATTTGACGATGAGCACGGCCAACGAGACGAAACCTATGATGGCGAGCTGCAGGGTGTCTTCCGGGGTGATCGCCAGGATGTTGCCGAGCACGATGGTCTGGATGTTCACCGAAGTCGGCGAAAGCGACACCATGAAAAGTCCGAGGCCGAAAAACGAAGAAAAGATCAGGCCGATGATGGCGTCCTCTTTCAGCTTGGTGCGCTGGTTGAGGAAAAGCATGGCCGCTGCCGCGAGGCCGCCCGAGAAGAAAGCGCCGATAGAAAACGGCAGGCCAAGCATGTAGGCGCCGGCGACGCCGGGCACGATGGCGTGAGAAAGCGCGTCGCCGATCAGCGACCAGCCCTTCAGCATCAGATAGGCGGAGAGGAATGCACAGACCCCACCGACGAGCGCGGAGACCCACATGGCATTGAGCATGTATCCGTAAGTGAAGGGTTCGAGCAGCGAGGACACTAGCTACGATCCTCATCACCCGATGACGATTTGCGCCTGGTCGCCTGGCCGTCCTGGAAGATCACCGCCCGCTCGTCATCGGTGATCACATCGAGCGCACGCGGCTTGCCGCCTTCGCTTTCGTTCAGCACGAAATGCCGCAGGACGCCGCCAAAGGTCTTTTCAAGGTTCGCCTGGGTGAAAATCTCGACCGTCGGTCCATAGGCGAGCACGGTGCGGTTGAGAAGCACGGTGCGATCGCAGAATTCCGGCACGCTGCCGAGATTGTGCGTGGAGACCAGCATCACCCGTCCTTCATCGCGAAGCGAACGCAGCAGCTTGACGATGGCGTCTTCGGTATTGACGTCGACGCCGGTGAAGGGTTCGTCGAGCAGGATCACTCGCCCGTCCTGGGCAAGCGCGCGGGCAAGGAATACACGCTTCTTCTGGCCGCCGGAGAGTTCGCCGATCTGGCGGTTGCGGAAATCGCTCATGCCGACGCGGGCAAGCGCTGCTGCGACCGCTTCATGATCTGCAGCCCTGGCGAGGCGCATCATGTTCATGTGACCATAGCGGCCCATCATCACCACGTCCTCGACGAGAACGGGGAAGTTCCAGTCGATGTCCTCGCTCTGCGGCACATAGGCGACGACGTTCTTTTTCAACGCGGCATTGACCGGTTGGCCGAGAATCGAGATCTCGCCCCCGGCGAGGCCGACGAACCCCATGATCGCCTTGAACAGGGTGGATTTGCCGCTGCCGTTCACCCCGACGAGCGCGGTGATCGTGCCTGCCGGGATTTTGAAAGTCGCATCGCGCAAGGCCGTGTGACCGTTGCGGTAGGTGACGGTCGCGCTTCTGACGGAGAGGCCGGATCCCGTATCCGAGGACGCAGGATTGAGGAACGGATCGTTCATCGCGCTCACTGTGCGAGGCCGTTTGCGATCGTCTCGGACGTCACGCGCAGGAGATCGATATAGGTCGGAACCTTACCGTCGGCGGCGCTGAGCGAGTCCACATAGAGAACACCACCATATTTGGCCCCGGTCTCGCGGGCAACCTGCTTGGCCGGGTCCGGCGAAATAGTGCTTTCGGAAAACACGACCGAGATCTTGTTGGCGCGCACCGCATCGATCACCTTGCGGACCTGTTGCGGCGTGCCCTGCTGATCGGCATTGATCGGCCAGAGATAAAGCTCCTTCAGGCCGAAGTCCCGGGCGAGGTAGCTGAACGCGCCCTCGCTCGACACCAGCCATCGGCGCTCAGGCGGAATAGCCGAAAGCCTTGTCTGGATCGGAGCAATCGCCGCTGATATCTTCTGCTTGTACGCCTCGGCATTTGCCTTGTAGGTCGCAGCGTTGTTCGGATCGTACTTTGCGAAAGCGTCACGGATATTATCGACGTAGATGAGCGCCGCATTCGGCGACATCCAGGCATGCGGGTTGGGCTTGCCCTTGTAGGGGCCCTCCACGATTCCCATCGGCTTGACGCCCTGGGAGACGACAGCGCCCGGAACATTCTTGAGGCGCTGGAAGAACCTTTCGAACCAAAGCTCGAGATTGAGCCCGTTCCAGAGCACGAGATTCGCTTCCTGCGCCTTCAGGATGTCACCGGGCGTCGGCTGATAGTTATGAATTTCAGCGTCGGGCTTGGTAATCGACTCGACGGTTGCCGCGTCGCCGGCAACATTTCGGGCCATGTCAGCGATAACCGTGAAAGTCGTGACGGCCTTGAATTTTGTCTGGGCGAACGCGGCTCCCGTCATCAGCCCAAGCACCGCAGCTCCCGCAACCGCCGCAAGAACGGCGCGCCTGCCCTGATCAGACATTCCTTTGCTCTCCTATGTCCGCGCACGCCGTCTGCAACGGCCTGCGACATTCTGTAATTGCAATTCATTCGCAACTAGTTTGACGTCTAGCCAACCTTCAGACATTTTGCAAATGCGACTTATTCGCAAAGTTATCAAAGGTGGTTTCGTGGGGCGCAGTAGGCTTGACCAAAAGGATGTGGTGATCGCGAGGGGGGGCGCGGGTACGCGACCTGCTCGCTCAGGCCGGCTTGCGGCCCACCCGACAGCGTTTGGCGGTTGCAGAACTCCTTTTCGCCGCCGGCGGGCGACATGTGTCCGCCACGACCTCATCGGCATCGACGTGGTGCTTCGCTTGAAGCCTTCCCGCCAGCCGACGCCATAGCCGCTCAATCCGCAGAGTCACCTCAGCTTGGATGAACCGCACCACAAGCCACGGCATGTGTCCGTTCCTTAGATGCAATTAAGTTGCAATAGCAGTAAGGATTACTTTTCAGTGAGTAAGTTAAGGCTGAGTATTTCCGTCCTCGCAGCAGTTGCGATGGCCGAACCGGCGATGGCGGAAACGGATATTGTCGATGGCATTCCGCCCGTGTCGATCGCGACCAGCATGCCGGCCGACGGTGATCCGACCGGTAGCCGCAGATGGCTCGCCCGACGCGGAATAACCTACGGGTTGGTCTACACCGGCGAAGCACTCGGCAATGTGTCCGGCGGACTGCGTCAGGGCAGCCTGTATCAAGGCAAGCTTGAAGCGTTTGCTGCGGTCGATTTCGGGAAGTTCGCCGGATGGCAGGGCTTGAGCTTCTTCGGCAATGCCTTTCAGATTCATCGAACAGCCGGAATGCGCGGCGAGCATTTCAACAGCCTGATCACGATCAGCAACATCGAGGCCGTCCCTTCGACGCGCCTTTCCGAACTGTGGCTCGGGCAAAAGCTATTCGACGATCGGTTTGGCTTTCGCTTCGGCCAGCTTGCCGCCGATGCGGAGTTCTTCATCAGCGACTACAGCAGGATGTTCTTGAGCAGCGATTGGCCCACGATCACAGGCGCCAACCTGCCCAGCGGCGGACCGGCCTATCCTCTCGCTACACCGGGCGTACGCTGGAGGTTTGACCCCCGACAAGAACTGGTCCGCGCTCGTCGCCGTGTTCAATGGAGATCCTGGAGAACAAGGAACGGTCAACACCACCGGGACCAATTTCAGGGTCAACGACCCTCCGTTGCTGATGGGAGAGGTTCAATACCGCCACAATCAGGGAAAAGATGACAGCGGGCTGGCAGGAATCTACCGGCTGGGCGGCTGGCATCATTTTGGAGAATTCCACGACCACAGGTACGGCACGGATGGACTCTCGCTTGCCTCCCCCCTGAGCAATGGCATTGCCCGCCGGATCCGCGGCAACAGCGGTGTCTACGGCGTCATCGATCAACAGATCTACCGCCCGGTGAACGGCGGCCCCGACAGCGGCGTCGGGATCTTCAGCCGGATTTCGGCCAGCCCCTCGGACAGCAGCCACGTCAACTTCTTTTTCGACGGCGGCATTGTCGTCTCCGGCATGATCCCGGACCGCCCCAACGACAAGTTCGGCGCAAGCTTCATCTATGCAAACATTTCTAATCACGTACGGGCCTTCGATCGCGACATGATTTTTCATTCCGGGAACGGACAGCCGGTCCGCGACTATGAGATGACGATCGAGCTGAGCTACCAGGCCCAGATCAAAGCCGGCTGGACCGTACAGCCCACATTCCAGTATGTGACTCATCCAGGCGGCCACATCTCCGATCCAGATCGGCCGGAGGGGCCGATCAAGAACGGCGCGATATTCGGCGTGCGAACGACCATTGCATATTGAGTCCGGTACGCCGTTTTCGGCTGTCGTGAGAGACGAAAACTCCCGGCAGCCGCGCTTGCAGGCAACAAGCGCGAACAGCAATTGTTGAAGCGGCGCGCTGCGGAGGCAATCGGCAGCGCGCCGGATCCGGCCTGAATTCAGATGAAGCGGAACTGTGACCGTTCGCGCTTGGCGAGTTTCGGAATCGCCTGGCCGAGGATGATGTTCTTGAAGTGGTCGGTCTGCTGATGCTCGGCGAAGGCCGCTTCACCCGCGAACACTTCATAGAAGAAGAATTCCCCGGGCTTGGCAACGTTCTGGTGAATCTGGAACGCCTTGACGCCCGGCTCGCGCTGCGCCTGCGGCAGAAAATCCTTCAGAAGCTCCGCGACGGTGCCTTCCTCGCCCGAATTGACTTCCCAGAATGCGGTGACGACCAGGTTCTGGTTCGCGTTGTCTGTAGCAGCCATGGTGTTCTCCTGTGAAACCTCCGGCGCCGGTTCGATTCCGAGCCGGCGACGCAGATCACAATGCCCGAATTCGCGACATGAATGCTTCGACATCAGTCGAATAATGATGTCGACCGGCTGGCCGGAACCTGTTTGAGGACGGGCGCGTTTCCTCAAGCGCAAATCACTTTGCCCGGAGCAGTCGCATGGCGAAAAAGACCGTGCTCGCGATCGGCATCGAGCCTTCCCTGGTAGACTTCAGCGCCTTCCCCGGGCTCACGGCCGAATTGGTGACGAGCTACATCAAGGCGCAAATCGAGCAGCTTCGCGCGATGGGCTATGACGCCGATAGCTGCTTGATCGACCTCGGCGACACGGCCGAAGCGGTGGCCGCGGCGGCGCTGGGCGCAAAGCATTATGACTGCGTGGTGATTGGCGCCGGGCTGCGCGAGCCGCGGGAGCGGCTGCTTCTGTTCGAACGGATCATCAATCTGGTTCACCTCGGCGCGCCGCAAACCCGCATTTGCTTCAACACCACGCCGGCGGATACGGCGGAAGCCGTGCGGCGGTGGATCGAGCCGTAATGAGGCGAGCGCTCAAGCCGTACGAAACGAGCCGAGCAGACTGCCGATGATCTTTTGTCCGCGTGCCCGGAGCTTCTTCGGATTCTCCGCGCCCGGCAGCAGCAGCGCCATCTCGCAGATCATCGCATCGACCATCCGGCTCAGCAACTCGATGTCCTCGAAATCGAGCTCGCCCTGGCGCTTCAGGGCCGCCAGCGTCGCGGTGAGCAGCGCCATCGGATGGGCTTCCTCGATCTCCCGGTAGCGCGCATTGCCAAGCACCGCCGGGGCTTCCTGGATCACGATTCGCGCGTAGGCCGGTTCGAGGCAGACATCGAGATAGGCCTCGATGCCTTCGGTCAGGCGATCCCATACCTTGCGCTGCGTCTTCGCTCGCGCTTCGATTTTTGCTGCGGCTTCGATCTGCAACGTGACGACCACGGCGTCGAACAGCGCCTTCTTGTCCTCGAAGTGGTGATAGAAGGCGCCCCGCGTCACCCGCGCGGCGCGCGAGATCGCCTCGATTCCGGCCGTCTGATAGCCCTCGCTCGCAAAAGCGTCCCGGCCGGCCGCCAGCAGCGCCTGCCTCGTGGCCTCGGTGTATTCCTCGCGGCGGGTTCGTTCGCGTCCGGCTTCCTGCATGCCCCGGCATACCACTTGACGCTTGAGAGCCTATCAACATATAACATACATACGGTATGTTAAAAACAATTGGTATGTATTTTCGAGGCGGCCGTTCCGCGTCCGGCGGAAGGGGACTTTGGGAGGAGGGATCACATGATCAGCGATCGGATGTTCGAACTGGCCCAGGCGCTCGCGGTCGCGAAGAGCCGGCAGGATGTACCGGCGGCGCTTGCCGTCCTTCATGACGACATGCTGCTGGAAACCCCGGCCTTCGGCACCAGCGCCCGCGGCCTGGCCGAAAACGCGAAGGTGCTGACCCGGTTCTTCGCCGCGTTCCCGGATTACAATGTCGTGCTCGAAGGCCACGCCGCCAACGACGATACGCTCGTCTGCTGGGGGCGCGTGCAGATGACCATGACCGGCGATCGGTTCGGCGTGGCGCCGAACGGCCGGCGTGCCGAACTCCCCGTGTTCATCCAGTTCGCCTTCAGGGACGACCGGATTGCCCGCGAGCGGTTCTTCTTCGACCTGTCGGAACTGTGCGCCCAATCCGGCGTGTCGGCCGATACAGTCCGGCACAAGATCTTCGGGGATGCTGCCGCCCGGCAGCAGGCCGCGGAATGACACCCTCCCAGCAAACCAGGGCTTCAAGCATGTCAGCAGATCCACGCATCAAACCCGTCGCAGCGATCAGCACGGCGCCACTGTTCGAAATCGTCGTCGATCTCAATCCGAGACTGAACATCGGTGACGGCCCGCTGGGCCGCCGCATCCTGTTCGGCGCGGCCGGCGGCACCTTCGAAGGCCCAAGGCTGCGCGGCGAGGTCGTGCCCGGCGGCGGCGACTGGGCGCTGTTTCGCGCCGATGGCGCGATGTCGCTCGATGTCCGCCTGACGTTGCGCACCCATGACGGTGCGCTGGTGCACATGACTTATGGCGGCCGCTGGATCACGCCGCCCGAATTGCGTGCCGAGATGGCCAATCCTGCCACGCGTTATCAGGTCGACCCGTCGCGCTATTATTTCCGCACCAATCCGCTGTTCGAAACCGGCGCGGAGCAATATACCTGGATGAACGACATCGTCTGCGTCGGGTCGGGATACCTGGTCGAGGGCGGCATCGCCTACAGCATTTCCCAGGTCATCTGAACGACGCGCTGTCGCAGACAGTGTCAACTGGCCACTAACGCGGGCCGCGATGGCACTGCAAGCTCAATTGGATCTGGCGCGAAGGCCCCAAAGTATCAGCCCGAACGCAACGATGCCGGTTGGAGCGGCCGGATACATCAAGGCCTGGATTGCCGCTTCCTGGAGGTCGCTGCCACGCACACCTTGGGCTGCGATCGGCATGATCGAGCCGCCGGCTCCCCAAAGCGCCGCCACAACAAATCCCGCGATCGTCGCCAGGGCCGAATAGACAAGGAACCAGAACGCGATCCTTGATGCGGTCGTGCCAAGTTTAAGCGTCGGCCACGTCAGTCCCATTGTCACGAACAAGACTCCGGTAAAAGCGGATAGCGTGTGGACGGAGCGACCGAGATTGGGGGCCGCAAGCGCAGGGATGACGAAGCCCTCAAACGACGTGAAGAGAAACAGGATAACGCCGAGTTGAAGCAGATAACGCCCTTGGCGTGACAACATTTCCGATGAGTTCATGGCAGCTTCCATACGATAGGTATTGACCTGCTGAAGCCGAGCAAGCCCAGCAAAAATCGGCGGCCGGCAGGAACGCCGGGAGAAGGCGGCTTCCGTATTTGGAACGACTGAACAGCTTTGCGCCCACCGGCGCCGGCATCCGTCTATGGCAGACGGCGAACTATCAGCGTCCTCACCCGTTAGTAGCCGGGGCCTTCCAATCGCCAGAGAGGGGTTCCATGAATCAAGCCATAAACCAATCGTCGGAGACGACTTCCGGTTCCACAAGAAGCTTTGTCCGAAGCCTCTGGGGCGTCCGATATCAGGTCAAAGACGTGGATCGCGCGGCTGACTTTTATACAAGACAGCTCGGCTTCAAACTTGATCGCAAGAATTTGCCCGCCTTCGCTCAGGTCTCGATCGGCAACCTCAAGCTCATCCTCAGCGGCCCGGGCGCGTCGGGTTCGCGTCCGATGCCGAGCGGACATCGCCAGGAGCCGGGCGGGTGGAATCGGGTCGTTCTTGAAGTCGCCGATCTCCCCTCGCGGATCGAGAATTTGAAAACGGCGGGACTTCATTTTCGCAATAAGATGGAGAGCGGACCGGGCGGCAAACAAATCCTGTTGGAGGACCCGGACGGCAATCCGATCGAGCTTTTCGAGCCGGCCCACTAGAGGCGAACGTTGCGGAAGCCGGGGCCGTATCACGCGCCGTAAGTCCATTTTGTCCTATAGGAACTTTTCGAAGTAATATCGACGAATGCCGCCTCCCAGCGTCTTGTTGCTCGCCTGCTCGGCGACGGCCTCGCTCAGCAACCGATATCCCGCGTGCCTATACAGTTCGAGCGCGGCCGGCTGTAATTCAGACGTGCTCAATTCAAGCCTTTGCATGTCAAGCCGACGGCACTCAGCCTCTGCAAATCGCAGCATCGACCGCGCGATCCCGTTACGTCGGGCGGACGGGTCGACATACATGCGACGCAGCTCCATGGCGTCAGGCGCTGTGGGTTCAAGGCCGAACATGCCGACGACCTTCGCTTCCCCGAGCGCGACCCAAAAGCCACCGCCTCGCTCATCATAGTACGCGCTGACGCGATCCATTTCCTCGGTCAATGAACGAGCGATGTAAGCTTCAAAGGCATCGCGCATATGCGGTGGCGATAGCAGGCGGTTGACCACAATGAATAGCTCGCGCACTTGAGGCGCGTCTTCCTCTATGAACGGTCGGATCGCGACTTCGGCGCTCACGTTCGGTTCTCCTTCATGATATCGGCCATCTGCGCCGGCGGATGATCATCCAGGTCCAGGCTACAGCGGCAAGCGCCAGGGCGGCATAGGGGGCCCAGGCTTGCGGCTCTCCCATCGTGCTGAGGGTTAGGCCGCTCAGGAGGCACCAGAGAGCGGGAATTGGCAGCAGCACTGGCAAAAGCCTGCCGCGGGCGAGGAGCAGAACGCCGAGCGTCGCCATCGCGGTCGGATCCGGTGCGATGCCAAAGACCTCGGACGAAGCCCAGCCACGTCCCTGCAGCGGCGCAAGCAACGGCTGTCCGGTGAGTGCGAAGGCGAGGATGAGATATCCAATCCAACCGGCGGGCCCGCGCCGGTCGAAGGCGAGACCATCGCGCAACGATCCGATGACGAGCAGCAACATGCCCTCAACGGCGAAAGCCGGCGCGACATAGGCGGCAGCCCAGTTAATGGTCGCGTAGCGATTCCACAGGAAGGACCACCCGACGAACATCCAAAGGATCGCGAGGATGAGTGCGATCCAGCGTGCCCACGTTTCCGGCCGCCACGCGATGAGCAGGATGATGATGAGGCCGGCGGCGAGCGTCAGCACGTGTAGAGGCCAGAGCGCCGCATTGTGCAATTCGAACATGCGCCAGTAGACGCGCGGCGAAAACAGCAGGAAATCCTCTGCCCGGTAGCTCCACCACTCCGACATCACAGAGCCTTCACGTGGGCCGAGATGCGCTCCCGCATGGCGAGATCAGGCATCGGGCCGGCGGCGGCCGAAAGGTTTTCACGCACGTGGCCAGCGCGGGTGGTCGCCGGAATCGCGACGGTGACGGCCGGGTGAGAGAGGATGAATTTTAAGATGATCTGCGCCCAGCTCGACACCCCCAGCTCGCGCGCCCATTCGGGCAGCGGCTCTCGCTTGAGGCGGTCGGTCAGCGCGCCTTGCCGGAACGGCCGGTTGACGATCACGGCAATGCCGCGCTCCGACGCCAGCGGCAGCAGCCGCGCCTCCGCCTCGCGGTCGACGACGTTGTAGGAGAACTGCACGAAATCGATCGGCTCGTTCCGCATGATCTGTTCGAGGAGATCATGACGGCGGCCTTCGGACGTGGTGATTCCAACGTAACGCACCGCGCCCGCCGCCTTCATCTGGAACAGCATCTGCAGATGCGCCTTCCAGGCGAGGAGATTGTGAACCTGAACCAGATCGAACTTCGGCACCCCCCAGAAGCGCCGCGATTGCTCGATCTGGGGCGGACCTCCCGCTGCCGAGGACGTCCAGACCTTTTCGGCTGAGAATAGCGCGGCGGGCCGCCCGAGCTTTTGAAGGCCGTAACCGATCACCGGTTGCGACGAACCATACATGGGGGAGGAGTCGATCATGCGGCCGCCCGCCTCGAAGAAGGCGGCCATGACACCAGCGCATTCGTCCCTCAGTACCGGATCGCCGCCGACGTTGAAGGTGATCCAGGTCCCTAATCCGACGATCGGTATCTCCTCGCGGGTCGAGGGGATGGTACGGCGGGCGGGCGAGCTCTGCTGCTGGGCATGCAGAGAGATCGGCAAGAGCGCGGCGGTGGCCGTTGCCAGGGAGGCCCGCACGAACGTTCGGCGTGTCGTCCGCATCCGATGCTCCATCATCGCGGCGGGGAAACTCCCGCGCCAAAAGGCGCAAGGTAACGGAACGCCGCTACCAGCTTTGCAATGCAAAATTGCAGATTAACGCACTGGACTAAATATGCAGTCGCGCGCCGTCCTCAATCTACGATGGACCGCGGACATCGTCAGATGAACTTCAGCTTTCTCAAACTTGCGTGACCGGTCCTGCAGACAATGATTTTGACCCGGCGCTGATGAATCCGATCACCGTCATTGCCAGCTGCTGCGCGCCGGCCCCGTGCCCGCAGCACCACCGTCATGGGGCCGGCATCCGAAGACCTTCACAAAAAGCGACATCGGACCCGAGAGGGGGACTAGGTCTGCTTTACCCCTCACAAGAACGGACATCAGCTTTGTCTGCTTTGTGCCGAGGAGACCTCAGCACGAAGCTGGTCGGCTGCTTTGGTGGATCGACTGAACACAGCAAATGCGATTGCTGGCCTGGAGCTTCCCAAACTACGGTTGCTTCCGAAGCTGCTGCGCTTGACCTCTCAGCGTCTCCGAAGGACTTTCCCCAAAATACGCGCGGTACGTGACCGAGAACCGGCCCATGTGGGTGAACCCCGTGCTCATGGCAATCTCGGTGACATTCGCTTCCGGATCGGCCTGCAGCAAGGCTTGGCGAGCTTGCCTCAAGCGGGCGTTCCGTAGGTAGCGCATCGGCGAGACGCCCTTGAATTCCCTGAAGTGCATAAAGAGTGTTCGGCCCGCAACCCCGGTCGCCGTAACGAGGTCGGCCACTGTGACTGCCTGATCGAGGTGGGCTTCGATGTAGTCGACCGCGCGCCTCACGTCACGCGGCGCAATCGGCCTATCGAGGCGTCGCAGCGCGTTGCTGTAATTGTGCGGGTGCCACAGCAGCAGTGCGGTAATAATGAACTGCTCGAATTGGCTCATCGTCGTCGGGCTCCAGAGCACCGATCCCGCCTGTTCCAGGTCCGCGACGGCCATCAGCACGTAGCGTGCCAGGCTGCGGCCGTACCCCGTGGCGAGGTCGATGGTGGGCGCAAAGTCGAGGGGAGCGGTTGGTGGCTCGCCGAGTAGGGCGGCAAGCTGATCTGTAAGGCTGGATTTGGTCAAAGACAGTTGGATGCGGCTGCTATCGGCCTCCGATACCAGCCGACAGCTCTCGCGCATCGGCGAGATGATCGTGGCAAGGTTCGGGTTGCAGACGATGTTGTCACGGCCAATAGTGGCTTCAAGCTGTCCGCGAAGCGGCAGATGGATCCAGGTGTCCGTGCGGGCGGGGCTCGGTGACAGGACAACCGATGCGCCGCCGTATTGCACGTAGCCCATGTAGAGGTCCGGCATGTAAACGCCGTTAAGGCGCGCATCGAGCCGGCGGGCCTGCCGCCTCGCGATGTCGAAGCGGTAGCCTTTCGCGCGCAGAAATGCACCGGTTTCTTCCACATTGCGGCTGTGGAAAATGGGCAGCTGCTCCAGAAGCGGCGCTGTGCCAAGCTGCATGCTCGCCTCCGTGTTTGATCGAGCATACCACGCACACCGAGGCATGGGCACCGGGGGCGGGGAATGTTCCGATCATTCTTGCAGTTTCTGGATAATGACCGTTGGTTCCCGGAGGGGATTTACGCGCTTTCCGGATAGAACCTCGCGGCACTCGGATATCTAGCACCCAATGCGCCAGTTAAGCTTCGCGCCCAACGGGGCGGTGCCTATCAATAGGGGTGGCCCATCAAGGAGGGAGGCGTCGTGATTGCAGGGCATGTTTACAGAATAGCTCGTCGCCAATTTCTGGCTGAATCGGCTGCAGCGGCTCTGGCCGCATCTGCGTGCGTGTCTTCGCTGCGACCGACTAGGGCAGCCGTCCCTACGGTACCGGTCCACAAATCAGGCAGCCTCGAGACTCTGGTCATGAGCGACGGCCATTTCGTCCTTCCAGCGAGCTTCCTCGTGACGCCGGACTCTCCGCCTGCCGAGCGCGAAGCCGCCCTGAACGCATCCGGACAAACCGGCGAACAGCTCCAGCTCGTGAACACTGTCGCGGTGATCCGTAGCCAGTCCGATGTGGTTCTGGTCGACGCGGGCACCGGCCCGCGCCACCAGCCCACGGCGGGAAAGCTTGCGGAGAACCTCGAAGCTGCCGGCATTCCACCGGCGGCCGTGACCAAGATCGTCCTGACCCACGGCCATCCCGACCACCTCTGGGGCATCCTCGACGCGAATGACAAGCCGATCTATCCGAATGCGAGCTATTTCGTTTCGACCGTCGAATGGAACCTTTGGGCCGACCCTGATGTGATGCGAAGATTGCCGGCAGTCTTGGCAACCAACGATCGCATCATCAATGGTGCCAAGAACCATTTCTCGCACGTCAAGGACAAGATGAGGACGGTACGGGATGGCGATGAGATTGTCAGTGGCGTGCAGGTCATCGATACGCCAGGGCATACGCAGGGCCACATCTCGGTCGAAATCGCCGGCGGGGATGGTCTCGTCGTCGTTGCGGACGCGCTTACGCACGCTGTGATCTCATTCCAGCATCCGTCGTGGCGGGTGCCAGTCGACCATGAGCCTGATCGGGGCATCTCGACCCGCCTCCGCCTGCTTGATCGCCTCGTCATTGACAAGCGTCGGGTGATCGGCGCTCACCTGCCGTTCCCTGGCATCGGCTTCGTCGAGCGCAAGGATGGCGCCTATCGCTTCGTTCCGACTTGAAGCTCGCGCAGAGTCGAGTTGAGCGTCATCGCTTTCGGAAGGCGCAGTGAGATGGCTGATCAATGGCTATTCAAGAGCGAGACTTATGATAACTGCAACTGCGCTATGAATTGTGGTTGCCAGTTCAACCTGCCGAGTACCCACGGCTATTGTCAGTCGGCCTTCGTCGGCACCATCGTTGAGGGCCACTTCAACGATACGCCGCTCTCAGGCCTGAACTGGGCGGCGCTGTACAAGTGGCCTGGCGAAATCAAGGACGGAAACGGCCGGCGCCAGATCGTTATCGACGAGCGTGCAGATGAAGCTCAACGGATCGCGCTTGAAACGATCGTCTCAGGCGAGGCATGCGAACCGTTGAGCAATCTTTTTGCTGTATTCGCGTCCACATGCTCGGAATTCTGCGAGACGTTGTTCCTGCCGATTGATCTTGATGCGGACTTGGAACAGAGAACCGCAAGGGTAGAGATACAAGGCGTCATGCGGAGCACCGGCAGGCCGACGATCAACGAGTTTACCGGTCAACCGTTCCACATTGCGCTGGCGCGTCCTAGTGGCAGTTTCGAGTTTACCTACGCAGAAATCGGGATAGGTACCACGTCGGTCACAGGTGACATGGAAATGGCATTCGAAGATTCATGGGCGCACTTTTGTGTTCACCACTTCAATCAGGATGGCCTGGTCAGGGAAAGATCACGGCTCACGGCATGGCTTGGCACATGACTCCGCATTCCCGTGAATGACGCTGGCATCACCGTTCTGTCCGGTCGGACTGAATAATGATCGCTGCGGCATCAGGTATTCGCGTGCGGCAATCATCAGTCAGTTGAGACAACAGCCGTGCTGATGCTCAGAACGATCCTATAACCGAGCCAAGCGCGATGACAGCAGTGAGGGCGATGAGCGCGCCGACGATACCGACCATGACGATGTCGCGATAGCTGTCCCGGTGCGTCGATCCGCAGACGGCGAGCAGCGTGACGACCGCGCCGTTATGAGGCAGGCTGTCGAGCGTACCCGAACCGATCACCGCCACGCGATGCAGCAGCGCGGGATCGAGTCCGATCTCCGCTGCGCGCGTCACGTAGGTCGCTCCGAGCGCGTCGAGCGCGATGGTCAGCCCGCCCGACGCCGAGCCGGTCAAGGCTGCGAGCACGTTGGTGGCGACTGCCAGCGATACCAGCGGTCCACCGCCGATGCCGAGCACGGCGTCGCGCACCACCGTGAAGGCAGGCATCGCCGCCACCACGGCGCCAAAGCCGACCAGGCTCGCCACGCTCATCGCCGGCAATACCGAGGCGTTGGCGCCGGCGTCCATGGTCGCGCGCAGCGCCGGCAGCCGCCGATGGCTCACCGCGAGCACGGTCAGAATCGCGCAGGCAAGCGCTGTGATCACCGCCCACACGCCACCGACAGCGGCAAGCGACGTCCCACCCCAGCGAACTTCGGCGAGAAAACGGGTGTCGAGTGCCGGCAGGATGAGCAGCGACATCGCGAGATTGACGACCATCACCATGATAAGGGGCAGCGCGGCGAGCATGGCCGGAGGCAGCAGGTCGGTCACCTCACCGTGCACGATCTCCGCCGGATCGAACTCGCGCGCGGTGGTGGCGCGTTCGCGTAATTTTTCGTCGGTGGCGAGACGGTCGGACGGCATCGGCGCGCCCTCGCCGAAGCCTTCGCCATTTCGCTTTGCGATCGCCTCCTGGCGATGGAGCCACCACAGGCCGAAGCCGAGCATGATCAGCGATGCCAGGATGCCGAGGCCGGGCGCGGCAAAGGGCGTGGTGCCGAAGAACGGCATCGGAATCGCGTTCTGGATCGACGGCGTGCCGGGCAGTGCCGACATGGTGAAGGTCGAGGTGCCGAGCACGATGGCCGCCGGCATCAGACGCCGCGGGATTTCCGGCCGCACGAAACAGCTCCTGCGCCATCGGCGCCAGCACGAAGAAGGCGACGAACAGGCTGACGCCGCCATAGGTGACGAGCGCCCCGGCGAGCACGACCGCCAGCACGGCCCGCTGCGGGCCGAGCCGCTCGGTCGTGAAGTTCGCGATCGCGGCGACCGAGCCGCTGTCCTCCATCAGCTTGCCGAACAGCGCGCCAAGCAGAAACAGCGGAAAGAACTGCGCCAGAAAGCCCGCCGCGCTGGGCATGAAGGTCTGGGTCCAGTGGGCGAGCAGCGGCTCGCGGGAGAACAGCGCTGCGATCACGGCGGCGAGCGGCGCAAGCAGCAACACGCTCCAGCCCCGGAACGCGAACGCGATCAAAAGACTGAGCCCGATCAGGATGCCGAGAAGCCCGGACGCCGTCATGGCCTCAGCATTCCGCGAGCAGCGCGTCGAGATCGGTCGTGGATTGCTTGCCGATATCCTCGCCGTGGGCCTCAAGGAATGCGTCGGCACTCTTGCGGCCCTCTTCCTTCAGCAGCGAGACGAACGCCCACTCGGCGTTGAGCTTCGACGACGCGCCGAACTCTGTGAGCGCGTCGGTCATGATCCGGTGCGTGCGCATACCGGCCCAGCGCGCGCCCTCGCCGTGTCCGGGGTCCGCCACCTGGCGCAGCAGCGCCATCATGCGCAATTCCTTCATCAGCGGCGAGTTGAAGGAAATCTCGTTGAGCCGGTTGAGGATTTCATTTGCCGTGCGCGGCGGCTCCGGCCGTTCGCGCGGATTGATCTGCACCAGAATGGTGTCACGCGCGTCGCTTTCGCGCACCAGCGGCGTCAGCGTCGGATTGCCGGCATAGCCGCCGTCCCAGTAAGGTTCGCCGTCGATCTCGATCGCATGGAACATGGTCGGCAGGCAGGCCGATGCAAGCAGGACGTCGGCGGTGATCTCCTTGTTGCGGAAGATGCGGCCGCGACCGGTGCGCACATTGGTCGCGGTAACGAACAGCCTGATCGGTGCGCGGGCCAGCCGGTCGAAATCGATGCTGTCGGCGAGGAGCGCGCGCAGCGGGTTGTGGCCAAGCGGATTGAGATCATAGGGCGAAACCACGCGGGCCATCAGGTCCATGGCGATATAGGCGGGCGAGGTGTCGAGCGTCCAGCGGCCCATCAGGCGGTCAAGCGGCGAACGCTGCAGCGGGCTCAACGCCGCAGCCTGAGACACCCGCCGCCAATAGGTATCGAGCGCCGCCCGCGCGCCTTCGGCGCCGCCTTGCGTCCATCCGTCCGCCACCAGCGCTGCGTTCATCGCGCCCGCCGACGTGCCGGAGATCGCCTCGATCCGCAGCCACTGCTCCTCGATAAGCCGATCGAGCACGCCCCAGGTGAACGCGCCGTGAGAGCCGCCGCCTTGCAAGGCGAGATCCACCAGGACCGGTTCGCGCGCGGTTTCTGCCATCTTCATCCTCCTCGGCCGGAGATGAAACGGTGCCCTAGGTCAGGACGAGCCGACAATGCTTCGTCTGGACCCTTCGTAGGATCGACGCAGCAGCGCGTACAGGCTGCCGCCCGTCACCGCGCCAAGGAGGTAGGCGACGGCGACCAGCAGCGCGAGCGGCACGCGGGCATTGATGCCGAGGAAGGACATGGTGACAATCTCGAAGTTCTGCACGGCAAAGATGATCGTCGCGGCGGCGAACAGGATGATGACGGCGAGGTAGATCCAGCGCATGGGTGCCTCCTAATCGTCGATCGACTGCGTCGCGCGCAGTCGTCACCACCACGTCAACGAGCGCGGCGCAGGCCGAAGCCTATTCCGATCCAGCCTGCGCCGGCGATGATGAGATCGATGCCGAGGAACAGGCCGAGGATGTAAAGGCTCGAGACCGGCCAGCGCACCAGGATCAGCAAGCCGAGCAGCAGCGTGATCACGCCTGACAGCGCCACCCAGATCCAGGGTGTTTCCCGCTTCATGCTGAAGGCCAGGAAGATCCGCATGATGCCCGAGGCCACCAGCGCTGCGCCGAGAATGAGGGTGAGCAGCACGGCCGCGAGCAGCGGATTCTGGAACGTGACGAAGCCCGCGAGAATGTAGAGCACGCCGAGCAGGGCCCAGAGCAGGAATTTGCCCCAGCTCTTGATCTGGAAAGCGCTGAACACTTCGGCGACGCCGGCGATGATCATCATCACGCCGACGATGAGGACGCTCGCGACGGTAGCCATCGCAACGCTGCCAAGCGCGATAAATCCTGCGATGAGATAGACGACGCCGAGTGCGATGATCCAGCCCGACTTGGCACGTAGTGGCGCCGTATCCGAACCGGCCTGGGGATCTCCGATCGTACCTGAAGTATTGGTCATGACGGTCCTCCGATGCGAAAACCTGCCCGACGTTGGTTTGTCGGTTTCCTCGACGCGACGGCACGCGGGCGAGATGTTCGACACGTGGATACTAGCGCAACTTCGCGTTGCGATCACCTGATTTTAGTATCGCCGGTCGCGGTTTCGTCGTGCGGGGTCTTACAGCGGCACGATGCTGATCGGCTCGCTGGGATAGGCGATCATTGAGCGCTAGCAGTACGCTGGATCAGCCGTATCCCCTTCCGGCCTGCATAGCAATTTGCCTATTTGGGCAAACATCCACTCCATTTGGCCCGGTGCTGACTTGTTTCAATAGCACCCGGCCAATAAAAGCACGATGGCGCATGCGACAACTATTTCCAGATCTTATTTCGTTCGCCCTGAGGCGCGATGTCTATTACCGGAACCTTGACGGAGATCGCCCGATGACTCCTGCACGGTGCCACTCATCACGCATGATGTGCGCAACAAGGTCCGCTCTGCCACAAAGCAGACTTCGCCAGATCAGCTTCGATGTCAGTGCGTGAGCCTTTCGTTCAGGTCGGACCGCACGGCAGCTTGGAAACTAAGCCAGTCCCAAGCCGCCATCGACGGCGAGAACCTGGCCCGTCAGCCATTGCGAGGCGGGGCCCGCAAGCTGGACAATCCATTCCGCGACGTCGTCGGGAACGCCGCGCCGACCGAGTGGAATCCGTGCGCGCTCGTCTTCCTTGACGGCTTCTGCCTGTTCCGCAGATAGCCCCATCATCCCGGTCAAGGCGCCGGTTTCCGTGGGCCCGGCCGCGACCGCATTCACCCTTATTCCGAGCGGCGCGAGTTCGAGCGCCCAGCAGCGGGTCAGGTGTTCCAGCGCCGCCTTGCTGGCGGCGTAGTGGGATAGTCCCGCCGCCGGCCGGTGACCGAAGGTCGAGGAGATGTTGATGATGGTGCCCTGCGTCGCCTTCAGGTGAGGAAGGGCGGCGCGGGCCAGCAGGCTCGGACCGAGCACATTGACGGAAAAGATGTCTGTGATCCGATCGGCTGTCGCATCCGATAACGGAAGGATGGCGCCCGCGCCGGCGTTGTTGACGAGCGCATCCACTCGGCCCCACTTGTCGACCGCCGTGGCGATGGTCCGCCTGGCGTCTTCAGCAGAGGCGGTATTCGCAACGATGCCCGCGATATTCTTATGCGCCGCCACCGTTTGCTCGACGGGGCCGGCGCGGCGGCCGGTGATGAGGACCTTGTCGCCTTGGTTGGCAAAACGGAGCGCGGCCGCCCGACCGATGCCAGAGCTGCCGCCCGTTATGATCATGACTTTTTCGTTCTGCATGTTCGTTCGACTCATCTGTAAAGTTGGAAGTTGGTCAAAGCGGGCATTAAGCGACCGCTTCGGTTTCAGCGGCTCAGTGGTTGCGAGGTATTGAACCAGGGCGCGAACTCATGCGCGCGCCCTGGTTCGGCCTTAACCCAACGAGCGGTCAGTAGTCCCAGAAGACCGGTACGAAACGGAAGGCGTCGCCGTCGGCCGCCACCCGTCCGATGGACGGGAACGGCAGGTGAGTGGCCACCAGCATCTCGCCGCTCTTAGCCAGCTCCCGCAAAAGACGGACCCGAACGCGCGCCGCCTCTTCGGGGTCGTGTTCGAAACCGTTGTGCCAGTCGGGCTGCTCGAACCCGACAGTAAACACGGCGTCGCCGGCGAACGTCAGCCCGTCATCGCCGGACGCCACGCGGACCACGCTGTGCCCGGGAGTGTGACCGCCGGTGCGACGGGCGACCACGCCCGGCGCAATCTCTTGCTCCTCATCGAACGTCCGCAGGTTGCTCCCGTACTCGCTCACGAACCGCTTGGCGGCCGACCGAAGCGCATCCGGGAAACCCTGCGGCATGGAGGTGTGGGAGAAATCGGGCGACTCCCAGAACTTGACCTCGGCGGCCGCCACGTGGATCCGCAGGTCTTTACGCAGTCGCTCCTTCACCCCCTCGACGAGCAGCCCGCCAATGTGGTCCATGTGCATGTGGGTCAGCACAAGATCGGTCACGGACCCGAGATCGATGCCGGCGGCCTCCAGTCGCTTGATCAACTGGCCGGCCCGCGGCAAGTTCAAGTCCGGATCGGACCCTAGTCCAGCGTCAATGAGGATGGTCTTGCCGCCGCTACGCACCACGACCACGTTCAGCGCCCAGTCGAACGCGTCCTGCGGCAGGAACATGTCTTTCAGCCAGGCCGCGCGGTCGGCCGGGTCGGCGTTGTGTCCCAACATTTGGGTTGGGAGCGGCAGCACTCCATCGCTGACCACCAGCACGTCAATGTCGCCTACCTTCAGCGCGTAGCGCGACGGAACGAGCTCTTCGGGTCCCGATGTAACGGGGTATGAGGTATTGTGCAGGTTCATGATCGTCTCCTGTTTCATGGTAAAGGTGCCTGGTTGGTCTTGGTTCTGGCTGGTCTTGGTTGAGCAGACCGCGCAGCCAGGGGAGCGCGGCCGCCATCGCTTGGGGTGTCTAGAGATTGGTCACGCGCTCCGGATCGGCCGATGCGAGCGCCGCGGCGCGCTCGGCGCGGGGCGGGTAGATCCAGACAGTATTGATCTCCTGCTTGGTCTTCTTGGCGACGTCGCCGACCATCTCGACCTTGCGTTCCCAGCCGCGCGTGAACAGAGCGCCGGCTTCGCCGAGGTCGAGGCAGGTGACGTAGGCCTTCTGGTGATACGGCCTGGTCGAAACGCCCAGGAGTTCGGCGGCGGCATTGTTGCCGGCAAAGGCGCCCATACGCGTGGCGTGCTGGCACGACATCAGCGCGTAGTTGCCTTCGTCGTCGCATGCGGCCCGCGCAGCATCGCCGGTGGCAAAGACGCCGGCGACACCCGGCACGCGCAGATCGCGATCCACCAGCAGCCGGCCGAAACTGTCGCGCTCGGTGGGAATCTGCGCCGTCAACGGCGCGGCGCGGATGCCGGCCGCCCAGACCACTGTCTCGGTTTCGATGTGTTCGCCGGTCGACAGGGTGACGCCGGATTTGTCGAGCGAGGCGACGCCGGCTCCGAGCCGGGTCTCTACGCCGAGCTTGCGCAACGCTTCCTCGATCACTGGGCGAGGGCCTTCGCCCATGTCGGGAGCGATCGCACTGTTGCGGTCGACGATGATCACGCGTGTCTTGGCGTCCTTGCCAAGGATTTCGCGCAAGCGCGCGGGCAGCTCCGTTGCTGCCTCGATGCCGGTGAAGCCGCCGCCGGCGACGACGACTGTATCGCGCCCGTTGATGGCCGGCCGGTCGGCCAGGCTGTGTAGATGCTTGTCGAGCGCGATTGCGTCATCGAGCGAGTCAACACTGAAGCCGTGATCGGCAAGGCCCGGAATGTTGGGGCGGAAGAGGCGGCTGCCGGTGGCCACCACGAGACGGTCGTAGGACAGAGTCTTTCGCGGGCCCTTTGGAGTCGTGATCTGCACCGTTCGAGCATCGGTGTTGATCGTCTCGGCGCTGCCCTGAATGTAGTCGACATCGATCGCCTTGAGGACGTCAAGCAGCGGCGCGGTCAGGGTTTCGGGCTTCGGTTCGTAAAGCCGCGGGCGGACCACCAGCGTCGGCTCCGGTGCGATCAGTGCGATTTCGAGTTCTTCGGGCGAAACGCCCTGGATGTCGCGCAGGCGGGCGGCGGAAAGTGCAGCGTACATGCCGGCGAAGCCGGCGCCGATGATGACTAGTCGCATGTGGTTTGCTCCTGGTTTTGAGTGTTTTCGATGAAAAGACGTAAGCGAAGGCGCTAGGCCGCGATGAACGAGAGCAGCTCGGCGTTGATGAGGTCGGCATGGGTCGTGCACATACCGTGCGGCAGCCCCTCGTAGATTTTGAGAGTGCTGCGCTTCAGCAGCTTCGCCGACAGCGGCGCAGAATCGGCGACGGGCACGATCTGGTCGTCGTCACCGTGCAGGACGAGCGTGGGCACAGTGATGCTCTTCAGGTCCTCGGTGAAGTCCGTTTCCGAGAACGCCTTGATCCCGTCATAGTGCGCGTTGGCGCCGCCCATCATGCCTTGGCGCCACCAATTCCAGATGATTGCATCCGATGCCTTGGCGCCCGGCCGGTTGAAGCCGTAGAACGGGCCGCTGGCGAAATCGAGATAGAACTGCGATCTGCCGGCGGCGAGCTGCTTGCGTAGGCCGTCGAACACTTCGATCGGCAGGCCGCCGGGATTGGCTTCCGTCTTAAGCATCAACGGCGGCACGGCGCTGATCAGTACCAGTTTTGCGACGCGATCCTTGCCGTGACGCGCGACGTAGCGCGCGGCTTGGCCGCCGCCGGTGGAATGGCCGACGTGAATGGCGTTGCGAAGATCGAGGTGCTCGACGACCGCCGCGGCATCGGCGGCATAGTGATCCATGTCGTGGCCATCGCTCACCTGGCTTGAGCGACCGTGACCGCGGCGATCATGGGCGATGACGCGATAGCCCTTGCCGACGAAGAAGAGCATCTGCGTCTCCCAGTCGTCGGAGCTCAGCGGCCAGCCGTGGTGAAAGACGATGGGCTGGGCGGATTTCGGCCCCCAGTCCTTGTAGAAGATCTGTACGCCATCCTTGGTGGTGACGGAGGTCATGGGATCAGTCCTTTGAGCGGGGAATGTCGAAGAGTCTTTTTCCTTGCCGGTCGCCGAAGAGGAGCGGACGGTGAGCGAAGTCGCGTAAATGAGCGCGCTTGCGAGCACTTTCCTGCGCGAAGTACTTGCAAGCTGGCTGATGGATTTGTTCCTGACCATTTTCTTGTCTTCCCTGGTGTTGGCGAATGCTCCGTGATGTCTTAGCGAACCAGTCCTGCGGCTGCGCCAGCGCGATTGCTGCCATCGCAGAGCGATTGCTGTTACCGAAAGCGTCGTCGCCAATCGCTCGGGGTTTCTCCGGTCAGCCGCCTGAACGCCGCAGCGAAGGCGGTCTGGGAGGCATAACCAAGCGCGGCGGCAACCGACACGACCGACGCGTCGGTGTCGCGCAGCATGTTCATGGCCTGCTCGAGTCGGTGCTGGCGCAGCCAGGCATGCGGCGAAAGCCCGGTGCTTTCCTTGAAGGCACGGCAGAAGTGGAAGCGCGACAGTCCAGCATCCGAAGCGAGCGCTGCGAGCGAGACGTCCGCATCGCTATCGGAACGCAGGCGTTCGATGGCGCGGAGCAGTGCCATCGGCGCGAGGCCGCCCACGACCGGCGGGGACACGATCGGCGAGCCGGCGTGCGCGGCCAGTAGACGGTTGGCCAAAAGATCCGTCAGTTGCTGCCTGAACAGGGCATCCAACGCCGCGCTGCCCTCAAGCGCATCCGCCGCACTCATGAGCAATCGGGATGTAATGAGGTCGGTGTGCCCCGTTCTTTCCAGGAGATCGCCGGGAGCGGCCAGGTCGGCTTCGCCGGCAACACGTTCGAGCGTTCTGTGCGGAAGGTAGAGCTGAACGACATGCATGGGCTTGTGAATGTCCCACCGGGAGGTCGAACCGGCCGGAATGATCGTCACACCCCCGGGACGCGCCGTTGCAATCGCGGCTGATCTCCCGGTGCGCCGCTCCAGGCGCTGCGAGCCGGCGGGGTAAGTCATGATGACGTGATCAGCCATGGGCTCGACGACGTCGTGCACGGGCTCATGTTTCCAATAGGCGATTGCGCCGCTGGACGGGTCGGAGGCCATGCGAAGGGGCGCGGTCCTGAGCACGCGCGCCATCTCCACATCGGCAGGGCGCCGGTCGGCATCGGGCGACTGGT
The DNA here is from genome assembly GCF_036924595.1 of Bradyrhizobium algeriense. Taxonomy (NCBI): domain Bacteria; kingdom Pseudomonadati; phylum Pseudomonadota; class Alphaproteobacteria; order Hyphomicrobiales; family Nitrobacteraceae; genus Bradyrhizobium; species Bradyrhizobium algeriense. The sequence goes on along the minus strand of NZ_JAZHRV010000001.1, from coordinate 6,642,405 downwards.
GTTGGCGCGCCTCAGACGCCGCCGACGGATCCTCATGCGAGGAATCGCGCAAGATCGGCTTACTCATGGTTTTGTCCTCGGGCTAGGGAGGCCGGGTACGGTATGACGAGCAGCTCCCGCTAGTCGTCATGATCCGGAATGGTCAGGTTCTTTTCGTCGCTATCCACGACGAAACGGCAAGCAGACGCGCGGGCCCTGTCTTGCTCGCGATGCGCCGGGCGTCGTGAGTATCGATTTGCGGGCCTTGGTCGTGCCCGTCACTGGCGGAGCCCGGCCAGCCAGTCCTCGAAACGCACGGCGCCGAGCCGGGGATTCTGGCCCGGCGTGAGAGACCGATCGTCTAGTTCTGCTCCGAAATAGCGAGCATGGATGTCGGCGACGACCTTGCGCGGGTCCTTTGTCGCCGTCAGATATTGCCGGGCGAAGTCATCGAGAGTGAACGGTTCCGGTCCGGCCAGCTCAACGATGCCGTTGACCGGACCGCCGAGCGTGACGTCGGCCAGGGCGGCAGCGACGTCGTCCGAAGCCACGGGCTGAAACAGGGCAGGCGACAGCCTGACGATTTGTCCATCAGCAGAAGAATCGACGATCCCGCCGACGAACTCGAAGAACTGGGTCGCGCGCAAGATCGTGTAGGAAATCTTCGAGGCCTTGATCAGGCTTTCCTGCACCAGCTTGGCGCGGAAGTAACCGTTTTCCGAAAGGCGGTCGACCCCGACAACGGACAGCGCTACATGATGGCGTACCGAGGCGGCGGCCTCGGCGGCGAGAAGATTGCGGCCTGACGTTTCGAAGAATTTCAGAACCGCACGGTCCTCGAAGGAGGGCGAGTTTGCAACATCGACGACAATCTCGGCGCCCGAAAGCGCTCTGTCGAGACCCTCGCCGGTGATCGTGTTGACGCCCGTACTGGGAGATGCCGCGATCACCTCGTGGCCTTTCTGACGGAGCTTGCTCGCGAGCTTCGTTCCGATGAGCCCGGTACCGCCAATAATGACAATCTTCATGACTTTCCCTCGACTTTCGGGCCACCAATGGCCTTGCTTGTGAAAGCGAGGGGAGATTGCGCCCAAGCTGGCCGAAAAGCCTTGCAGCCATGTTGGATTGCGATTGGATTTACCTTGGAAATTTGTCCAAGCGGCGCGCGGAAGCGCCAATTTCATTTGAAGATTAGGCCATTCGGAATTTCGTGTTGAACATCGCGCGCCGGGTCGGGGCCAAGCCGCCGGTTGATGTTGTAGCCGCGAGCGCGTGCACGGTGGTCGCGCACCGATTACCGGACAAGGCCCTCATTTCCCGCCTTGCAAAGGCGTTGAACAATTGTTATATTTTGTTCAACGCTGGAGATTGCCATGGTTATGCGGACCCGCACGTCGACAGAGACCGAGGAGCACATTGCGCTTAAGCGCAATCGGCTCGTGCTCGAGCAGGCGCGCGCCGTCGGGCTGCTCGGTGAGGCCAAGAACACGCGCTTGTCCGGGCGCGTGCCGGCAGGCCTGATCGAAGCGGCAAAGAAGCGGGCTCACGTATCTTCCGATACCGAACTTCTAGAGCTCGCGTTGTCGCGCTTGGCGCTCGAAGACGATTTCGGCCCGCGTCTTGTCCGGCGCAAGGGAAGCGTCCCGGCAGATATCGATCTTGCCATTTGATCTCCAGGGAACGTTGCGGAGGCTGAAGCCGCACAAGCGTTTGGAGCGGTTGACGCGACGAGCGGATTCCGAGCTTGCCTGGGCATCCGACGAGCCGCTCATCGGCGGCGCGCTAATTCTCGATACCAGCGTTTACCTCGACGTCTTGCAGGCACGCACGCCGGACGCCGTCGATGAATTGCTGACATATCGCGTCTGCCACCACTCGGCCGTCTGCCTAGCCGAACTAACGCATGTGTTCGGGCGGCTCGATCCGGCCCACCCCTCAACGAGTGGGGTTCTGCAAACGGTACGGGATGTGATTGAAGACATTCCGCAGCATCGCTTGCAAGCTCCAGACACGGCAATGTGGGGCGAAGCGGGAATGCTTGCGGGTGAGCTCGTTCGTCTCAGCGGCGCGCCGAAGGGTGCGGGTCATGAGCGGAAATACCTCAACGATGCGCTCATCTATCTTCAGGCGCGGGGTATCGGTGCCAGCATATTGACAGGGAATGTCGGCGACTTCGACTTCCTGAACCAACTTGCTCCGGGAGTTCCGATCATTCTGTATCGGCAGGCGTAAGCCAATGCCCGCAGTCGCTCAGAAAATTCCCGCGGTGTCACCAGGAATCCGGGTAGCGAAGGATTGGAAGCGCCTACAGCAGTCAAGGCCACGGCGCACGCGCGGCATTCCACACGATAATCCGGATAGCCGAAGATTATTGTCTGACGCCGGCAGGCGGGAACTCAAAGACGATTCGGACGCATCCCTGTTGGACCGCGGCTTTTCGATCTTCTGATCCTTCGGGGGGTAGAAGCAGGAGTAAGCGGTGCCGTTACTCCGGCAATCCCGCTCTTCGCAGGCCTTCCACGGCTACCGCGAAATCCTTCGGTTGGACCAGCAGCCAGTCATCGAGCTTGCCAATGCGCAGCGTGGGATCGAGCCGACGCACGTGGTGCATGGCTTGTCGCGCTTCTTCCTCCCGGCCTGCCAGCGCATGGCTTGCGGCCATAAAGGCCGCAACCCGCAGCACATTCGGTACCTCCCGCCATGCCATCTCTAAACAGGCGACAGCCGCATCAAATCGCCCGGAATACAAATGCCCCATCGCGATTCCGGTCTGCATTTGAAATGTCTCCGGATCCAGCGGACTGAGGCGCATGGCACGCGTGAAATATTCGATCGCACTATCATGTTTGCCGAGGGAAATTCGCTGGTACCCGCCGAGGTACCAGATCGTCGAGAGATTGGGATTGAGCACCATGGCCCTGTCGACATAGGTGACGCAACTTTCGAGGTCACCGCCAAAATGAGGCCATGCGTGCCCGCCTCTGGTCAGAGCGACCGCGTCATTCTTTCCCAGCGTCACGGCGTGTCGGCACAATCGCGCAGCCTCGTTGCCGTCTGCCTCTCGATCGTTGAGCCAACGATTCATCTTGCGCCAGTAGTAGCACCACGCCGCCATTCCATACGCGGAGGCGAACTCCGCATCGAGCTCGATCGCCTTGTAGAATAGCGGCAATGCCTCATCGAGGCCGGCCCTGGTCGCAAGGTGAAATTTGGTCAATCCACGCAAGTAATAGTCATAGGCGTGGAGGCTTTCGGTCGGCTTTCGGCTCGCACGCTCGATTTCGGCAAGCTCAAGCTGCGGCGCGATCGCACTGACGACGCCTGCGGCGACCGTGTCCTGCAGCTCAAAGATGTCGTCGAGGGTGCCTTCGAAACGCTCGGCCCAGAGATGCACGCCATTGGTCGCATCAATGAGTTGCCCGGTGATGCGCACCCTTGTCGCCACTTTGCGCACGCTGCCTTCAAGCACATATCGCACGCCCAATTCGCGCCCCACCTGTCGGACATCCACGGCCCTGCCCTTGTATGTGAAGCTCGAATTCCGGGCGATAACGAACAGCCAGCGTATCCGCGACAAGGCCAGGATGATGTCCTCAACAACACCATCGGCGAAGTACTCCTGCTCGGGATCACCGCTCAGGTTCTGAAACGGCAGGACGGCAACCGAGGGCTTGTCAGGAAGAGACGGCTCCTGGCGCTCATTCGAGTTAGCCTGCTCCGCGTTTCGGACGATGGCGCTATCGGGGCCTTTTGCCTCAACCTCGCCCACGAACCGGAGGCCCTTGCGGGCAATCGTTCGGATCAGGCGCTGTTCCTGGCCGCTATCGCCAATCGCTTTGCGCACCGCGTTGATATGGCTGGTGAGCGTTGATTCAGAGACGATGCGCCCGCTCCACACGGTGTCCAGCAGTTCATCCCTGGTGACGACGCGGTCGCGGGCTTGCACCAGGTAGACCAGCAGGTCGAACACCCTTGGGCCAATTGCAATTGCGGCAGAGCCGCGGGTGAGCTCCCGCCGATTAAGGTCAAGTACGTAGTCGGCGAACAGGAACTGCACCTTGGGTCCTTTGGTCGCATGCACGGGTGGCGAGCACTACGGCATAGCGCCAAAGCACCACCACCGGCAAGTCAAGGCATTGAGAGCACGTTGATAATCGGTAGTATACTTGGATTTCTTGAAGCAGCACGATTCGCTTTCGGTCCTGCGATCGGGTCACACGGTACACGGGGCGTCTTGTAGACATCGTGCCTCCGAAGCTCGGCCAATTTTGTCCCTTGCGCTCCAGGTCCCTCAACTCGCAGCGAGAGACACGCTCCAGCGGTCCTGAGAATTTCCAGTCATCAGCGAAAAAGGATTGGGCCAATTCGCCGGGATACAACCGCCTAACTACGGTCTCCTCGATAGGAGGCTTTGTTCTTTCCGATGTCGCCTGTTGGCAGATACCGTTGAAGAAGTCCTCTTCAGCTTATGAACGAAATTTTTCAGCACTATTGGTGCGTCTAACGCTCGGCGACGTGGGGGACCTCATCGATTCGCGCAAAACCGACCAGTGACTCCCGTACTTGTCTTACAAGGGCTCCCCGCGGCAGAGACAACCAAAAACTGACATTCGCGAGATCTTTGGGGCCGCTCGATTTTCGACTTTTTCAACAGTATCGGCACTTTTCAGATCTTGCGCGGTATCTGACTTGAGTCCGGAATGCGCTCCTCCTCTGAATTTATGGGTTCACGCCCTACTAGATCAGCTTCAGCGCCTTGAGGCTCGAATGACCGTTCTTGCCGACGATGATGTGGTCGTGCACGGAAATGCCGAGCGGGGTGGCGATCTGGACGATCGCCTTGGTCATATGGATATCGGCCTGCGAGGGCGTCGGATCGCCGGAGGGATGGTTGTGCACCAGGATCAGCGCGGTCGCCGATAGTTCGAGCGCGCGCTTGATCACCTCGCGCGGATAGACCGGGGTGTGGTCGATGGTGCCGGTCTGCTGAATTTCATCCGCGATCAACTGGTTGCGTTTGTCGAGGAACAGCAGGCGAAACTGCTCCTTGTCGGCGAACGCCATGCCGGTCCGGCAGTACTCGATTACGTCGTTCCAGGACGATAGCGCGATCTTGCGCTTGATCTCGCCCTTTGCCACCCGGCTCGCCGCCGCGGCGAGCAGCTTGATCTGGTTGATCGAGGCCTCGCCGATGCCATCGACCTCGCGCAGGCGGGCGACCGGCGCATGAATGACTTCGGCGAACGAGCCGAATTTTTTCAACAGCGCCTTCGCCAGCGGCTTGGTGTCGCGCCGGGGCAAAGCGGGAAACAGCGCCATCTCCAGCAGTTCATAGTCGCTCAGCGCCTCCGGCCCGGCACTGTAAAACCGCTCGCGCAGCCGTTCACGGTGGCCGTGATAATGCGGCGTCTCGGTGGGTTGATCTGGTGTATCACTGGTCTTGGCGGGCATCGGCACTAACAATTGCCGTGCCGGTCAGCTTTTGCAACTCTGAAGTGTCAGGCCAGCCGACGATTTCGGATAGAGGAAAGGCGCCGCGCGAAGCACGGCGCCTCCGGTAGTTTCAAACCAGCCGCGCTATCAGGCCTTCACGGCTGCGAACGCATAGCCGTTGCCGTCCTTCGACAGCGTGCCGACGTTCGGGAAACCGAAATGATAGCCGGCGATCATGCCCTTTTCGGCAATGACGCGATCGAAGAACGCGCGCCGCGTGGCTTCCGCCTGGGGGCCATCCGCATCGAACATCGAGAACCAGCCGGGATTCTTGACGAACAACTGATGGATACCGGTGACGTCGCTCTGGATGAACAGTTGCTGCCCGCCCGATGCCACCAGGAAGGACATGTGGCCGACGGTGTGGCCGGGCGTGGCAATGGCGCGCACGCCGGGGACCAGTTCGGCGCCGTCGGCATATTGCTTGATGTTCTTCCAGGTCGGGAAGGTGGACTGAATGCGCCGCACATTGCCGCGAGCAGCTTCCGGGAGCTTCTCCACCAGCGCCGGGTCGGTCCAGAACTTGTACTCCACCTCGGGCATCAGGATTTCCGCATTCGGAAACACCTGCGCATTGGTCTCTTTCACCCACAGGCCCGAGATGTGATCGGGGTGGAAATGCGAGATCACCACCGTGGAGACGGTCGCCGGGTCGAGGCCGGCCGCCTTCATGTTGTCGGCGAGCTTGCCGACCGTCGGCGGGCCGTTGCCGCCGAAGCCGGTGTCGAACAGCACGACCTTGCCGCCGGTCCGGATCGCGGTGACCGTGAACGGGTTATCGAACTTGTCCGGGCCGATCCCGCTGGCGGTCAAAGCCTTCTTGACGTCGTCGAGCGAGGCGTTCTTGACGAAGCCGTCAGCCAGAACCCGCTCGATGCTGCCGTCATGCAGGCTGAAGACCTCGATGTCGCCGACCTTGTATTTGAGGCTGTCCGCGGCGCGCTGCGCATGCGCCGCGCCGATGAATGAAACCGGCGCCTTGAGGCCGAAAACGAGCGCTGCCCCCGTGCTCCCGAGGACCAGATCGCGACGTGAAATCTCGAACATTGCCCTTGCTCCCTTTTGTTGATCCCTAGCCCGCCTGGCTCTTCTGTTCCGAAGGGCTCACGCTACATGCTACCCCGCACAACCCAGGATATTCCGGTTCCGGCTCAATGACAGGCGGTTGCAGCGGTGCGGGAGGACCCGCCGGGAGGCAGGAGGGCGAGGATGACCCGCCGGCCCCAATTGTGCGGTAACAGATGGCTTGTCCGTGGGTCGATCGGGTTCATGGCCAGCCATCGACGATGAAGGTGACGTCGATATTGACGATCCGCTGAGGATCTAGGGTTGAACGGTATTCAACACCTCCCACAACGTCATCGGGGCTCCGCCCCAATGCCAGAATGAGTAGCCTTGGTAATTTCTGGCGTTGCACAGCCGAATGAATTCCCGGGCACGCTCGGCGCAGGCCGACGCCGAGGCACAGCCGCCTTCGGCCGTTCCAATGAAGCCCGCGCCGACCGGGACGAACGGAATCGTCAAATGTGCATTGCCGGTCTCCGCGCGGTCGACGCGGTTGGCGACGCTGGGACTGGCGCCATAATAGGTTTGCGGGAAGTTGATATGCGCCTTCTTGGCGATCTCGTTGAATTTCGGCAGCCAGCCGTCGATATTTTGCGGAATGTCGTTGCTGGATATTCCAAGCGGTTTTTCGAGGTTGTCTGCAATTTGCCGCATCGCAGCGGCGTAAGCCTTCGCTTCCGCCAGGTCGCCATGAAAGTATGCGCTCGTTCCCTCGGCATCCATGATCATGCCGTCGAGTTCGAACTCCTCAACGAGATCGCCGAGCAGCTTCGCCTCTTTCTTCGCAACGGCAGTCGTCGCGCAATGGGGGACCTGCCAGCCCCAAATCTCGATACCGTTATCACGCGCCAGGCGGATCAGTTCCTTGAAGTCGCGCGCAACGCCATCTCTCACATTCGCATAACGCGAAGTTCCGTCCGCAACTTTCACCCACAGCGCTGAAAGGTTGGCCCGTTTGGCTTTCGCGATAATTTCTGCCGGACTGCCTTCCGCGGCCACCACTTCACGAAGCTTCCAGATATACATGCTGCGCTGGCCCACTCTTCGTCCTTCCCCTTATGATGGCATCAAGATCGTTCAGCGGTTTCTTCGCGTTCCGGCGTCTCAGCACCTACCGGGCACTTGCAGGCATGGCTCGCGGCCGGGACGGTCCACGCGGAACGCCTCGATGAAGCGGCCTTCCTTTTGGGTCACGAACACGGTTTTGCCGTCAGGACCGCCAAAGGTGAGGTTGGTCGGCTGTTTTCCGTTCAGGGGCACCTCGCGCTGGAGCGATCCATCGGCGCCGATGATGGCGATTTTACCGGCCGAAAGCCGCGCGAGATAAATCCGGCCGTCGAGGTCGGTACGCAGGCCGTCGACCTCGAAATCCGCAAAACCCCTGACCAGCCGCGGGTCGAGCAATTTGCTGCCATCGAGGCGATAGGCCCATACCTGCCGCGAATTCGACTCGCTGACGTAAAGCGTCGCGCCGTCCGGGCTCAGATCGATTCCGTTGGTCACGCCGAGGCGCCTTGTGCTGGACATCACTTCGCCGCGACCTTTGCCGTCCGCGCCGCGGGTAATGCGCCAGATCTGGCCGCCCGCGGGCGATGCAAATTGCGGGTCGCTGGCATAGAGCGTGCCGTCCGCCGCGATCGCCAGGTCGTTTGGCTGATTGAACCGATCGGAATGAAAATAGACCTGCGGTGTGGTTTCGCCGCGTTCAATGACCCAGACATTGTGCTTCTTGAAATCAGCGACGTACATCCGCCCGCCGCGATCGAAACGAATGCCGTTACCGATGCTGCCCACAGGAAGCAATGCGAAGAGCTGGGATTGCGAGGCGCCAGCCGCGACCTTGCCGATACTGCCGCTCTGTTGAAAATTGACAACGTAGAGGTTGCCGGATGCGTCGACCGCGGGACCTTCGATGCCGGGAGTATACTCGCCCTGCGGCGTGATCCTCTTGCTTACGAACAGGGGGTCGTCGGCCGCGTTGCTCTGGCCTGCGAAGAAAACCGCGCATGCGATGAGGTAGGTCGCAACAAGTTTCGCTCCCCGTTCTATCGTCGTCACCGTCAGCTCCCTGTTGCAACGAATTGTGACGGATGCAATGATGGGTTGCAGTGCATTTTATCGACACGCTTGTCTTGAGGAAAGAGAAATGCGTTCGGTACGTTTCGCCCTCGTCACCATGAGCTTGCTGGGCTGCATTGGTGGCAGCTCTGAGGCGCAACAGACCTCGTCCATCCCCCTCAAGCGAATGACGATCCAGGGTGACTTTGCGGTCAGTGAAGGCGCGGCCGCGACCGACATCAGCGGGATGGCTTGCCTGCCGGAAGGCACGCCGCGAAAGTGCCTGCTGGTCAACGACGAGAACAAGAACGCGCAGTTCGCCACGATCCAGGACGATCGCATGGTCGTCGGAGACCCTGTGCCACTGATCGGCAGCGCGCCGGACTCACGGACGCTCGGACGTCCACCGGACGAGACCTGCGAGAAAGCAGATGATTTCAGGGATTTGGACGGTGAAGGGGTCGCGTATGCCGCGCGCTATTTTTATGTCGCCGGTTCGCACGGATGCGGACGCTCCAGGGGCAAGTTCCGGCTATCTTCCTTTATCCTCGCGCGGGTGCGGGTCGATCGGCAGGGACAACCGGCCGATCGCGCCGGCAGGCCGCTGGCGCGCGAAAACTTCGCGCAAGCGGTTGAGACCACCTATCGCGTCTCGGATCTGTTGAAACGCGCCGGCAAGGCGGCGGCATTTTTCGGCAAGGATCTGGAATCCGCTGACGGATTGAACATCGAAGGCGTCGCGGTGCAGGGCGACACGATCTGGTTCGGCTTGCGGGGACCTGTGCGCAAGAACAAAACCGCTTATCTGGTATCCGGCGATATCGCCGACCTGTTCAAGGCCGGAAACAAGCGAAGCAAAGCCAAGCCCGAAGTCGTTCCGATCGATCTTGATGGGCTGGGAATCCGCGACCTCGCGCCATTGCCCGACAAGCGTCTGCTCGTCGTCGCCGGCGCGGCCCATGGGCCGGAAGTCCCCTTCAAGCTCTTTGTCGTCGATCCGGCCAAAGACAAGGTGACGCCGATCGGGCCGCTCGCGGCGGTGACAGGGCAAGTCGACGGCGAGATGAAAACAGGCAAGGCCGAGGGCGTGACGGTTCTCGATATGACGGGCGACAAGGCGCAGATTGTGGTCTTGTTCGACAGCCTTCCGAACGGCGCGCCGCACCTGGCCAATGTTTCGATTCCCGCGCGCAACAAGCCGCGATGAGCTTCTCGCGTGGCCCTGCCTGCGAACTCATTCGGTTATGTGGCTGGATCGTTGGTAGGCTGGAACCAGGCTTCCGCCCAATTATGCCGGAGCCCAGCTATGCCGGAGTCAGTGGCTTCTCGCCGTTGCGCTGCGACAGCGTGAAGATCTCGACGCCGGTCGCGGTCACGCCGACCGAATGCTCGAACTGTGCCGACAGCGAACGGTCGCGCGTCACCGCGGTCCAGCCGTCCGACAGGATTTTTACATGCGGCTTGCCGAGATTGATCATCGGCTCGATGGTGAAGAACATGCCGGGCTTCAGCATCACGCCCTCGCCGGGCCGGCCGATATGGATGATGTTCGGCTCGTCATGGAACATGCGTCCCAGCCCATGGCCGCAGAAATCGCGCACCACGCTCATGCCCTGCGGCTCGACGAAACTCTGGATGGCGTGGCCGATGTCGCCGGTGGTGGCGCCGGGCTTCACCGCGGCGATGCCGCGCATCATGGCTTCATAGGTTACTTCGATCAGCCGCTCGGCCTTGCGCGCGATCGGGCCGATCACATACATGCGGCTGGAATCGCCGTACCAGCCTTCGACGATAAAGGTGACGTCGATATTGACGATGTCGCCCTCTTTCAGCGCGCGGTCGCCGGGCATGCCGTGGCAGACCACGTGATTGATCGAGGTGCAGGTCGAATAGCGGTAGCCGCGGTACATCAGCGTCGCCGGATAGGCGCCGTGGTTGAAGGCGAAGTCGCGGACGAATTCGTCGATCCGGGAGGTCGGGACGCCCGCCTTGACGATGTCGGTGAGCTCGTCGAGGCACTTGGCGACCAGCGCGCCCGCCTTGCGCATGCCGGCGAACCCGCTCGCGCCATGCAGTTTGATCTGGCCGGTTTTTCGCAAGGAGGTGTCAGACGCTTCAATATAGCTCATGGGGCGGTCATACTTCGGAGGAACGGGAACGATTGGTTTAATGGTCTAATTTAGTGATCGGAGCGGTCTGCGGCAAGTCGAGGTTAAGGTGCCGGAGCTCCAAAAAGACTTGCACTAGCCGGAAACTTCCACCACGGGCTCCACCGGCAGCGCACCGCCGCGGACGCGGATTTCGCGGACCGGATAGGGAACACGGATCCCCTCGCGCTTGAAGGCGTCCCACAGCGCCAGCATCACCTCGCTCTTTACGTTGTCCATGCCATCAGGGTCGGCGATCCAGAAGGTCAGCGAAAACTTCATGCCGGCCTCGGCGAATTCGGTCAGGATGCAGTTCGGCGGCTTGTTCTTGATGGCGCGCGGGGCAGCCGCCGCGATCTCGATCGCCAGCTTGCAGACGAGGCGGGGATCGGCGTCGTAATTGGTGCTGAACAGCACCTTCACCAGCGTGTTCTTGTCGGTATAGGTCCAGTTCACGACCTTCTGCGTCACCAGATCCTCGTTCGGGATCAGGAACTCGCGGCCGTCGCCGGCGGCGACCGAGATGTAGCGCGTCTTCATCGCGCTGATCCGGCCCGAGCTGTCGCCGATGGTGACGAGATCGCCGGGTTTCACCGACTTGTCCGCCAGCAGGATGATCCCTGAGATGAAATTGGCGACGATCTTCTGCAGGCCGATACCGATACCGACGCCGACCGCGCCGGAAAACACCGCCAGCGCCGAAAGGTTGATGCCGACGGCGCCGAGCGCGACGATGACGGCGACCGTCAAGAGCCCCATCCGGATCATCTTGACCAGCAGCACCTGAATGGACGGGGTGAGGTCGGCGGAGCGGTTGATCCGGCTTTCAATGAAATTGCTGGCGATGTTGGTCAGCCATAGCGCCAGGATCAGGAGCGCGCCGAGCTTGATCAGAACCAGCGGCGTCAGCCGCAAGCCGCCGAGAACGATCGAGACGGAATCCGAATCCAGCAACTGCAGGGTCGGCTCGAGCTGGCCGATGACACTGAGAGCTGCCACCAGCCAGGCCGACAGCGACACCAGCCTGACGATGAACTCGTTGCGAATGACCGACGTCACCAGCCGGATCACGAGCCAGGCCACCGCAAGCTTGGCGGAAACCGCCAGCAAATAGCTGCGGCTCGGCCAGGTCGAGTGGACCATCACGAAGCGCTCCACGATCACCAGGATCGCGAACACGACGGTGGAGGTGCTGCCGACCAGAACGTGGGCGAAGCGGCGCAGCGCTACCGGCCACCGCATCGCAAGCGAGGTCATGTCGACGCGGGCGCGAATGGATGCCTCGCTGGCCCAGGCAATGCCGCCGGCGGTGAGGATCAGGCCAAATTGCAGATAGAACCAGGGCGAGGTGACCTCGGCGCCGAGCGAGCGCGCGGTAGCGTGCAAGAACTCGATGATCTCTTTCAGGTCCATCGGCCAAATCTCGTTTGGGGCTGCCCGGCCCGCCGGACAAAGTTGATTCGCGAATAGCAGGCAGATTCTCATAAGCGCCGGGCGGATGCCATCGGCACAGCAGGCGCGGGGGCAGGTCAGGCCCCTAAAATCGGGCACATTGCCACTAACGCAGAAATGGGTTGGCGTTCAACTGTGGCAACGATAAGGATGCAATTGCAAGTATTTGCCAGGATTGTTGAGGTTACTGCGGAGATTCATGGCTTCTCTCGACTCGGTCAGCATCGCCATCTTTCTGGGCGCTGTTCTGGTGATGGCGGGCATCCTGTCGAGCCTGCTCGCGCTGCGCTTCGGGGCGCCGCTGCTGCTGGTGTTCCTCCTGATCGGCATGCTGGCCGGCGATGCCGGGCCGGGCCAGCTCTCCTTCGATGACGTCCGCACCACCTATCTGGTGGGATCGGTGGCGCTGGCGCTGATCCTGTTCGACGGCGGTCTGCGAACCAGGTTTCAAAGCATCCGTACTGTGCTGGCGCCATCGATGGTGCTGGCAACCGTCGGCGTGCTGGTCACCGCGCTGGTTGCCGCGCCGGCCGCCAAATATGCGCTCGATCTGAACTGGACCGAGGCGCTGCTGGTCGGCGCCGTGGTGGCATCGACCGATGCCGCGGCGGTGTTCCTGCTCGTTCACACCCAGGGCCTGCGCCTGCGTCCCCGCGTCGGCGCAACCCTGGAAGCCGAATCCGGCACCAACGACCCGTTCGCGATCTTTCTCACCCTGATGCTGGTCGAATTCATTTCACTCGGCGAGAGCTCGCCCGCGCATGTTGTGCTGGAGCTCGCGCGCGAAGGCGTGCTCGGCGCCGTCCTCGGCGTGATCGGTGGCCGCCTGGTGGTGGTGGCGCTCAATCGCATGGCGCTGCCGCAAGGCCTGCATGCGCCCTTTGTCACGACCGCTGCGCTCGTGATCTTCGGCGTGGCGCAGATCTCGCACGCCTCCGGATTTCTCGCGGTCTATCTCGCCGGCATCATCATCGGCAACCGGCCGACGCGCGCGCATAATTCGGTGGTGACGTTTCTCGACGCCGCGACCTGGCTGGCGCAGATCGTGATGTTCGTTCTGCTGGGCCTGCTGGCATCGCCGCAGCGCCTTCTGGACAGCGTGGGTCCCTCGGTGGTCGTGGCGCTGGTGCTGATGCTGGTGGCGCGGCCGCTCGCGGTGCTGCTGTGCCTCATGCCATTCCGGTTCAACTGGCGCGAAAAGGTCTTCATCGCCTGGACCGGCCTGCGCGGTGCGGTCGCGATCTTTCTCGCCTCGATCCCGATGCTGGTCGGGCTGTCGAAAGCCTATCTCTATTTCGACGTCGCCTTTGTCGTGGTCGTCATCTCGCTGCTGCTGCAGGGTTGGACGCTGGCGCCGGCGGCGCGGTGGCTGCATGTGGCGCTGCCACGCGTCGACCGCGGTCCGCGGCGCGTCGAGCTCGATCTGCCGGGCCAGCTCGAACAGCAACTGGTCGGCTATCCGGTACGGCCGAAGAGTCTCTACTTCCGCCGCGGCCTGCTGCCATCCTGGTCGAAGCCGACGCTGGTGATCCGCGACGAGCGGATCCTCTCGCCTGTCGAGGCCGATCCGGTCGCGGCCGGCGACTACCTCTATCTGCTGGCGCCGCCGGAAAAAGCCGAGGCGCTGGATCGCTTCTTCGTCGACATGGCGCCGAGCTCGGCGCCCGACCCGCATCTGCTCGGCGACTTCATGGTATCGGGCGAACACACGCTCGGCGAACTGGCCGAGATCTACGGCGTGTCGGCCGGGGAGGAGCAGGCGAAGCTGACGCTGGCCGATTATTTCGACATTCATCTCGACCATGCGCCCAAGGAAGGCGCCGAGCTAGTGCTGGACCCCATCGTGCTGGTCGCGCGCAGCATCAGCGGCGGCCGGGTCAACGTGGTCGGCCTTCGGCTGCCCGAGGATGAGGAGAAAGTCGCGCCCCTGACGCGCCGGCAGGCGTTCAGGCGCAAGCTGGCCGATATCTGGTCGTCGGTGGCGGGGGTGTGAAACCGAAATCGAGAAGATCAAGCGGAGATTAAAAGAAGCCGAGAGCTTGGCGGAGAGGCAATTAAAAAGAAAGTCAGAGTCACAAAGAGCAGCGGCAACGTGTTCGCGGATATCGGTCTTCCTGACGCTGCCGAACACTCCATCAAGGCGGATATTGTCCCGCGCATTGCCGCTCGGATCAAATCAAAGGGCCTGACCCAAGCCAAGGCCGCGTCGCCGCTCGGTCTTGCTCAACCGGGTGTGTCAAAACTTTTGCGCGGGCATTTTGCCGGTTACACCTACGACCGTCTGTTTGGTTATCTCAATGCCTTGGGTGAGAAAATCTGTATCGAAATATCGGAAGCAAAAACCAAGAAAGACGCCCGGCTTGAGCTGGAGATGACAGACTGAGGAGTTACGCGCCCATCAATGACGCAATATGAAAGTTAAATGCACTGCACTGACAGTGCACTCCAACGACGATCCGCTCACGCCGGTAAACTGCCCGGTGCCGTGTCGCGGTCAGACTTTCTTCGCGCAGATGTGGCCAAAAATCGACCCCTTCGGCGGTTTGACATTTTCGGCTGATTCTCTGGAACCCACTAGAACAAGAGACGTTCCTGGGATGTGAGGTCGTTATGGCCCAAGCCGCCGTTCGCAATTTCACTATCAATTTCGGGCCACAGCATCCGGCGGCCCACGGTGTGCTACGGCTTGTTCTCGAGCTCGACGGTGAGGTCGTCGAACGCGTCGACCCGCATATTGGGTTGCTTCACCGCGGAACGGAGAAGCTGATCGAGCACAAGACCTACCTGCAGGCGCTGCCTTATTTCGACCGGCTAGATTACGTTGCGCCAATGAACCAGGAGCATGCTTTTTGTCTGGCCACCGAAAAGCTTCTTGGCATCACCGTTCCCAGACGGGGTCAACTGATACGGGTGCTTTATTGCGAGATTGGTCGCCTGCTCTCGCATCTGCTCAACATCACGACGCAGGCAATGGATGTTGGCGCACTTACGCCGCCGTTGTGGGGGTTCGAGGAGCGCGAGAAATTGATGGTGTTTTACGAACGTGCATCGGGCGCGCGCATGCACGCAAACTATTTTCGCGTTGGCGGGGTTCATCAGGATCTGCCGACTAAGCTGATCGATGACATCTGGACATTCTGCGATCCGTTCCTGAAAGTTTGCGACGATCTCGAAGGCCTGCTGACCAACAATCGCATTTTCAAGCAGCGCAACGTCGATATTGGCGTCGTCAAGCTCGCGGAGGCTTGGGGCTGGGGATTTTCCGGCGTCATGGTGCGCGGCTCCGGCGCCGCTTGGGACCTGCGCAGGGCGCAGCCTTACGAATGCTACCCTGAATTCGATTTCGATATCCCGATCGGAAAGAACGGCGATTGTTACGATCGCTACCTGATACGTATGGAAGAAATGCGCCAGTCGGTGCGCATCATGAAACAATGCATCGACAAGCTGCGCGCTATCGAGGGACAGGGGCCTGTGATAATAGAAGATAACAAGATAGCGCCGCCGCGACGCAGCGGCATGAAACGCTCGATGGAAGCAATGATCGAGCACTTCAAGCTGTACACCGAAGGCCACCGTGTTCCCGCCGGAGAGGTTTATGCAGCTGTCGAAGCGCCCAAAGGCGAATTCGGCGTCTATCTCGTCTCCGATGGCACCAACCAACCCTACAAGTGCAAGATCCGGGCGCCCTCTTTCGCGCATCTGCAAGCAATGGATTTCCTGAGTCGCGGCCACCTGCTGGCCGACGTGTCGGCGATCATCGGTTCGCTGGACATCGTGTTCGGGGAGATCGATCGCTGAACACCGATCGAAAAAGAACCGCGATCTAGCATTGGGGCGGATTTCTTCATCAGGGGGGTCGGCGCGTCGGGCTCGTCTCCGGCTAACCGAAGGACCGATCCTGAGGATTTTCTCGGTCGGACAGACTCTCGTCCTCAGCATCTTCCGTACTCAGCATTCTTCGTCTTACTCAAGCATTGCACGTAGCTTGGGCTCGGAACGATCCCTGAAAGGTTAAACGCCTCTGCGGATCCGCTCGCATGCTGCGTTTATCTCCTAACCACCAAGTACGTTTCCCCAGCCGTCGAACACGAATTCGTTCCAGGCGACGGTCCCGTCCGCTCTTTCAATGTGGGCACGGTGGAAGGCCGCAGCATCTTCGCCGCTCCAAGTGATGATTCTATCTGATATCAGATCATGAAGGATCGCCGGCTCCGAAGGATCGAAATCCTTCATGGGATGCAGAGTGGGCGGCGGGTTACGGGTCGGCATATGATCATAACTCTTTACGGGTAATTCCGTTGCCAACGAAGCGATGGAAAAGGCACCAGCATCGGGATGAATGGGATTGCAATGCGACGCGCACAACTGGATAATTGCCTGTCCGACGGCAGGTCCGGCTCCATCGACTGGCGGGAATATCTTTGGCTCGCTTATTGAGGACCTTGGCAGCCCGCTTTCGAGCTTCGGTGCATGGTCGCCACCTGATCGTCAATCGCGCGGTCGGCCGCGTCGCATGCCTTCCGCAGCACGCGCCGGGTCTCCTCGACCTGTGCTTGCCGGCGGCATGAGCTTGCCGATGGGTCGGGGGCGCTTGCGGTGATCACTCATCTTCGGGCCGATGAACGAGCTTATAAACTCGACTCTCCGTCGAGGCCCATTCGACCATGGTTTGCGCGCATACAACGCATTTTGCCGCAGTGTCACCTTTGGGTTGCCGCGAGTCCGTCACTGAATACAATGCCCCGCAATGGGGACAAAAGAACGGTCTGCCCTCGGGGATTGGCCCTGTTAGAGGCATGTCCGCGACTCCGCACACAGAACCATTATGGCCCTCAAGGCGATAAATTCTAGCCGGGGCCTGGCGGGGCCGCGGCCGCGCTCCGGCACGCTCCATGTCCGAAAGGACGGAGTGACAGAAAGTTAATGTTTAAACTCTGGCGCTTCTCAAGGTCGCGCATATTTGGTTATCACCGCTCGGATATATCGCTAGCACCGCTCGGTACGTGGCTTTCATCGCTGATGAGACCGCCAGTCGCGCTCCTGCAAACCTCGCATGGATGGAGCAGCGCATGCCAAAGCGTAGCCGTTTCAAACAAACGACATCCCTTAAAGAACGCCTTGCAGAAGAGGCGACGCTGTTGCGCAGGCAGGCTCAAGATATCCCACCGGGGTTTGAGCGCGAGCTCCTGGTTCGTAAAGCCCGGCGAGCCGAGACAGCTTCTCATATGATCGAGTGTCTGGCCTCGGCCCCCAAAGCAACCAAGAGAGGATCAAATAGAAATGGCAATTTATCGCCTATTAGAGAACTCTTCCTTGGGGCTGGGGCCGAAAGAGGTTAACGGCATCATAGCGGCATACGAGCAAACGCTGCACACCCTCTGCGTCAAGGATCGCGACGATCCTCTAACGGAAATGATTGCGAAGAAGATCATCAGGATCGCGCAAACTGGTGTTCATGATGCGGCGCAGCTTTCGGCTCTGGCAATCAAAGAACTAGAGGTCCGGTAAGGCGGCCGCAACGGCGGCCTCGTTTGGGAGAGAGGTTACTGTGGCGGAATATCGCGCCTACCTCATTGGCTCGGACGGCCATTTCAAAAGCTCCCGCTCGTTCGTCTGCGACACTGACGAGAACGCTATCGTGTGGGCAAAGCAGATGGTGGGCCAGCAGCCCGCGGAGCTCTGGAGCGGGACGCGGTTGGTGGAACGCCTGTCCCCTCCCGACGAAAAACAGGCCGTCAGCCATGAAATTCATGAAGGTCGCTTGGTGCCAAAGGGTAAGACGTAATGCTGCTATAGTCAGGAATTACGGTGCACTCAACTATTTACCTATACGACTTTCCGGACCGGCAATGACGCGATCTGTCGGTTAACTGCACTGAAGATCATCTAGCCGGCCTTCGTGACCAAGAAGGCGGTGGAGCTAAAGTGAGTTCGAAGTCATCGAATCACTTTTGGCCACGAGGAGGCGAAGATGATGTACAGCGGAATTGATCTGCATTCCAACAACAGCGTTGTCGCTGTTATCGACGATGGTGATCGGGCTGTTGCGCAGAAGCGCCTGCCCAACGACACCGGGAAGATCACGGGCTTTCTGGCCCGGTGGCAAGACGAATTGGCCGGCGTGGTGGTCGAGTCGACCTACAACTGGTATTGGCTGGTCGACGGATTGCAGGACGCCGGCCTCCACGTGCACCTCGCCAACACGGCGGCGATCAAGCAGTACGAAGGACTGAAGCACAGCGGCGACGAGACCGATGCGCAGCACCTTGCGCACCTGCTGCGACTGGGCATCCTGCCGACCGGTACGATCTTGCCGAGGGAGCACCGAGTAGTGCGTGACCTGGCGCGCAAGCGCATGCAGCTGGTGCAGTCATGCACGACACGTGTCCTCGCGGTCGAGAACATCATGGCCCGGCAGCTCGGCGGGCGGATGACCAGCAATCAGATCAAGCGGCTGACCGACGACACGATCGACAGCCTGCCCCTGGCGGCGGATGTAGGCTTGGCAATCAAGGCCAACGTTGCTGTTATCGCGACACTGCAGTCACAGATCGAGCTTCTGGAGAAGCGCCTGCAAGAACGCGTCAAGCCGCGTCCGCAATACGCCTTGTTGACCACCGTGCCGGGCATCGGCCAGACGCTTGCCACGGTCATTGCTCTGGAAACCGGCCCGATCGATCGGTTCGCCGAGGTCGGCAACTTTGCGTCATACGCGCGCTGCGTCGACAGCGTGCACACCAGCAATCGCAAGAAGAAAGGCGAAGGCAACGTCAAGAACGGCAACAAATATCTCGCCTGGGCCTTCGTCGAGGCGGCGAATTTTGCCAGGCGTTTTTGCCCCGAGGCCAAGCGTTTCCATGAGCGCAAAAAGGCCAAGACCAACAACATTGTTGCCACCAAGGCGTTGGCACACAAGCTGGCGCGCGCCTGCTACCACATCCTGAAGGAGGGCAAGCCGTTCGATGTAACGCGCTGCTTTGCCTGAAGGACGACGACGATCCGGAGAGCCACGTACGGTGACTGGGGCTGCAACCAGCTGCACTGAATTGGACGCCGGATCGCCGTCACCAGTTGCGGTGACAGCGGATCGCCCGCACCGTAAGCCATCCGGAGATTGGCGCCGGCCTGCCGGCAACCACAGTTCTGCGAAACTCTTTTGGATACGGGACGGTACCAACGTTCTTCTGGGGCGGCTATGCCGCCAGGGCGCAGGCCTCACTCGGGCCGATGCTTGATCCCGATGGGTGTCTGGCGCGATCCGCAATGCGGACGTAGCCATCAACCGAAGAAACGGGCGCGGTACGAGCACAGTAGCTGAAAGCGACCAATCAAAGATGTTGGCAGCTGCCGCTGCCAAAAAAAAATTCTCTGCATCTTGACGACCGGCCGGCTAATGGGTGTCACCGTAATTCCGGTGGCTGCATGTGGCGCTGCCACGCGTCGACCGCGGTCCGCGGCGCGTCGAGCTCGATCTGCCGGGCCAGCTCGAACAGCAACTGGTCGGCTATCCGGTACGGCCGAAGAGTCTCTACTTCCGGCGTGGCCTGCTGCCATCCTGGTCGAAGCCGACGCTGGTGATCCGCGACGAGCGCATCCTCTCGCCTGTCGAAGCCGATCCGGTCGCGGCCGGCGACTACCTCTATCTGCTGGCGCCGCCGGAAAAAGCCGAGGCGCTGGATCGCTTCTTCGTCGACATGGCGCCGAGCTCGGCGCCCGACCCGCATCTGCTCGGTGATTTCATGGTCTCGGGCGAGCACACGCTCGGCGAGCTGGCCGAGATCTACGGCGTGTCCACAGGCGAAGAGCAGGCGAAGCTGACGCTGGCGGATTACTTCGACATTCATCTCGACCATGCGCCCAAGGAAGGCGCCGAGCTTGTGCTGGATCCCATTGTGCTGGTCGCACGCAGCATCAGCGGCGGGCGGGTCAACGTGGTCGGCCTGCGGCTGCCCGAGGATGAGGAGCAGGTCGTGCCCCTGACGCGCCGGCAGGCGTTCAGGCGCAAGCTGGCCGATATCTGGTCGTCGGTGGCGGGGGTTTGAGCGCACCGTCGCATAGCGCTGCCGACCTTCATCAAGCGCCTTCGACGATGATGAAGTCGGCATCCGCATATTGCTGGCGGATCGTTCTCGCTTTCTGATATTCGGCGCTCCGGTAGCAGGCCATCGCCGTTTCGCGATCGGCGAACTCCACGACGACGTTACGATCGCGCGCATCGCCTTCCATGAGTTCGAATGGGCCGCCGCGCACGATGAACTTCGCTCCGAATTTCTCGAAGGCCGGTCGCGCCGCGGCGAGGTAGTCCGGGTAGCGTTCGGGCTGCCGAACGCTGACGCGCACGATCCAGTAGGCTTTGGGCATGATCAATCTCCGTGTTCAGGTTCAGGCGGCGGCAGGCATGGCGGATGGCTCAGCCGCGTTGCGAAGGCGACGACCGCTGCGATCAACCCGGCAAACGCCGCTCGAACAGCTGCAGCCTGCGCGACCCGCGCTTCCCGAATGAGCTTTTCCTTCATTGCGGCATAACCAGCAGGCGACTTCAGCTGGATTTCGGTGACGCCGGCCTCGGTCCGGTTTCTCATCTGCATCTTGGCCCCCACCGTTCGTGCCCGCGCTCCTCGAAGCGCCGCAATGCGATGGCTTTACGCTGCAGATATAATCACATAAAATGAATTATAATGATAAATATGATCTCCATGAGAGATAGATGGACCTGTCCGATTTGAAGATATTCAGTGCCGTGGTCCGCGAAGGCAGCGTGACCAGGGCCGCGCAGCGGCTGTATCGCGTTCAGTCCAATGTGACGACGCGCATCCGCCAGCTTGAGGAAGATATCGGCGTTTCACTGTTCATTCGCGAAGGAAAGCGCCTGCATCTGTCGCCGGCCGGGCAAATATTGCTCGACTATGCGGACCGGCTCCTTGCGCTGGCCGAAGAGGCGCGCAATGCGGTGCAGGATCCGCGGCCGCGCGGTGTTTTCCGCCTGGGCGCAATGGAGAGCACCGCCGCCGTCCGCCTGCCCGGACCGGTGAACGAGTATCATCGGCTTTATCCGGACGTGGCCTTCGAACTTCGCACCGGGAATCCGCCGGCGCTTTCAAAGGCGCTGCTGGCCCGTGAACTCGATGCCGCGCTGGTGACCTTGCCGGTTGCGGACGCGCTGTTCGAGAAGGTGGCGGTGTTCGAGGAAGAGCCCGTCATCGTTTCCGCCGCCGGCACGCCGGCGATTGGCAAGGGCAAGAACGCCTACTTTCCGCGCACCATCATCGCGTTCGAGCACGGCTGCCCGCACCGCAAGCGATTGGAGGATTGGTATGCGCTACGCGGTCAAATGCCGGAACGCACCATCGAACTGGGCTCCTATCACGCCATGCTCGGATGTGTCGTCGCCGGCATGGGCGTCGCGCTGCTGCCAAGAAGCGTGCTGACGACATTTCCGGAGAGCCGGCGGCTGAAGGTCCATCGCCTGCCGCCGGGCGAGAATCGCGCCGATACCTACCTGATCTGGCGGAAGGGAGCCGATTCGCCAAAGGTGCAGGCGCTGCGCGATCTACTGACCAGGCAACGCGCCCGGAGGCGCGATCCTGCGCAGGTCTGATGCAATATCCGCAGTTGAGGAATGAACGGAGTATCATTAGCCTCAGGGCAAAGGCCGTGTGACGGCCCGGTGGAAACGCAAGGAGACACAACAATGTCCGGCCCCCTCGACGACCAGCTCGGCTTCGCGCCCGACTATGATTCCCCGGTCCCCTATATGCAGCGGACCCGCGACTATTACGCCGCGATCGGCTACACCACGCCCTATCGCTGGGCGCATTATGTCGACGCGCCGTTCCAGCCGCTGAAAAAGCCGCTGGCGAAATCGCGCGTCACCATCATCACGACAGCCGCGAAGTATGATCCCACCAAGGGCGATCAGGGGCCCGGAGCGGCCTACAACGGCAGCGCCAAGTTCTACCAGGTCTACGACGGCGACACCGCCAAGCAGCACGATTTGCGGATCTCGCACATCGGCTACGACCGCAAGCACACCACGGCCACCGATAGCGGCACCTGGTTTCCGTTGCCGCAGCTCCTCAAAGCTGCCGCCGCGGGACGTATCGGCGAGGTCGCGCCGCGCTTCTTCGGTGCGCCGACCAACCGCAGCCACCGCGTCACCATCGATGTCGACGCGCCGGATATTCTCGCCCGCTGCCAGGCCGACAAGGTCGACGTCGCCGTGATCGTCCCGAACTGCCCGGTCTGCCACCAGACGTCCGCCTTGGTGGCGCGTCATCTCGAAGCCAATGGCATCGCCACCGTCGTCATGGGTTGCGCCAAGGACATCGTCGAACATGCCGCCGCGCCGCGCTTCCTGTTTTCGGATTTCCCGCTCGGCAACTCCGCCGGCAAGCCGCATGATGTGGAGTCGCAGGCGCTGACGCTCGAGCTGGCGCTGCGCCTGCTGGAGTCTGCGCCGGGCGCGCGCACCACGATGCAGTCGCCGCTGCGCTGGAGCGAGGATGCCTCCTGGAAGCTCGACTACAACAACATCGCGCAGATGAGCCCGGAAGAACTGGCGCGGCGCCGGGCCGAGTTCGACAAGCAGAAAGAGATCGCGCGCGGCAACCGCGCGGCGTGATGCTCTTCCCCTCTCCCCTTGTGGGAGAGGGTGGCGCCTCACGAAGTGAGGCGACGGGTGAGGGGTTCTCTCCCCGAACACCGAATGCGCGGAGAGAACCCCTCATCCGTCGCTTCGCGCCACCTTCTCCCACAAGGGGAGAAGGGGAGAAAAAAGAAATACGCAGGAGGACGTCCACGTGACCCGACCGTTCGAAGGCGTGAAGATTCTCGACTTCACGCAGGTGCTGGCCGGCCCCTATGCGAGCTACCAGCTCGCGCTGCTCGGGGCCGACGTCATCAAGGTGGAGCGGCGCGAAGGCGAGGACATGCGCCGCACGCCGCTGAGCCGCGAATGGGCCGAGCGCGGGCTAGCGCCGGGCTGGCAGGCCATCAACGGCAACAAGCGCAGCCTCACCCTGGATTTGCAGAAGCCGGAGGCGATCGCCATCGTCAAGCAACTCGCTGCCCAAGCCGACGTTGTGATGGAGAATTTCCGCCCCGGCGTGATGGACAAGCTCGGCATCGGCTATGCCGCGCTGTCGGCGGTCAATCCGCGGCTGATCTATTGCGCCATTTCGGGTTTTGGCCAGACCGGCCCGGAACGATCGGGCGCCGGCTATGACGGCAAGATCCAGGCCCTCTCAGGCATCATGTCGATCACCGGCCACGCCGAGACCGGGCCGACGCGCGCGGGCTTTGCGGTCTGCGACGTCCTGTCGGGCGCCACCGCCGCCTTTGCCGTGTCGAGCGCGCTGTTCCAGCGCACCCATACCGGCAAGGGGCAAATGGTCGATGTCTCCATGCTGGAGGCGACGCTGGCGTTCCTGTCCGGCCAGGTCGCGGACTATTCGGTCGCCGGCCATCGCCAGCAGCTCTCCGGCAACCAGGCGGTGAGCCGCCGCCCCACCGCCAATTTGTTCAGGGCGGGTGAGGGCTATCTGCTGCTCGCGGTCAACAGCGAGAAACAATACCGCGCGCTGATGACCGCGCTCGGCCGTGCCGATGCGCTGGACGACCCGCGCTTCGCCGACTGGTTTGCCCGTCAGGAAAACGAGAAGGCGTTGCGGGCCATCATCGAGGAGGCGCTCTCGAAGAAGGACCCGCGCGAGTGGGAAAAGGTCCTGGAGGCCGCGGGCGCGCCCTGCGCCAGCATCTGGAAGGTCGAGGAGGTCATCGACCATCCGCAGATCGCCGCGCGCGGCGCTATTCAGGAGATAGATACGCCCTATGGACGCCTGCGTTTTGCCGGCAGCGGCTTTCAGCTCGCCCATGGCGGCGGCCGGCTGGATCGGATGGCGCCCGCGCTCAGCGCCCATACCGACGAGGTGCTGGCCTCGCTCGGCTATGACGCGAAAGCGATCGCGGAACTGCGCGCGCGCGAGGTGGTCTAGCGGTAGCCGGGGCAGGGGCGCTGGGCCCTGTCCCGTTTTGGGTGGGCCCGCGCATGGCGACCCTGCGCCAAGCCGCTTTTATCGATCCGGCTCACCGTCTAAAAGACGCCTTTTCCGCTTCCCAAAAGGACAGATCATGCCCGCCTACCGCTCCCGAACCACGACCCACGGCCGCAACATGGCGGGCGCCCGCGGCCTCTGGCGCGCCACCGGCATGAAGAACGAGGACTTTGGCAAGCCGATCATTGCCGTGGTCAATTCATTCACCCAGTTCGTGCCCGGCCACGTGCACCTGAAGGATCTCGGCCAGCTCGTCGCGCGCGAGATCGAGACGGCAGGCGGCGTCGCCAAGGAGTTCAACACCATCGCGGTCGATGACGGCATCGCCATGGGCCATGACGGCATGCTCTACAGCCTGCCGTCGCGCGAAATCATCGCAGACAGCGTCGAGTACATGGTCAATGCGCATTGCGCCGACGCCATGGTCTGCATCTCGAACTGCGACAAGATCACGCCCGGCATGCTGATGGCCGCGCTGCGCATCAACATCCCGACCGTGTTCGTCTCGGGCGGCCCGATGGAGTCGGGCAAGGTGAACATCAAGGGCAAGCTCCGCGCGGTCGACCTGATCGACGCCATGGTCGCAGCCGCCGACAGCAATGTCAGCGACGCCGATGTGGAAGTGATCGAGCGTTCGGCCTGTCCGACCTGCGGCTCGTGCTCGGGCATGTTCACGGCCAATTCGATGAACTGCCTCACCGAGGCGCTGGGGCTGGCGCTGCCGGGCAACGGCTCGGTGCTGGCGACGCATGCCGACCGCAAGGGATTGTTCGTCGAGGCCGGGCATCTGATCGTCGACCTGGCGCGGCGCTATTACGAGCAGGACGACGAAACCGCGTTGCCGCGCAAAATCGCAAACTTCAAGGCATTCGAGAACGCCATGACGCTCGACATTGCCATGGGCGGCTCGACCAATACCGTGCTGCATCTGCTGGCGGCAGCCTATGAAGGGCAGGTGCCGTTCACGATGCAGGATATCGACCGCCTGTCGCGGCGGGTGCCGGTGCTCTGCAAGGTGGCGCCGTCGGTGGCGGACGTGCATCTGGAAGACGTGCATCGTGCCGGCGGCGTGATGGCCATTTTGGGTGAGCTCGATCGCGCAGGCCTGCTCAACCGCGGCCTGCCGATGGTTCACTCCAGGACGCTGGAAGATGCGCTTGGCCGCTGGGATATCGTTCGCACCAAGAGCGAGAGCGTCCGCAAATTCTTCATGGCGGCGCCGGGTAATGTGCCGACGCAAGTGGCGTTCAGCCAGGAACGCCGGTTCGAAGAGCTCGATACCGACCGCGCCACAGGCTGCATCCGCGACGCCGAGCATGCGTTCTCGAAAGACGGCGGCCTCGCCGTGCTGTCAGGCAACATCGCGCTCGATGGCTGCATCGTGAAGACTGCCGGCGTCGATGAGAGCATTTTGAAGTTCGAGGGGCCGGCACGGGTCTTCGAAAGCCAGGACGCCGCAGTCGAAGGCATCCTGGGCAACAAGATCAAGGCCGGCGACGTCGTCGTGGTCCGCTATGAAGGTCCGCGCGGTGGCCCCGGCATGCAGGAGATGCTCTATCCGACCAGCTACCTCAAGTCGAAGGGCCTTGGAAAAGTTTGCGCACTGGTCACCGATGGCCGCTTCTCCGGCGGCTCGTCAGGCCTGTCGATCGGGCATCTCTCGCCGGAAGCCGCCGAAGGCGGGTTGATCGGCCTGGTGGAGGAGGGCGACCTTATCAAGATCGACATCCCCGCGCGTTCGATCAGCCTCGTGGTCGATGACG
This sequence comes from Bradyrhizobium algeriense, assembly GCF_036924595.1. Lineage (NCBI taxonomy): Bacteria > Pseudomonadati > Pseudomonadota > Alphaproteobacteria > Hyphomicrobiales > Nitrobacteraceae > Bradyrhizobium > Bradyrhizobium algeriense. The sequence goes on along the minus strand of NZ_JAZHRV010000001.1, from coordinate 6,616,392 downwards.
CCACGCTGGCGAAGCGCCGCGAAGCGATGCTGGCCCGCGGCGCGGAGGCGTGGAAGCCCGCCAAGAAGCGCAGCCGCAAGGTGACGATGGCGCTGAAGGCCTATGCGGCGCTGACGACCAGCGCGGCCCGCGGCGCGGTGCGCGTCGTTCCGGAGTAAGCGCTACGTCAGCACCTTGACGCCGCCGAGCGCGGTCACGCGGCCGCGCTGGAGCATCACGATCTGCGTCGCCAGTTGACGCAGCTCGGCGGCATCGTGGCTGACATAGACCATCGGAATGCCCTCGTCGCGCAGCCGCACCAGGTAGGGCAGGATTTCCTCCTTGCGGCCCTCGTCGAGCGAGCCCAGCGGCTCGTCCAGCAGCAGCAGGCGCGGCTTCGATAGCAGCGCACGGCCGAGCGCGACGCGCTGGCGCTCGCCGCCGGAGAGCTGGCCCGGCCGGCGGCCGAGCAGTTGGCCGATGTCGAGCAGGTCGGTGATACGCTTGTGTTGCCCGGAATCCACGGCAAGGCGGTTCATGCGCCGACCGTAATCGAGATTTTGCAGCACGTTGAGATGCGGGAAGAGCCGCGCGTCCTGAAACACGTAGCCGATGCGGCGCCGGTGCGGTGGCACGTGAATGCCTTTCGACGTGTCGTCCAGCGTATCGCCGTCGAGTGCGATAACGCCACGGTCGGGCCGCAACAGTCCTGCGATCATGTTGATCAGTGACGTCTTGCCAGCGCCGGACGCACCGAACAGGCCAGTGACGCGGCCCTGGCTTTCGAACGCAGCTTCGAGCGAGAATTCGCCGAGCTGTTTGGTGACGTCGACCCGCAGCATGGTCAATTCCCGTGCAGGCGTTTGGTGGCGCGCCGCGCGAACCACTCGGATGCGATCAGGGCGCCCATTGCGATCACGGTGGAAACGACAACCAACCGCCCGGCGGCTGTATCGCCGTCCGGCGTCTGGATCAGCGAATAGATCGCCGAAGAAATGGTCTGGGTCTCGCCGGGAATGTTGGAGACGAAAGTGATGGTGGCGCCGAATTCGCCGATCGCCTTGGCAAAGCCGAGCACCATGCCGGCCAGCACGCCCGGCAGCGCCAGCGGCAAGGTTACGGTGGCAAACACCTGCCAGGGTGCGGCGCCGAGCGTGCTCGACGCCTGCTCCAGCCGGCGGTCGATTGCTTCGATCGAGAGCCGGATCGGCCGTACCAGCAGCGGAAACGACATGATGCCGCAGGCAAGCGCAGCGCCGGTCCAGCGAAACGCGAACACGATACCAAGGTTGTCGGCGAGCCACGCCCCGACCAAGCCACGGCGGCCGAAGGTCAGCAGCAACAAATATCCGGTGGCGACCGGTGGCAGCACCAGCGGCAAATGGACCAGGGCGTCGAGGACCGACTTGCCCCAGAACTCACGCCGCGCCAGCAGCCATGCCAACGCGATACCGAACGGCGTCGCCACCAGTGTTGCCATGACGGCGACCCGCAGCGACAGCAGGATGGCGGTCCATTCGGCGGGCGAGATCTCGAACATCAGGTTGACGGGCTGACGAGGAATTTGAAGCCGTAGTTTTCAAAAATGGTCTTCGCCGCGGTCGAGCGCAGGAAGGCGAGATAGTCTGAGGCCTCCGGCTTCGCGGTCATCGTCGCCGCGACCGGATAGATGATCGCGGGATGGGAATCGGCCGGAAAGGTGCCGACGATTTTGACGCCGGGCTCGGCCTTGGCGTCGGTGGAATAGACAATGCCGAGCGCGGCCTCGCCGCGCGCCACCAGCGTCAGCGCGGCGCGAACGTCGACGGCCATCGCAAATTTCGGCTCGGCGGCCTGCCATGCGCCGAGCTTCTCCAGCGCTGTCTTGGCGTATTTGCCGGCGGGCACGGATTTCACGTCGCCGGTGGCGATCCGGCCGTCGCCGGCGAGTTTTGCAAGATCGAAGCCGGGGCCGATGTTCACATGGTCGATTTTCGAATCCTTCGGTGCGATCAGCACGATGCTGTTGCCGAGCAAATTGATCCTGCTCGGTTCGTTGACGGTCTTCTTCCCGATTGCGTAGTCCATCCAGTCGGTATCGGCGGAGATGAATATATCGGCCGGTGCGCCCTGTTCGATCTGTCGGGCGAGCGCAGAACTGGCGGCGTAGCTGACGGTGATCTTGATGCCCCTCTTAGCGGCATAGACGGCGTCGATCTCGTCGAGCGCATTCTTCATCGAGGCCGCGGCGAAGATGGTCAGCGATTTTTCCTGCGCGGCGGCGGGTGAGGGGATGGCTGCCAGTGACACGGCGAAGGCCAGGACGAGGCCGGCTAGACGATTCATCGGGCGCTCCATGCATGATTGCGAGCTGCGGTTGCCGCGCGCAAGACAGGCGTTGGTTGGGTAAGGCGACCATCGGAAGCGCCGTTCCGGTATTCCCCGAAAGACTTGCGGTCGATCGGATATCGCCAGCCCTGACCATAGTCAGGATGGGAAAGGAGGTAAAGGCGGCTGCACCGGCTTGCAAGGTGCAGCCGGGCCGTCAATGGTGATGGTGTCGCTTGTGCCCGCCACCGCCGTAACCCCGCAACTCCGCATATTTGGTCATCTGCGACGGGGTCAAAATGCTGCCGGTCGACAAATGATATTTCAGATGGGTCTCGCGCAGCATTCCTTGCGTGGCGGCAACGGCCGCGGTGGACGCCTTCAGGCTTTCGGGCGTGACGGTGCGGGTGGCAAACTGCTTGTCCAGTTCGGCTTCCTGGTCGATCAGCTTGGCGCCCAGCGGCATCGCTTCGGCCTTCATGGAATCGAACAGGCGCTGCATGCTGGCGCGTTGCTCGGCGGAGAGTTCGAGCTTGTCGGCAAGCTCGAGAACGTGCGACGGCCCCGGATAGCCGTTCAGCTCGGCCGCGAGCGCCAGGCCCATTCCGCGGCCGGCGCCAAGATCAGAAATCTGCTGCTCCGATAGCGCCTTGATCGAGCGCGTCTGCATTCCTGCATAAGGGGTCTGTGCGTGCACGCTCGTGACGAATGCGATCGATGCAATCAGGGGCCAAATCTTCATCGTTGTTCTCCGCTGGGTCTGCTTGACACTTCGTGTTTGGCATCCGGCGCGTTCAGCACCGTCTTGCAGACCGGCGGCAGCGCCGCCATGGTCATCGGCGGCTTCGGCTTCGGCGGCACTTTGGGTGGCTTCGGATGCAGCACCGCATCGCTGAACCAATAGGCGAGATCGGCAGGTTGGCAGCCTTCGCCCTCGTTCGGATCGGGCTGGCTTTCGCATTCGCCGGCGCCGGGCGGGCATTTGATGCGGATGTGGAAGTGATAGTCGTGGCCGTACATCGGCCGCACCTTGTGGAGCCAGTAGCGGTCGCCTTTTGCCTCACGGCAGAGCGCCTTCTTGATCGCGGCATTGACGAAGATGCGTTGCACGCTGGGCTCCAGCGCGGCGGCGCGGATCACCGCAAGATGCGTCGGCGTCCAGGCGTGCGGATCGATGTCGAGCCGGTCGGCGCGCACCATCATCACGGCCGACATCTCCTCGCGCTCGTTGCGCGACAATTGTCGGCCCGGCATCGGCGTCAGCCAGATGTCGGCGTCGAGCCCGATCTGATGGCTGGCGTGTCCGGTAAACATCGGCCCGCCGCGCGGCTGCGACATGTCGCCGACCAGTATGCCGTTCCAGCCGGCATCTCTGCGCGCTCTTGCGGCCAGCCGCTTGATCAGCGCGACCAGGTCGGGATGGCCCCAGTAGCGATTGCGCGACAGCCGCATCACCTGCCAATTGTCGCCGTTGATCGGCAACCCTTCCGCGCCCGCGATGCAGCCATGGGCGTAGAACCCGTGCACCCGCGTCGGCATCGCCGCCGGCAGCATCTTGCGGCCGAACAGCTCCTTGGCGGCGATGTTGGGATCGTTCGGGTTGGCCAGCGGCGGCAGCGGTTTTGGATGGACCGTGCCCTTGTCCTGCGCCCATGCGCTCGCGGCACTGGCGGCGATCATCAAGGTCAGGAGGGGGATCAGAATCAGGCGGGGGTTCATCGGATCACTCTATTCGCGAAAAACGTAGCATGAAATTGGCAACGGGCGACAGGCGCTGCAACCGCTATTGCGGTGCTGTTTGCCCTGTTCCAGCGCACCGGTCCGCGCAACACGCGCATCGGGATCAACTAGAACGGGGACACCCCCTCGTTGGTGGCCCCGCCCTAGCTTTCATTCTCGGCTCTTGTTATCCGCGCGCCTGCAAGGCCTGCCGGATGGCTCGCTCAACCGGCGAATAATCGCCGTCCGCTCGCGCAAGCCTGAACGGCTGAGACGGGTGCAGCGGCGGCTGCGCCATGAAACGCGGCGCGGATCCCCGGTGCATTTGCGCGGCGTGAACGAGGAACGGGTGGCACAGATAGACTGTGCCGGTATCGCCGGTCGCCTGCATCTCGGGCCGGCCGCTTCCCATCTCGTCCAGCCGCAAATGCGACATGCCGGCCTCGCCCGCCGGTTCGAGAAAGCGCGCCATGTCCAGATGCGAGCCCGGCCTTATTCGGGTGGGCGCGTCGGCTTCCCCGACATCGGAGAACAGGAACAGCATCAGCAGCGCACGTCCGCGCGACGTCACGTTGACCCGCCATGCGGCGTAATCCTGGCGGCCGACAGGTTCGTCTTCGCCGGGGAAGCTGAGATCGACATGCCAGCCGGCGTCGCCGGGATCGTGCGGGCTCGGAAACCGCACGGGGAAGGTGCCGAGGTCGGCTCGCGGCCACCAGCGTCCCTTTCCGACGAGCTGGTCAAAGGCGGCATGAAGCCGCGGGCTGTTGACGGCTTTCCTGAAGGGGGCGTCGCTGTAATAGCCGAGGCGGATCACTGGCCGCGTCCAGGTTGCGGGGTCGTCGGGGTCGCATGGCAGATCGCGCCACAGGATGGCGCGACCCTGCTCGGCGAGCTCGCGCGAAAAGGCGCGATCGATCCGGACGAAGCCGTCCTGAATGAATTGCTCGATCTGCGCGTCGCTGAGCGCGCGCGCTGGTTTGCTGGCAGGCATGAGAATCCTCTTTATCGCTGGGCAAACGACCGTGGCCTGCGCGAAGCAGGAGCGGCCGGGCTATTTCTGTCGGAAACTTCCGCCCGCCTGAGCGGGCAACGCGGTCAGCGCGCGAGAAAGAAGACAGAAGCGATATGGGAGGTGCGGATCATCATGGCGCGCACAATCTATCACGTGCACGGCGGCGTTCAACCGGCACGTGGCGGATCGAGATCAACTGAGGCCGCGACTACTGTAGCTCGATATTGGCCGACTTGATCACCGCCGCCCATCGGTCGACTTCCTCGCGCATGTATTTGGACGATTTGTCGACCGAGCCGCCGAAAATGACGGCGGACAGCTTCTTGAGTTGTTCCTGCACCGCGGGCTGGCGTAACGCCTCGTTCACATCGGCATTGATCTTGTCGACGATGTTCTTCGGAGTCTTGGGCGGCGCCACGATGCCGTACCAGGCGACCGCTTCAAAACCCGGAAGCGTTTCGGCCATCGTCGGCACGTTCGGTAGCGCCGGCAGACGATCGGATGAGGCCACCGCGAGCAGTTTCAGCTTGCCGGCCTGAACCAGCGCCAGCGAGACGCCGAGATTGTCGAACATGACGTCGACGTCGCCGGCGACGAGACCCTGCAGCGCCGGCGCCGAGCCGCGATACGGAATGTGCCGCAGCTTCACCTTTGCCATCAGCTGAAACAGCTCCGAGGTCAGATGCGAGGTCGTGCCGTTGCCTTGCGTGGCGCAGATGGTCTTGTCGGAATTGCCCTTCAGGTATTCGATCAACTCGGGCACGCTCGATGCCTTGACGTTGTCCGGATTGACGATCAGCGCATTTGGCACCTGGGCCATGACGATGACAGGCTCGAACTTCGTCGGATCGAAGCCTAGCTTGGGGTACAGATTGTGATTGATCACGAGCGGCGGCGGCGGCGACGAGAGCAGGGTGTAGCCGTCGGGCGCCGAATGATAGACCTGTTCAGCGCCGATGTTTCCGGCGGCGCCCGTGCGGTTCTCGATGACCACCGGCTGGCTCCATTTGCGCGACAGCCATTCCCCGACGATACGTGGAATCACATCTGCGGTGCCGCCGGCGGGAAAGGGAACCACGATTTTTACGGCGTGGTCGGGATAGTCACCAGCCCGTGCGGGCGCGTAACCAAGCGCTGATAACGCCATGAGCAGGGTCGAGGCCGCCAGACAACGGCCGGCATGGGATAGCATATGCGCAGAGCCGTGCATCGAAACTCCTCCCGCTGCAGCTTCCAGTCAGCATTGTGGGCTCGGGCGCTGGTGTTTCCCGCTGGGAAGGATAACGTGAAATAGGCAACCGTCGAAGCTCTTTCGATGCTGTTGCTTGCCGGAGTTTACGCGTTTGCGCCTTGTACCTTCACCAAAACGAGGATAGGGCGATGCAGCGGTCGCGGCTGGGAGTAATTGTCGTCGGCGGCGGAATTGGCGGGCTGTTCGCCGCCAACGCGCTGATCGCCCGCGGCTTCGATGTTTCCGTCTATGAGCAGGCACCTGCGCTCGGCGAGGTCGGGGCAGGGGTATTTTTGACGCCGAACAGCGTGCGGCAAATGCAGCGGCTAGGCCTGGGGCACCAGGTCGAACGGTGGGGCGCCAGGGTCGGCCACGGTTCTCACTATTTTCGCCACGACGGCGCGCCGATAGCCCCGGTCCAGGTAACGGATTCTGCCGGCTGGAACGCCACCTTCGGCATGCATCGCGCCGACCTCGTCGAGATGCTGTCGGGCGCATTGCCACCAGGCGTGGTGCGCACCGGACATCGCGGCACGGGCTTTGAGCAGGCCGGCGAGGTCGCGCGCGTGTCATTCGCCAACGGTGCGGTGGCCGAAGGCGATGTCGTCATCGCGGCCGATGGCATTCACTCCGAACTCCGGCCCTATGCCGCGCCGCCGTCGCGGCCGGTCTTCCACGGCTCCGTCGCCTATCGCGGCGTGCTGCCGCATGCGCGCATTCCGCACTGGCCGACCGATTGCTGGCAGATGTGGCTCGGCAAGGGAAAACATTTCCTCAGCTTTCCGGTGCGATCAGGCGAACTCATCAACTATGTCGGCTTCGTGCCGGCCGATGCGGAAATGAAGGAATCATGGTCGGCGCCCGGAGATCCCGATGTGCTGCGCCACGAGTTTTGGGGATGGGACCCGCGCATCGCAACCCTGCTGAGCCAGGTTGAAACGACATTCCGATGGGCGCTGTACGACCGCGAGCCGCTGCCGAGCTGGACGCGTGGCCGCTTGACGCTGCTCGGCGACGCCGCGCACCCGATGCTGCCGCATCTCGGCCAGGGCGCCAACCAGTCGATCGAGGACGGCATGGCGCTGGCGACAATTCTGGCACAGGCGACGCGCGCCAGCGTACCGGCGGCGCTGCTTGCGTATGAGCGGCTGCGACGCGAGCGCGTGGCGGCGGTTCAGCGCGGTGCGCGCGAGAACGGCATGCGCTACGACTCCTCCTATTCCGATCTCGGCGTTCGCGATGCCGAGATATCGGCGCATGCGGCGTTTCGCAGGCGGCTTTACGATCACGACGTCGTGCCCGAAGCGCAAGCCGCGGCGGCTGCTTTGGGTTGAACGGGCGTTATGCCGCCACCGCCCTTAACCGCGCGATAACCCTGTCGATCGTTGACGTATACTCATGCGCACGCGCGGCGTTTCGCGCATTCCTTGTGCATCAGGGATGGCGTCGCACGTCCGCCGCGCGAGCGCGACGATTTTGCCCTGCTAACTTGCGATTTTCGTCAAAAGCGATACACGCAGAGCGTGCGTCCGCCTTTCCGGCGGGCAGTGAATGCGGGCGCGCACGAGCCCTTTATGCGGCAGGAGATACCTTTTTTTCAGACACTTTTCTGCAAACATCGCCCGCAGCAATGCGCGGGGTAGGCCTAGCGATGTCGACGAAGAAGCGAAGAACTCTAGGGAAGCCCAAGCAGGCGGCGATTGTCCGCTTTCGCGGTCGTCCGGCAAAACCCGTGCCCAAGCCATCAGCCAAACGCGAGCGTCGCCTGTCCGCCGCGGCCGGCGAGATCGCGCGCAAGCGCGCCGAGGTCGACGCAGCGCTTGCCGAGGCGCGCAAATCGCACGAGCGCTTGTGCGAGGCGATCGACATCCTGCCGCAGGGCGTCGTGTTTCTCGATGCCGAAGGCCGCTATATTCTCTGGAACAAGAAATATGCGGAGATGTACCGCCGCAGTTCGGACCTGTTCAAGCCCGGCGCGCGGCTGGAGGATACGATCCGCCTCGGCGTCGCGCGCGGCGACTACCCGGAAGCGATCGGCCGCGAGGAAGAATGGATCGCCGCGCGGCTCAAGAAGATGTACCAGCCGGGCGCGCGGCATGAGCAGACGCTGGCCGATGGCCGCGTCATCCTGATCGATGAGCGCCTGACCGAGGATGGCGGCATCATCGGCCTGCGCGTCGATATCACCGAATTGAAGCAGCGCGAGGCTTCGTTCCGGCTGCTGTTCGACAGCAATCCGGTTCCGATGATCGTCTGCGCGCTGGGTGACGAACGCATTCTCGCCGTCAACGACGCTGCGATCCAGCACTACGGTTACAGCCGCGGCGAATTCGAGAAGCTGACGATCCGCAGCCTGCAGGCCTTCGACGCCGAACTGCCGTGGACCGGCGACGAGCGCGCGGCGCGAACCTGGAAGCACGTCAGGGCCGACGGTACGCTGATCGATCTGGCGATCTATTCGCGCCAGCTCGTTTACGGCGATCGGCCTGCGGCCCTGCTGGCGCTGATGGACACCACCGAACGCAAACGCGCCGAGGCGCGGCTGACCTTCATGGCCCAGCACGACGGCCTGACGGGACTGCCGAACCGCAATTTGCTGCGTCAGCAGATGGACGACATCCTGCTGCGCACACGCCGCAACGCCGAGCAGGTGGCGGTGCTCGTGCTCGGCCTCGACCATTTCAAGGCGGTCAACGATACGCTCGGCCATGGCATCGGCGACAAGCTCCTGCGCGGCGTCGGCAAACGATTGCGATCGATGCTGCGCGACGACGATGTGCTGGCCCGGCTCAACTCCGACGAATTCGCCATCGTCCAGAGCGGGGTGACGCGGCCTGAGGATGCAGCGTTCCTGGCGAGGCGCCTCCTGGACGCCATCGGCGATCCCTATCTTCTGGACGGGCATTCGGTCGTGATCGGCGCCAGCGTCGGCATTGCGATGTCGCCCGGCGACGGCGATGAATCCGAGAAGCTTTTGAAGAACGCCGACCTCGCATTGTCGCGCGCCAAGAACGATTCGCGCGGCACATTCTCGTTCTTTGAGGCCGGAATGGACGCGCGCGCCCAGTCCCGCCGCAAGATCGAAACCGAGCTGCGCGAGGCCGTCCAGGGCGATACGCTGCGGCCCTATTACCAGCCGCTGGTCGATCTTTCGAGCGGGCGCATCACCGGCTTCGAAGCGCTGGTGCGTTGGCCGCACCCCGAGCGCGGCATGATCTCGCCGGCCGAATTCATTCCCGTTGCGGAGGAGACTGGACTGATCAACGCGGTCGGCGGTTTGATGCTGCGGCGCGCCTGCACGGATGCGGCGCAATGGCCCGACGACGTCCACGTCGCAGTCAACCTGTCGCCGCTGCAGTTCCGCCTCGGCAATCTCTTGTCACTGGTAACGGATACGCTGAAGCAATCCGGCCTGCCGGCGAGACGCCTGGAGCTCGAGATCACCGAGACGCTGCTCCTGGAAAAGAGCAGCGAGGTGCTGGCGACGCTGCATGCGCTGCGTGCGCTCGGCGTTCGCATCTCGATGGACGATTTCGGCACCGGCTATTCCAGCCTGAGCTATCTGCGCAGCTTTCCGTTCGACAAGATCAAGATCGACCAGTCCTTCGTGCGCGACCTCGCCGCCAACCCCGACGCGCAGGCGATCGTGCGTTCGATCATCAGCCTCGGCAAGGGCCTGGGCGTCACCATCACGGCGGAAGGCGTCGAGACCGAAGCCGAAGTAAACTGCCTGCGCAACGAGGGATGCCACGAGGGGCAGGGCTTTCTGTTCAGCCGCGCGCGGCCCAATGCGGAGATCGTGGGCCTGTTGAAGACGCAGGGCAACTGGAGCTCGCCGGCGGGCGCGGCGCTGGTGGCGTGAAGCTGGCGCTACTTTCGCAGCCGTCATCGCGAGGAGCTCGCGACAAAATTGTCGTAGCAATTTTGCGCTGAAGCGAGAAGCAATCCAACCGCTCAGCGTCTGGTGAGATGGATTGCTTCGCTTCGCTCGCAATGACGGAGGAGGCTACTTCACTCGTCCCGCCTTCTTCCTCGCGTGATACGTCAGCGCCAGCGCGACGCAGTGGCGTAGCGCCGCCTCGGGCAGCTTCTCGCCGGCGTCGAGCAGAATGCTGCGGTTGCCGCCATAGCGCAGTTCCGGATAAAGCTCGCGAAAGGTCTCGACCAGATCGGTCTGGCAGTGAAAATAGACGGCGTATTGGCCGGCTTCCGCCTTCACCTGGTCGATCCGGATCGTGCTGCCGCTCTTGCTCTCGTTGGTGAGATAGCTCGGCTGCCCCCATTTCAGCGTCTCGTCCAGCGCGCCGACGCCTTCGGTGGTATCAGCGGTATCGAAGATCAGCCGGCGCAGCGCCAGCAGCTTTGATTTGACCGGATTGGGGTAGGCACTGAAGATCGCATCCACCGCGGGCTCTGCAAAATGCCCGCGCGGCCGCGCAACGGCGCGCTTTGTGGCTTTCTTCGCTGTCGGCCTCTTCATCCGTCCTTCCGTGTATATCAGCCGCTCGCACAACCCATAGCACGGACAGACAGCCGGAAGCGACTAGTGGCGGCTAGCGCTTCCGCGCAGCCTTGCGTGCGCCTGTCCGCGTCGTCTTGCGAGCACCGGATCGTGTCGTCTTGCGGGCGCTGGATCTCGCGGCCGTCTTTCGTTTGCGCGTTGCAGCCGCCTTCTTGGCCGAGCGCGATCGCGCCGCTGCGGGCCGGCTCGCAGCGGCCTTGCCACCACGCGGCCCGCCGATCCGGCCGCCCTTTTTCGCCGCCACATTGGTGTCCTTGACGCCGCGGCCCGAGCCGCTCTTGTTGCCGCCGCCGGTTTCCTTGTTGACGGTCGCCCAGGCGCGCCGCTCGGCTTCGTCCTTGCTGATGCCGCGCTTCTCGTAGCCTTCCTCGATATACTCGGCCTTGCGTTTCTGTTTGTTCGTGTAGCTGGACTTGTCACCACGGGGCATGCCGTATCTCCCTCGTTGTTGCGGCTGCTGAAGAAGCAACGCAGGCCCAGCGAGGGGGTTCCGAACGCGACGGGAGACGGCCTGCCGTTTCGAATGACTACGCGGCGTCGCGCAGGCCCGCCAGGAACGTGTCGACGCTTTTATTCAGCGCATCGGCCTGCTGGCTGAGCTGGTTGGTCGCGGTCGCCACGTTATCGGCCAGTGTCCGGGACTGGTTGGCGGACTGGCTGGCGCCGGTCACGTTGAGCGAGACTTCGCCGGTGCCGGTGGCGGCCTGCTGTACGCTGCGGGCGATTTCCCGCGTCGCCGAATCCTGCTCTTCCACGGCTGCGGCGATGGTGGTGGCGATCGCGCTGATTTCGCGGATGGTGTCGCTGATGCCGCTGATCGCCGTGACGCAGTCACCGGTGGCCGACTGGATTGCAGCCACCTGTCCGGCGATTTCCTCGGTCGCCTTCGCGGTCTGGCTGGCGAGCCCCTTGACCTCCGATGCGACGACGGCAAAGCCTCTGCCGGCCTCGCCGGCACGCGCGGCCTCGATGGTCGCGTTCAGCGCCAGCAAATTGGTCTGGCTGGCAATCGCCCCGATCAGGCGAAGCACATCGCCGATCTTTTCGGCGGCCGAGGCCAGGCTGCTCACCATTTCGGTGGTCTGTCCGGCCTTGACCACGGCGTTGTCGGCGACCTGGCTGGAATGGGTGACCTGACGGCCGATCTCGGCCACCGAGGATGCCAGTTGTTCGGTCGCGGCGGCAACCGCGTTGACGCTGCCAGACGCCTCGTCGGAGGCGGCTGCGGCTGCGGCGGCCCGCTGCGAGGTGCCGTTCACGCTGGTCGCGATCTCGCCGGCCACACGCTGCATCTCGGTGGTTGCGCGGGCGACCGTGGCGACGACGCTCTTGACGTCGGTCTCGAAACGATCGGCCATCTGACGCTGCAGCGCCTTCTTCTCGAGTTCGGACTGCTGCTTGGTGGCCTCCTGCGCCTCGCGCATGCTGCGCGACTCGATCATGCTGCGGCGGAACACGTCGACTGCGCTCGCCATGGTGCCGAGTTCATCCCGGCGCTCGCTGCCGGGGATCGTGACGTCGATCTCGCCGCCGGAAAGGCGGTTCATGACCGCGGTGATCGCGGCCAATGGGCGCGACAGGCCGCGACCGAGCAGGAACGCCAGCACGATTGCGCCAAACAGGATCGCGATCGTGCCGAGGATAAGGTTGCGCTGCGAGTTCGCCGCTGCGGCCTCGTACTCGGTCGTATCCTTGATGACTTCCAGAATGCCGACCGGCTGGCCGGCGTAATTCTTGATCTGCCCGAGATAGAGCGCGGAGGGGCGTCCGCCGATCGTGGCGTCCCGGCGCAACGGCTGGCCGTCGAACACGCCCTTCAATTCGCCTGATGTCGCGACCACTTCGTCGCCGAAGGTCGAGGATAGCTTCTTGAAGTCCTTGCCGTCGAACGAATAGACCGCAAGGTCGATGCCAAAGCGCTTCTTGGCGCGATCGACGAATTCCTTGCCGAAGGCGGCGCCGACGTCGACATTGGCCAGCGTCTTGCCGTCGCGCACGATCGGCGTCATGCCGAAGATCGAGAGCGCCTCGCGACCGGGCTCGACGCCGACGATGGTTTTGCCGGTCTTTATCGCTTCGACCACCGTGGAACGCCGCGCGGAAGCATCGTCGTCGAACACCTTCGGCGCATGGACGCGGTAAAAGGAAATCGCGGGCGCCCGCCAGAACGAAATCAACGGGATGCCTTGCGCCTTCATCGGCTCCATGGCCTCGCCAAGCAGCTTGCCTAATCCGTCGCGGTCGCCCTTTGCTATGGCGTCAGCGACCGGCGGCAAGGATGCGATCACGGTTGAGACCGCAAGCGCGGCGCGCCCCTCATAGTCGATGGCGGCGATGACGCTGTCGTATTGCAGTTTGAGCTGCTGATCGAGTGCGAGCTGCGTTAGCGAGCGTTGCTGGATGATCGAGAAGGTTCCAAGGATGCCGCAGGCGACGGCTACCGTCAGCGAAATGGCGAGGATCAGCCGAACGGCGATCGAACGAATTTTGAACATGAGAAATACGGAAGCTCCAGCGGACGAGGCTCGTTAAGAGATTTCATGAATTATTTAACAACAGGGGTGCGAGCCGGTCCGTAGAACTACGGATTAAGAATCCGTTACCGCATCGTCGGCGGTGTATCGAGATTGCCTGACAGGATTGCCTTGCCGGCATCTTCATAATGGGCGTCGCGGCCCTGGATCTGTTGCGCGATCGCGTGCATGTCGCGAAAGCGGCGCTCGAACTTGTTGGCGTTGAACACGGCCGTGGCGCCGGCCATGTGATAGGCGGTGTCAACCACGGCCGCCGATTGATGGATGGTCCAGGTGGTGGCAATGCGAAGCGCGATGCGATGCGCCTCCGTGGTGGCCTCGCCGCGCGAAAGGTCGCGCCAGACTTCGGCCGCGGTCGCGTAGAGATAGGCGCGCGCGGCACGCAGGCTCGCCTCGGTGCGGCCGATCAATCCCTGCACGGCATTGTTGTCGCGCATCGGCTTCTGCGCCTGCGGGGTCTTGGCGCGGGCAAGGTCGATCGCCGCATCAAGCGTCGCGCGGGCGACGCCGAGCGAGGTTGCTGCAAAGCCCATGCCGAACACCATGTTGGTGGAAAGCTTGTACAGCGGCCCGTTTTCGCGCCGGGCTTGCGGTTCGTCGCGAAGTGCTGCGAATTTTTCGGGTATGAAGAGATTGTCGACCGAATAGGAATCGGTGCCGGTGCCGCGCAGGCCGATCACCTCCCAGACGTCGTACATCGTGGCGCTGGTCACCGGAAACAGGATGGTGCGGATCTCCGGCGAACCATCCGGCTTGCGCCGCGGCGTGCCATCGGCCTCGACGACGCGGACATGGGCGCCCAGCCAGCTTGCCTGCCGCGATCCGGAGGCAAAATCCCAGCGCGCGCTCGCCTTGTAGCCGCCCGGAACCGCCTGCACTTCATGATTGATCGCGCCCCAGGCCAGAATGCCGGGTGCGACATTGAAGATCTCGTTGGCCGCATCAGGATCGAGATAGGCCGCGGTCATGGCGCAGACGCTGCACTGGCCAAGGCACCACGCGGTCGAGGCATCGGCCTTGGCGATCTCCTCCTGCATCTGCATGAACGCTTCCAGCGAAGCCTCGATGCCGCCAAAACTCTTCGGCAGCAGCGCGCGATAAAGCCCGTTCTCGATCAGCGCCTGTGTCACCGCTGATGTCAGCCGCCGCGTCCGCTCGATCTCGTCGGCGTCGCGAGCGATCAGCGGCGCGAGTGCCCGCGCGCGCTCGACCAGGTCGATGCCGGGAGGCTTGTTCATGCTTCCTCGCGTTTTCTTGTTCTCCGGAGCAACAGTGATGGTGGCCCATCCGCCGCCGCCGATCAAGGCGGCGTGGACAGGCAGTCTTCCGGCTTCCTCCTCACGCCGCTGCGCGGCCGAGACCCAGCGACGGCTGCGATGGCCGCTTTGTCGACGGGAAGCTGAGCGCTACCGCTACCGCCGCTATTCCGATCGCAAAAGAGCCGACATAGAGCCAGTTATAGGCGTGGAAGGTGTCGAACACCCATCCGCCGGCCAACGGCCCCAGCGCCATGCCAAGGCTCGCAAAGGCGGAGACGGCGCCGAACACTGTGCCCATGATCCGCGCGCCGAAATATTCGCGCACCAGAACCGCGTAGAGCGGCATCACGCCGCCATAGGCGAGGCCGAACACCACCGACAGCGCATAGAATTCGCCGAGCTGGCCGACGGCGAGATAGCTCGCGACCGACAAGGCCTGCACGAACAGGCCGCCGACCAATACGTGCTTGGCACCGATTCGATCGGCCAGCGCGCCAAGCAGCAGACGGCCGCCAAGACCGGAGAACCCGGCAAGACTATAGACGGTGACGGCGGTTAGCGGCGCGATGCCGCAGACCATGGCGTAGCTCACCATGTGGAAGATCGGCCCCGAATGCGCCGCGCAGCAGGCGAAATGCGCGAGCGCGAGCGTGATGAATTGCGGGGTTTTGAATGCCTGAGCGGCCGTCCACTGCACGTCAGGCGCGCCGTCCACGCCTGCTGTTGCAGACGCCGCGGCCTGCGGCGCCGGGCGCACCAGCAGCGAAGCCGGAATCAGCAGCGCCAGTGCCACGATGCCGATCACCAGCATCGCCGTGCGCCAGTCGTAAGTGGTGATCAGCCAGCTCGCGAACGGCGCAACCGTCAGCGGCGCCACGCCCATGCCAGCCGACACCAGCGCAACCGCGAGGCTGCGCTGATCCTCGATCCAGGCGCTCGCGGCTGCCATCATCGGCGCGTAGAAACTGCCGGCGGCAATCCCGATCAGGACGCCGAACGCCAACTGAAATTGCCAGAGCATGGTGGCCTGGCTCGCCGCGATCAAGCCGGCTCCCAGCAACAGCGTGCCTGATAGCACGACGGTGCGGGTACCAAACCGGTCGGACAAGGCGCCCCAGAAGAACGCCGCCACCCCCATCGCAAGAAAGTCGATCGTGGCCGCCGCCGAGACGCCGCTGCGCGACCAGCCCATCGCTTCCGAAATCGGCTGCAGGAACACGGCCAGCGACAGCATCGACCCGAACGCGACGCATGTCATCAGCGCGCCCACAGCGACGACGACCCAGCCGTAGGAAAATCCGGAGGACTTGCTCATGCGTTTCCTTCGCTCTTTTGTAGTTATGATCTGAGCAGGAGGATGGTGGCTTATCGAGCCTCGCGGAGCAAGGCGGGGACGGGAATACCTCTCATTCTCCGGCGCGCGGACCGCAACTTTCTGCTAAACTGGCCGCATTTCGCGTCGTAATCCTCCGGGAGTACACGCCATGGCGCAACAGGGCTTTCTGCTCATTGCCGATATTACCGGCTACACCATGTTCCTCACTCGCTCCGAGCTCGAGCATGCGCAGGGAATTCTCGATGCGCTGTTCAAGAGCATTTTTGCCGAGATCAAGCCGCCAATCATCCTGTCCAACCTGCAGGGCGACGCGGTGCTGACCTATCTGCCCGACGCGAATCTGCCGCAGCGCCAGTTTCCGCTCGATGCGATCGAACGCATCTATTGCAGTTTTGCCAATACGCTCGGCGCCATGCGCCTGAACACGACATGCACCTGCAACGCATGCCGCAACATGAACCAGCTCGATCTGAAATTCTTCCTGCATCACGGCACCTATGCCACGCAGGAGATGGCGGGACGTACCGAACTGCAGGGCGCGGAGGTGATCCGTCTGCACCGGCTGATGAAGAACTCAGTGACGGCGGCGACCGGCATCAAGGCTTACGCGCTGGTGACGGAGCAGGCGGCAAACGCGATCGGCCTGCCGGATTTCTTCGCTAGTGCGATCCGTCATGTCGAGAACCTTGGCGAGTTCGGCGACACGGTTTGTTACGTCTACGATCTAGCCCCAATCTTTGCGCGATGGCGCACGACGCGCCGCGTTGTGGTGCAGCACGACGAGCCCTTGGCTTTCGAATCGATGGAATGTGACCTGCCGGTGCCGCCGGCGATTGCCTGGGCCTATGTCACCGACATCGAGAAGAAGATCCGCTGGCAGCACGGCATCGACGGCATGACGATGACCGGACTTGCCCGGGGGCGGATCGGGCTGGGAGCGACGCAGCATTGCGCCCATGGCAAGGATTCGACGGTGCACGATATCGTCGACTGGCGGCCGTTCGACTACGTCACCTGGCATATCCACCTCCCGATGGGCGCCGTCGTGAGGCAGATGGCGGAACTCACGCCGCTCGAAAACGGTGGCACGCATCTGTCGCTACGCTGCGCGAAGCCCGAAGGCCCCAATCCCGTGGCGACTGCGGTGGTGCGGACGATCACGCGGCTCGCGATGGCGAAAAAGCTGGTCAGCGATCAACGCGCCTCGAAGGTCGCGCTGGAGCGTTTGGTAGATGAGGAGACCGCGGCGTTCACTTAAGCCGCCCGCCCGTTCAATCCGCCTCAGCTATCCACCTTCGGCGCCGCGATGAAGGCTTGCTGCGGGATGTCGACCCTGCCGTACTGCCGCATCTTATTGCGTTCTTCTCCAGAAGTCCCTAACGAGCACATGCGCTGCGATGATGGCGTCGTGCCGCTAATTTGCCGATCTGTCAATTTCGGAAAGTTCGCAAAGTATTACGCCGGCGGTCACCGGCTACTTGCATAGGGTCGTTGCGCAGCGCCCGCACGGTCCTGGCGTGGCGCGCTTTGGAGAAGACCAGATTAGGCCGTGTACTTATCATAAATCTGGCGGCGTGCGTGCCGAAGTGCTTTGCTATCAAAGCGACGTGGTTGCTGCGTAGCAGCGATACGACGCGATGGGCCATAAACTGCCATGAAGATGAAGGCACGATTTTTTACTCGATCCTGACCTGCTATCTTCCCTATATCCCAAAGTCTATCTTGGTTGAAAAGACACGAGAGGCAGCGAAATGCTACCGGAACCAATTACTTACTGTTTCTACCGTTATCGCGGGCTCTGTCTTCACACCTCGATTGTCACGACTTTCACAATCATGATGGCCGCCGCTCCACTACAGGCTTCCGTAGCACCAAAAGCGTCAGCGTGCGGATACCTCGCTGGTCTAATTGATAAGGCACCGCCATCGGGACCGTTGTTCCTACCCAGCTATCCGACCGTCGAATCGGGGCCTCTCCATGCCGCCGCCTATCTCTATGACAATGCGGTAGCCGCCATCGCATTGGTCGGTTGCGGTGAGCAGGACAAAGCGTATCGGATTGGCTCGGCGATTCTCTGGGCCATCGATAACGACCGCATCTGGCATGATGGACGGCTCCGGAACGCTTACGCCGCGGGTGTGGTGGCGAATGGCCCCGTCAAACTTCCGGGGTGGTGGGACAATACTCAGAACAAATGGTTAGAGGATCGATATCAGGTGGGCAGCGATAATGGTAACATGGCATGGGCCATGTTGGCGTTGCTGTCGATTGATGATGTGAACACCGGCTCTCGGTTCCGCGATGGTGCAGCACGGCTTGGCGCCTGGGTCGCGCAATGGGCCGATACGCGCGGTACTGGCGGTTTCACGGGCGGTACGTTTGGGCACGAACCGACGCCGGAAGTGCGGACGTGGAAATCGACTGAACATAATACTGACCTCGCCGCCGCGTTTGGCCTTCTTGCGATCCGTACAGGCGATTCGCGCTGGCGTGATAAGGCAACGGCTGCTGAGCACTTCATAAATACGATGTGGGATTCGGCATGCGCCTGTTTCGCCGCAGGTACCGCTGAAGACGGCGTCACGCACAATCCGATTTTGGCTCTCGATGCTCAGGTCTGGCCTTTAATAGCGCTCCACGGAGCGGTCGAGAAATTTGCATCGGCAATTACGACCGCCGAACAGCGAATGAGTGTCGATGAGGGTTTTTCTTACGGTGAAGACCGGGACGGTGTGTGGACCGAAGGAACGGGCCAAATGGCTCTCTTGATGAAATTGCTCGGCAGGACTGGGAGAGCAGACTCGTTGATCGCTGTAGTCGAATCCCAGAGATCGCCCGATGGTGGGTTCTATGCCACGACTGTCCGCGAGTTACCGACTGGGTTCGTGTTGGACACCGACCCGACCAAGCCGCGACTCTATTTCCGATTGTCACATCTTGGCGCAGCTTCGTGGGCTGCCCTCGCGGAACGTGGGTTCAATCCCTTTACGATGACAAAAGGACTTCCGTAGTTGAGCCGCAGCGCTTCTCGTCTCGGCCTTTTCGGTCTTTTTTGATTTCGATATGTCCGCAAAGGGTCACAAGCGGCGGTAGATGCGAGCATGGACCGGCGTCCGGTCTGCCCCTGCCAGCCGACATGACAAAGGCTTGTGCGGTGTTCGGCTTAGGGCCAACAGCAGAAGTCACGCCATTATTCCTCGTCACCACGGCTGAGCACCTGGCTGCGATGGTCATTCCGGCAGCCCGGCTCGCCGCAATCCTTCTTCAAATCGCGAGAGGTCTACCGCCCGCCTAAAAGGGCCCACTACGTCTTTTAGAGTGGAAACACATAGCGTGGGGTTGAGTTGCCGCACCCGAGCCACGGCCTGACGTGCTTGCTCCGGGCGTCCGGCCATCGCATTGCTTGCGGCGGCGATCCGTAATCCAGGTTGATAGTTGTCCTGCAATGCCATTGCCACCCACGATGCCGCTTCGGCATAGCGGCCCAGGAAGAAATGTGCATGCGCGGTCCCAGCCCGCGCGGCTGACGCCCGCGGATCAAGTGGGCTCAAGCGCATGGCGCGCGCGAAGCGCTCGATCGCCAGCTCCGGCTCGCCGAGGTAGTTTTTTGCCCAGCCGCCGTAAAACCATGCCTCGGCCAGATTGGAATTGAGCACAAGCGCGCGATCGATTAAGCCGGCCCCTGCCTCCAGATCGCGAACAACATGCGCTAATGCCCACCCGCTGGCGGCGAGCGCCATCGCATCATCTTTGCCCAACTCAACCGCCCGCTGAGCGAGCCTCGTCGCTTCGGCAATCTCGCTCGGTGTGCCTGAAATCCAGCCATTGCCCTTGGCATAGGCGTAGCAAGAGGCGGCGCGAGCGTAGGCCGACGCAAAATCCGGGTCGATCTCGATCGCGTTGTTGAACAGGCGCAATGCCTCGTCGTTCACTTGCCGGCCAGCAACTGATAAAACCTGGCCAAACCGCGCAAATAGATGGCATAGGCGTCGAGACTCTCGGTCGGCTTGCGCTTGGCACGCTCGATCTCGGCTTTCTCCAGCGCTGGCGCGATCGCCCCGACAACGCTCTCGGTCACCTGATCCTGCAGATCGAAGACGTCGCCGAGACCACCATCAAACCGGTCCGCCCATAGATGTGCGCCGGTGGCGGCATCGACGAGCTGTCCCGTGATGCGCACTCGGTTTGCTGCTTTGCGAACGCTGCCTTCCAACACGTAACGCACGCCTAGTTTTCGCCCGATCTGCTTCACGTCAACGGCGCGCCCCTTGTAGGTGAAGCTCGAATTGCGGGCGATGACGAACAGCGCCTTGAACCGGGATAGCGCCGTGATGATGTCATCGACCATTCCATCAGCGAAGTAGTCCTGTTCCGGATCACCGCTCATGTTGGTGAATGGCAGAACAGCGATGGAGGGTTTGTCGGGGAGAGCGAGCGGCAGGGCAGTCTCGATCGGTGGTTTTGTTAGCTTTGCCGGCGAAAAGCTTGGGCCGGTGCGCACGCGCCAGACGCGCATTGGATCGGCGATATTCTTCAATACCTGCGGACCCATATCGTCATAATCGATACCGATCTTGCCCCGAACTTGCCGATGAGCATCGTCTGAAATGCTGACGCCGCCAGGTTCCGCGATCCCTTCGAGACGCACCGCAATATTGACGCCGTCACCAAAGATATCATCATCTGCGATGATAATATCACCAACGTGAATGCCGATGCGAAATTCGATCCGCCTGTCCTGCGGCACATCGGTATTTTGCTCCGCCATGCTGCGCTGGATTTCGTCGGCGCATCGGATGGCATCGACCACGCTGGCGAACTCAACGAGAGCGCCGTCCCCGGTATTCTTGACGATGCGTCCGTGATGCTCAGCGATTTTGGGATCGAAAAGCGTCTTACTGAGAGCTTTCAGTTGCGCCAGCGTGCCTTCTTCGTCGATCCCTATTAAGCGGCAAGAGCCCGCGACATCCGCCGCCAGAATAGCCGCCAGTCGCCGCTCTACGTGCTCGTTGCTCAAGATCGACCCCCGGGCTCGGGGAAATTGAATGGTTATATAGCAGGATTGTGGGCCGATGTCCGGCTATGCTCATGTCCGAAACGGGTCATTTTAGACCGAGCCTTCGGCCTTTACCTGCCATTTGATGTCCGCTCTGCCCCCAATGCAACCGGTGCCGAGGCCAGGCTAACGGGGCGAGGCGGGATTGCGCCTGTTCGATGGTTCGGAAAGGGCACCACCGATCACACGCCCAGGCGATGATGGCATCGTGCCGGTGATTTGCCCGACGCGTCAAATGATTTCTTAAAATGCGAAGGACGTCGCGCCGGCCCCGCCGGCTACTTTGCATGGGGTTGTTTTCGATATTTTTGTTGTCCAGTCGCGGACGCCTCAGGCCGGACCTGATCTCATCATGCTTTGGCGGTTTGAGCGCTCGCCTCAGCTATCCACCTTCAACGCCGCGATGAACGCTTCCTGCGGGATGTCGACCTTGCCGAACTGCCGCATCTTCTTCTTGCCTTCCTTCTGCTTCTCCAGAAGTTTTCGTTTGCGCGTGATGTCGCCGCCGTAGCATTTGGCGGTGACGTCCTTGCGCAGCGCGCGGACGGTTTCGCGGGCGATCACCTTGCCGCCGATCGCGGCCTGGATCGGGATCTGGAACATGTGCGGCGGGATCAGTTCCTTCATCTTCTCGACCATGGCGCGGCCGCGCCCTTCCGCGCGGGTCCGGTGCACCAGCATCGACAGCGCGTCTACCGGCTCGTTGTTGACAAGGATCTGCATCTTGACGAGATCCGCCACCTTGTAATCGGTCAGATGATAGTCGAACGAGGCATAGCCCTTGGAGACCGATTTCAGTCGGTCGTAGAAATCGAACACGACCTCGTTGAGCGGCAGGTCGTATTTCACCATCGCGCGGGAGCCGACATAGGTCAGCTCCTTCTGCGCGCCGCGGCGGTCCTGGCAGAGCTTCAGCACGCTGCCGAGATATTCGTCGGGTGTGAGGATCGTCGCCTCGATCCACGGCTCCTCGATATCGGCGATCTTGACGACATCAGGCATGTCGACGGGATTGTGGATCTCGATCTCCTGGCCGTCGGTCAGGTGCATCTTGTAGATCACGCTCGGCGCCGTCGCGATCAGATTGAGGTCGAACTCGCGCGACAGCCGTTCCTGGATGATCTCCAGATGCAGGAGCCCCAGGAAGCCGCAGCGGAAGCCGAAGCCCAGCGCGGCCGAGGTTTCCATCTCGTAGGAGAAGCTGGCGTCGTTGAGCCGTAGCTTGCCCATCGCCGCGCGCAGCGTCTCGAAATCGTTGGCGTCGACCGGGAACAGGCCGCAGAAGACGACGGGGATCGCCGGCTTGAAGCCCGGCAGCATCTCGGTAACCGGCTTCTTGTCGTCGGTGATGGTGTCGCCCACTCTCGTGTCGGCCACTTCCTTGATCGCCGCGGTGATGAAGCCGATCTCGCCGGGGCCGAGCTCGTCGACCTGCTCCATCTTGGGCGTGAAGAAGCCGACGCGCTCGACGTCATAGGCCGCATTGGTGCCCATCATGCGGATGCGGCTACCCTTCTTCATGGTGCCGTCGACCACGCGAATGAGCACGACGACGCCGAGATAGACGTCGTACCAGCTATCGACCAGCAGCGCCTTCAGCGTCGCATCGCGGTCGCCCTTCGGTGGCGGCAGGCGGGTGACGATCGCTTCCAGCACGTCGGGCACACCGAGGCCGGTCTTGGCCGAGATCATCACGGCATCCGACGCATCGATGCCGATCACGTCCTCGATCTGCTGCCTTATCTTCTCGGGCTCGGCCGCGGGCAGGTCGACCTTGTTGAGGACAGGAACGATCTCGTGATTGTTGTCGAGCGCCTGATAGACGTTGGCGAGCGTCTGCGCTTCGACGCCCTGGCTGGCGTCGACCACCAGCAGCGACCCCTCGCAGGCCGCCAGCGACCGCGAGACTTCGTAGGCGAAGTCGACATGGCCGGGCGTGTCCATCAGGTTGAAGATGTAGTCCTTGCCGTCCTTGGCGCGGTAGTTCAGCCGCACCGTCTGCGCCTTGATGGTGATGCCGCGCTCGCGCTCGATATCCATGGAATCGAGCACCTGTTCCTTGCCCGCCATTTCGCGATCGGTCAGGCCCCCGGTCATCTGGATCAGGCGGTCGGCCAGCGTCGATTTGCCATGGTCGATATGGGCGACGATGGAGAAGTTGCGGATCTTGGAGATGGGCGCAGTTGTCATGGGGCGCGGGATAGCATTCACATCCCCGTGCGGCAACCATATTGCTGTATTCTAAGGGGGATTCTTCACGCCAAGCTGATTCCACTCAAGCCCAAAACGCGCTACGCACGGGGCCATGTCGAGTACCTCTGTTTCGTCAGCAGCTGCGCGCCCAAAACGCATTCCCTCCCTCCGGCGGCTGGCGGCGTGGCTGGCCTCGCTCGCCAGCGATCCCAAAACCGGCCTGTGGCTGGTCACCGGCTTTGCGGCGGTTCACGCCGTCCTGTGGACGCTGATTCTGGTCAATCTGAAGGCCGGGCAGGACGTTCATATGGACGTCGCGGAAGCCTACGCCTGGGGGCAGAAGTTCCTGCTTGGCTACGGCAAGCACCCGCCGCTGTCGGGATGGGTCGCCGGCCTCTGGTTCATGCTGTTTCCGGTCACCGACTGGGCGACCTATGCGCTGGCGATGGCGACGCTCGGCTGTGGCCTCGTGATCTGCTGGCTGTTGGCGCTGCGCGTGGTCGATCGCCGCCGCGCGTTCTTCGTCGTGGTGATGCTGGCGCTCTATCCGATCTTCAACTTCAAGGGTTTCAAGTACAATCCGGACCTGCTGCAGCTCGTCACGCTGCCGCTCGTGGTGCTGGCCTATCTCGACGCGTTCGAGAAGCGCACCATCAAATCCGGCGTGTGGCTCGGGCTCGCCGGTGCGCTGGCGCTGATGACCAAATATTGGGTGCTGACCATGATCGGCGCCGTCGGCCTTGCCGCGCTGATCCATCCCGACCGTCTGCAATTCCTGCGCTCGCCGGCGCCGTGGGTCGCGATTGCCACGCTCGTGGTGGTGATGCTGCCGCACTTGATGTGGCTGAAGCAGGTGAATTTCGTCCCGCTCACCTATGCCGGCAATACGTATTCGCTCACCGACCGCGCGATGATCGACGATCTCGCGCTCGGCTATGTCTTGCATAATCTGGCGCTGCTGGCCTTGCCGGTGGTGCTCGGCGCGATCGCGCTTGGCTGGCGGCCGCTGCGTTTGACGCCGTTTCCAGCCCTGGCGCGCGGCGCCAACTCCGGCGTGAACACGTCGCAGGCGTTCAATGTCTGGATCGTCCAGGCGGTGGTGGCGATCGGGCCGCCGCTCGGCGCCGTGCTGTTCCACATCTACATCAAAACCGATTGGGGCATCTCGCTGTTCTTCCTGATGCCGCTCGCGTTGATCGCGATATCAGCAGTGCGGGTCCGGAAAATCGCGCTGTTGAACCTGACGGCGACCTGGCTGGTGATTTCGCTCGTCGTGCTGGTGGTCTCGCCAAGGATCGTAGCCTATGAAATGAATGAAAAGCGCACCGCAGGCGCGACCTACCGGGCGCGTTCCGAACTCGCCCACGAACTGACGGAAGCCTGGCACACGCGGTTTTATTCGCGCTGGCCGGTGGTCGCGGCCTATACCGATACCGGCCAGCCCGTTACCTTCTACAGCCCCGATCATCCGGCGCCACTGACACCGGACGAGCCGTGGTCGTCGGGCCTGACCTCGCTCGACGAAGCGAAGCGATCGGGCTTCATCGGCATCTGCGAGGTCGGCGACTGGAAGCTGGAAAAATGCGAGGCGTGGATGAAAGCCCATGCCGCCAATGCCGAGCGCATGGTGATGACCACGCGGCGGTACTTTCTGGGGATGCCCGGCCCCGCGACGGCCTGGAACATCTTCATCGTGCCGCCGGCCAAATAGCAGCGGCCATAAGAAAATCGAAAGAGGGTAACGCATGGATCTCGACCTGACGGACAAGACGGCGCTCGTCACCGGTTCGACGCGCGGCATCGGGCTCGCGACCGCCAGCGGGCTTGCGCAAATGGGTGCGGAAGTGATCGTCAACGGGCGCGACAAGGCGGCGGTCGGCGAGGCCGTGGCGAAAGTCCAGGGGGCCGCGCCGTTAGCCAAGGTGCATGCCGCGGTGTTCGATCTCGGCAATGCGGCCGGCTGTGCCGCGCTGGTGAAGCAATTCCCTGACGTCGATATCCTCGTCAACAATCTCGGCATCTACGATCCAAAGGGATTCTTCGAGATAGAGGATTCGGACTGGTCAAAGATGTTCGAAGTCAACGTCATGAGCGGGGTCCGGCTGACGCGGCATTATTTGAAGCGGATGCTTGAGGACAAGGACTGGGGCCGCGTCGTGTTCGTCTCCAGCGAGTCAGGCGTCTACATACCGAAGGAGATGGTGCATTACGGCTTCTCCAAATCGGCGCAGCTCGTCATCGCGCGCGGCGCGGCGGAGACGACCAAGGGCACCAACGTAACAGTCAACTCGGTGATGCCGGGCCCGACCTGGGTCGAGATGGCGCCGGTCCGTCTCGCCGCGCGCGCAAAGACGATGGGAACGACGGTGGAGGATCTCGTCGCGCGCACCTTCACCGAACGCCGCCCGGCGTCGCTGCTGCAGCGCTACGCCAAGCCGGAAGAGGTCGCCAACCTGATCTGCTACGTCTGCTCGAAAGCCTCCAGCGCCACCAACGGCGCCGCGCTCCGCGTCGACGGCGGGATTGTCACGAATCCGTTTTGAGATGCAGGTTCTGCTCCCTCGCCCCGCTCTTGCGGGGAGAGGGTCGGGGTGAGGGGCTCTCACCACGAGCGCCGTGCGAGTTGATAGACCTGTACCCCCTCACCCGGATCGCAAGAGCGATCCGACCTCTCCCCGCAAGCCGGGCGAGGTAAGAAGAGCCGTCACGCTCTCGGCCTCACACACCTTCTTCGTTGAACTTGTCGGCGACCAGCGCGGCGATCGCATCGACCGCGGCCTGGGCTTCGGGGCCGATCGCGGAGACCGTCACGGAGGTTCCCGGTCCTGCCGCCAGCATCATCAGACCCATGATCGAGGTGCCGCCGACGGTCTCGCTGCCGCGCGTCACCCAGACCTCGGCGTTGAACTTTTCGACCATCTGCACGAACTTGGCCGAGGCCCGCGCGTGCAGGCCCCGCTTGTTGATGATTTGAAGTTCCCGCGAAATGGCGCCCGCAGGCACGGTCGGCCCGAGTTCCTTTTCGGGCGCGGCCTCGTCGCTCATTTGCCGGCGAGTACGCGGCTGGCGATGGTGACGTATTTGCGGCCGGCTTCCTGGGCCATGGCGATGGCATCGGGAAGCGAGCGCTCTTCGCGCACCTTGGCAAGCTTGACCAGCATGGGAAGATTGATGCCTGCGAGCACCTCCACCTTGGGACGGCTCATGCAGGATATTGCGAGGTTGGAAGGTGTGCCGCCGAACATGTCGGTGAGGATAGCGACACCATCGCCACTGTCGACGCGATTCACCGCTTCGATGATATCGCTTCGACACAGATCGGAGTCGTCCTCGGCTCCAATCGTGATGGCTTCAATTTGTTTTTGCGGACCCATGACATGTTCGAGCGCCGCCTTGAACTCGTCGGCAAGGCGCCCATGGGTCACAAGCACTAGACCAATCATCGGAAACTCCTCGCGGGTGCTTTTTGGTGCACCGCACGAACGCGCCACTTTGACCATCCAGAGGCCCCGCGCAAGAGGGCATCTTGGCTATTGTTCCAGTACTTGGCGGTAAACAGTGAGGCCTGTGCCGGTTTAATCGGTGGCGATATTGGGGCTTATATGGTTACCAATCCCCTTCGAACAATCATCCAAAGGTTGGACGGAACCTGAACTTGCGGTTGTGGTCAGGGCTGCTGCAATCATCGGGAGGGGGTCATAGCCGCTTCCAACGGGGATTCGCGGTAACAAAACACCGTTTAAGCGAGTGGAGAGCGCTTCTGGCGGCGGCAGCCGCGCCGCATCGCCGGCCGCCAGATCGACCACAAGCCCAACGATGGCCTCAATGACGACGTCGCAGCGGCGGATTCCGAGGCCCCGAATCTCGATCAGGCCGGCCAGTTCCCGCGCTGGCCGGACCCACAATTGTCCGTCCACTGTGTCGAGATGGACACGGTCATCGCCGACCAAAACGGCCGGCGGAAGCTGCCCGGCGCGTCCGGCGAGAATCAGATCGAAGGCCAGCCGGGACTTGCCGGCGCCTGACGGGCCCCGGATCAGCACGGCGCGATCGCCCACCAGCACGGCGGAGGCGTGCACGCTCGCGCCCTGCGTCATCATGGCGCTGGCAGCCGAACCACGAAGCGCGCGCCGACCACCGTCGGCCTGCCGTCGGCATCAGCCGGGCCGTGGCGATTTTCCGCCCAGACCCGCCCGTTATGCGCTTCGATGATCTGCTTGGAGATCGACAGGCCCAGGCCCGAGTTCTGGCCAAAGCCCTGATGCGGCCGGTCGGTGTAGAAACGCTCGAAGATGCGCTCCAGCGCATCCTCGCCGATGCCCGGCCCGTCGTCATCGACGACGATTTCGATTTCCGAGCGCACGCGGCGGCAGGTGACGCGCACCTTGCCTCCGGGGTTGGAGAAGGATTGCGCGTTGGACAGCAGGTTGGAGATCACCTGCCCAAGCCGCGAATCGTGGCCCGGCACCGAGAACGCGTCGGTTGCGCCGCGGCCTTCGAAGCGCGCCTCGACTGCGACGTCATGACCAAGCCGGGTTTCGTTGGCGACCGAGGCCAGCGTCGTCAGCAGCCGCCGCACATTGACCGGCGCCATGTCTTGGCGCTGCAATTCCGCATCGAGGCGGCTGGCGTCGGAAATATCCGAGATCAGCCGGTCGAGCCGCTTGACGTCGTGCTCGATCACCTCGAGCAGGCGCGCGCGGCTGGTGTCGTTGCGCGCCAGCGGCAGCGTTTCCACCGCCGATCGCAGCGAGGTCAGCGGGTTCTTCAATTCATGGGCGACGTCGGCGGCGAACATCTCGATCGCCTCGATGCGGCTATACAGCGCATTCGTCATGTCGCGCAGCGCGCCCGAGAGATGGCCGATCTCGTCGCGGCGGCGGGTGAAATCGGGAATCTCGACGCGGGTCTGGATGCGCCGGCGGACGCGCTCGGCGCCGTCGGCCAGCCGCCGCACCGGACCCGCAATCGTGCTCGCCAGCAAGAGCGACAGCACGATCATGACGGCGGAGGCGACGCCGCCGACCTTGAGGATCGCCAGCCGCTCGGCGGTCACCATCTGGTCGATGTCGTCGCCCTGCGTCGAGAGCATCAAGGCGCCATGCACGGCGCGGAAACGCTGCACCGGGACCGCGACCGAGACGATCACCTCGCCGCGGTCGTTGACCCGCACCATGCTGCTCTTGACGCCGTCGAGCGCCTGCACGATTTCCTGGTAACCCTTGCCGTTTTCCGGACCCAGCTCGCGATACAGCGGCAGGTCGCCGCGATTGAGCCAGGTGCGGATCGAGATCGTGGCGCGCTCGACAAAGCCCGGCTTCTCCGTCGAAGGCGGCGGCAGTTCGAAGCGCAGCACGTCCCCCTTGCCATAGAGGCTGCGGCTGTCGAGGATCATGCCGCCGTCGCCGCCATAGATGCGCGCGCGGGTCTTGGTCGGCGAGATCAGCCGCCGCAGCACCGGCGCGACGCGCTCCGGATTGATCGGAAAATCGAGCCCCGAAGATTCGTCTGGCGCGCCGTAGCTTTCGCCGGGCTTGAGGTCGAGCAGGCGGTCCGGATCGATAGTGATGGTGTTGGTTTCGACGGTCGCGGAGGCGGCAATCGCGCCGGCGATGATTTCGGCCTGCACCAGCAGGCTCTGCGCCCGCGCGTCGATCAGGCCGGCGCGGAACTGCGAGAGATAGAGAATGCTCGCCACCAGGGCGACGAGGCCGGCCAGATTGAGCGAAACGATCCGGCGCGTGAGGCTGGAGAAGGACAGCGCGAAGAAGAATTGCCCGGCCCGGCGCAACCAGCCGAGCGGCCGCCGCCAGCCCTTTTCGCCCGGGCTATCGTCGGCAACGCTACGCTGCTCGAGGAGCTCGGAAGCATCCTCGTGGTTCAGGCTGGAATCGGGCTGCGTTCGATCTAGCAATGGTCGAGCTGCCGGTTGTGATGCGCCGCTTTTGTAATTCTACGCCGAACGGGCGGATGTGTCAGTCGGCACTTCCGCCCGGAAAACGCAGATCAGGCTTCCTTGAAGCGATAGCCGACGCCGTACAGCGTCTCGATCATCTCGAAATCGTCGTCGACAACCTTGAACTTCTTGCGCAGCCGCTTGATGTGGCTGTCGATGGTGCGGTCGTCGACATAGACTTGATCGTCATAGGCCGCGTCCATCAGCGCGTTGCGGCTTTTCACCACGCCCGGCCGGGTCGCCAGCGCCTGCAGGATCAGGAATTCGGTCACCGTCAGCGTCACCGGCTCGTTTTTCCAGGTGCAGGTGTGACGCTCCGGATCCATCCGCAGCAGGCCGCGGTCCAGCGCGCGCGCATCCGGCTCCTTCGGCACGGCGGTCGGATCCTTGGGCTGGCCGCGGCGGAGCACGGCCTTGACGCGCTCGACCAGCAGGCGCTGCGAGAACGGCTTGCGGATGAAATCGTCGGCGCCCATCTTGAGGCCGAACAATTCGTCGATCTCTTCATCCTTGGAGGTCAGGAAGATCACCGGCAGATCGGACTTCTGCCGCAGCCGGCGTAGCGTTTCCATGCCGTCCATGCGCGGCATCTTGATGTCGAGGATCGCGAGGTCCGGCGGCGAAGTGCGGAAGCCGTCGAGCGCCGAAGCCCCATCCGTGTAGGTCATGATGCGATAGCCTTCGGCTTCGAGTGCGATCGACACGGAAGTGAGAATGTTGCGGTCATCATCGACCAGGGCGATTGTGGGCATGAGCCTGCTTTCGAATAAGAGAGTGGCTTAAACGGCGGGCAATCCAGCCAGACGCCGCATAAATGGGCTTTGTACACGGTCAACGAGCAATGCAAGCTGGGCTGAAGTGTGACCGAGTTCCGCAAAACGTTCCCGCGGAGATGCGCTGTCCCCCATATAGCACCCTGTCTGGTGGAGAAAACCCCCTTTTTGCAATAAGATGGCCGGAAAGGAACCATGCAGCCCACCGCAGATTTTGATGCTTCTAAACTCGCCCGTTCGCTGCTGCGGCGCAGCCGGCAGGGCGCGCTCGCCACCCTTATGCCTGAAAGCGGCGATCCCTACTGCTCGTTGGTTAACGTTGCCAGCCATGCCGATGCCTCGCCGATCCTGCTGATTTCGCGGCTGGCGCTGCATACGAAGAACATCCTCGGCGACGGAAGGGTCTCGCTGATGCTGGACGAGCGCGCCGCCGGCGATCCCCTGGAGGGCGCGCGGATCATGCTGGCGGGCCGGGCCGAGGAGGCCAGTGGCGAGGCTGCGAAAATTCTGCGCCGGCGCTACCTCAACGCCCATCCATCCGCGGAAGCCTTTGTGGATTTCAAGGATTTCTCGTTCTTTCGGATCGCCCCGTCGGGCCTGCATCTGGTCGCCGGTTTTGGCCGCATCATCGACCTCAAGCCAGAACAGTTTCTGACCGGGATCGGCGATGCCGAAGAACTGCTGGAAGCCGAGCAGGGCGCGGTGGAGCATATGAACGAGGATCACCGCGAGGCGATGAACCTCTATGCGACCAGGCTGCTGGGGGCCGAATCCGCCGATT
Source organism: Bradyrhizobium algeriense (assembly GCF_036924595.1). Classification (NCBI taxonomy): domain Bacteria; kingdom Pseudomonadati; phylum Pseudomonadota; class Alphaproteobacteria; order Hyphomicrobiales; family Nitrobacteraceae; genus Bradyrhizobium; species Bradyrhizobium algeriense. The sequence goes on along the minus strand of NZ_JAZHRV010000001.1, from coordinate 6,585,731 downwards.
GGCGCTGCACCGGTTGCGACCCCGACGGCATGGACATGCAGGCCGGCAGCGCGACGCTGCGGCTGGATTTTCCGGAACGGGTCACCGGCGCCATGGCGTTGCGCAAGATGCTGGTGCGGCTGGCGGGCGAGGCGCGGGGCAAGGACTAACAAGGGTTAACGCTTGCCGTCATCGATCGCGGATTTGAACGGGCGCAGACCTTTGCGCGACCTAAGGCAAGCCCGCGCAAAGGTGACCAGCGAAAGCCCGCATGAAATCCCGCAATCGAATGATATTTTCAGTGTGTCTCGCGCTGTTGTCGGGCACCTGCCTCTCCGCGCCGTCTTTGGCGCAAAAAGGCGATGTCGCCGCGCTCAGTGCCAAAATCAACGAGCTCGGCCGCGCCGGCAAATATGCCGAAGCCGTCGCGCTGGCGCAGGCACAGGTGGAAAGCCTCGAAAAAAGATTCGGTCCCGCGCACCGCGACGTCGGCGCTGCGCTGAACAATCTGGCGCAGGCCTACGGCAATCAGGGCAGAGATAGCGAAGCGGAGCCGCTGTTCAAGCGATCCATCGCGATTCTGGAGAAGACAGTGGGGCCCGACTCACCCGAGATCGCCGCTGCGCTGAACAATCTGGCCGCGCTGTACCAGCGGCAGCAACGCTTTGCCGACGCCGAGCCGCTGTTCAAACGCGCGCTGGCGGTCCGTGAAAAATCGCTCGGGCGCGGTCATCCGGACCTCGGGCAATCCCTGAACAATCTGGCGACGCATTACGAGAAGCTCGGCCGCCACGGCGATTCCGAGCCGTTGTTCAAACGCGCGCTCGCGATCTACGAAAAGGCCGCCGGCCCGGAGCATCCCGCGGTGGCGACGCTCTTGAATAATCTCGGCCAGGTCGGGAAGGTTCAGGGTCGCTATGCCGAGGCCGAGCCGCTGATCAGGCGGTCGCTGGTGATCCGCGAAAAGGTGCTGGGCCGCGAGCATCCCGATGTGGCGCGCTCGCTGAACAATCTGGCGGACCTCTATGAACGGCAGGGTCGCTACCAGCGGGCGGCGGCGATCCGCGAACAGGCGCTCGGTGCGAACCATCCGGACAGCGCGATCTCGCTGAACAATCGCCGAGGTGAATATCAGCGGCCGCGACGCCAAGGTTTTTGGCTATCGCGTTGAGTTCGTCGGCGGTGTCGGGCAATTGCGCGAGCGCGTCCGAAAGCCGCGCGCGATCGACGCCGGCACCCTGCCAGAAATCCGTGTAGGCGCCGGTCGCAAGGCTGCGCGCGGCGGCCCTGGTGGGACGGTTGCCGTCGCCAGGCTTCACAGCGGGATTGAAAATCGGATCGCCAAAGCCCGTCATCGGCTTGGTGCTTTGCTCACTTCGCGCTGCAAACACCCGCAGCGCTTTCAGGCTCGCGGCCGACGGCAACACCGATACCGCCTGGCGCTTCAGCAGCCAGGCCGCATCGCGATAGCCGTCGAATTTATCCGGAATCGCGGCCGCCGGCTTTTCGGTCACCAGCAGATGGAACGGCAGCGCCGTCAGTGCGCCCGACGCCACGACCAGAAGCGAGGGCTTTTCCTTGATCAGCGCATCGACCGGCGCAAGCAGCGTTCCATACAGTTCATGGGCGAGTGCGAGGTCGAACAGCCCGGACTTGCCGGATGCATCGCTCGCCTTGCCGATGTCCAGCCCGCGGCGGAACGCGGCAATCTTCTGCGACAAGGCATCCGCGCCGAGCGGGATCGAACGCCACTCGACACGCTCGCGCGTCATCGCGAAAACATAGCTTTCCTTCTCGGTAACTCATCCGCCGCATCGGCCGTAAACGATGCGTCCTCGCCCCGCAACGCCTATCCGGCGTTCTGGGGGCCATTTGCGCTGATCGGAGAAGGGGCCGCGCGTTGAAATTTTCTAATTGTGCGACGCAGCAATTTTCGGTCAGGCGAGGCAGCCACGGATGGTCGCGCAACCACGACGGCAAACCCGCTAAAAGCGCTGCAGCAAACGATTGATGCAGATCAACCACTCGCGCCTGAATAAACCAAATCGCGTGGATCGGCTTGGCAAGCACAGCGTTCATCAGTATTAGGTCGCCGGACCGAGGCCGGAAGGCTATATTCAGGGGTCACCGCGACAGAGCGCGTCAAGCGACAGGCGCGCGATTCGAGTAACGCGGGTTCGAGGAGGGATTTCTTCGTGCAAGAGACGGGTCTACGCAACGGTGCCTTCGGCGCCGACAAATTCGGCTTAAAAAATCTCAAGACGGTGCACTGGAATCTCGGTGCGCCGCAGCTCTATCAATATTCGCTCTCCGCGGGTGAAGCCGTACTGTCGGCGGATGGCGCTTTGTGTGCGGACACCGGTGAGTTCACCGGCCGCAGCCCGAAGGACAAGTTCACGGTTCGCGATGCGACCACCGACAAGAACATGTGGTGGGCCGGCAACCAGTCGATATCAGCGGACCAGTTCTCCGCGCTCTATGCCGACTTCCTCAAGCATGCCGAAGGCATGACGCTGTTCGCGCAGGATCTCTATGGCGGCGCCGATCCGAGCTTCCAGATCAAGACGCGCGTTTTCACCGAACTTGCCTGGCACTCGCTGTTCATCCGCACGCTGCTGATCCGTCCCGAGGCTTCGGTGCTCAAGGATTTCGTGCCCGAGCTCACCATCATCGACCTGCCGAGCTTCCGCGCCGATCCGAAACGTCACGGCGTGCGCTCGGAGAACGTCGTCGCGATCGATTTCGCCCGCAAGATCGTCCTGATCGGCGGGTCTTATTATGCCGGCGAGATGAAGAAGTCGGTCTTCACCACGCTGAACTATTATCTGCCCGCCAAGGGCGTGCTGCCGATGCATTGCTCGGCCAATGTCGGGCCCAAGGGCGACACCGCGATCTTCTTTGGCCTTTCCGGCACCGGCAAGACCACGCTGTCGGCCGATCCGAACCGCACGCTGATCGGCGACGACGAGCACGGTTGGGGCAATGACGGTGTCTTCAATTTCGAGGGCGGCTGCTACGCCAAGTGCATCAAGCTGTCGAAGGAAGCCGAGCCGCAGATCTTCGCCGCCAGCAGCCGCTTCGGCGCCGTGCTGGAAAACGTGGTGCTCGGCGAAGATACCCGCGTGCCTGACTTCGACGACGGTTCGAAGACCGAAAACACCCGCTCGGCCTATCCGCTCGACTTCATCCCGAACGCTTCGCGCACCGGCCGCGCCGGCCAGCCGAAGAACGTCGTGATGCTGGCCGCCGACGCCTTCGGCGTACTGCCGCCGATCGCAAAACTCTCGCCGGCGCAGGCGATGTATCACTTCCTGTCCGGCTACACCGCCAAGGTCGCTGGCACCGAGCGCGGTCTCGGCAACGAGCCGCAGCCGGAATTCTCCACCTGCTTCGGTTCGCCGTTCCTGCCGCTCGATCCTTCCGTCTATGGCAACATGCTTCGCGAGCTGATCGCCAAGCACAATGTCGATTGCTGGCTGGTCAACACCGGCTGGACCGGCGGCAAATACGGCACCGGCAGCCGGATGCCGATCAAGGTCACGCGCGCACTGCTCACCGCGGCGCTCGACGGCAGCCTGCGCAACGTCGAATTCCGTACCGACAAGTATTTCGGCTTCGCGGTGCCGACGGCGCTGCCGGGCGTTCCGAGCGAGATCCTCAACCCCGTCAACACCTGGAAGGACAAGGCTGAGTTCGACAAGACCGCCCGTAGCCTGGTCGGCATGTTCCAGAAGAACTTTGCCAAGTTCGAAGCCCAGGTCGACGCCGAAGTCCGCGCCGCTGCACCGGACCTCAAGCTCGCGGCGGAGTAACCGGCAAACGATAACGAACACATTTGAAAAGTGCGGCTCCATGAGCCGCCCTTTTGTTGTGGATACGCAGTCAGCCGTTACCCGGAAGCACCGCATTGCTCGGCGTCCGCCGGTCGGTGATCTGCAGTCCGAACAGGCTGCCGATCAGTTCGACGGCGACACGCGCCGTACGGCCGCGTTCGTCGAGGAACGGGTTGAGCTCGACGATATCGACCGAGCGCACCAGATCCGAATCGTGCAGCAGCTCCATGATCAGATGCGCCTCGCGATAGGTCGCGCCGCCCGGCACCGTGGTGCCGACGCCGGGCGCGACCGCGGGATCGAGAAAGTCGACATCGAAGCTTAGATGCAGCACGCCATTTTTGGCGCGCACGCGATCGATGACTTTGCGGATCAGCACGCCGACGCCGAATTCGTCGATCGCGCGCATGTCGGCGATCGCGATGCGGCGCTCGAACACCAGTTGCTTCTCGAGCGGATCGATCGAGCGGATGCCGAACAGGTCGAGCTGGTCGGGGCCGATCGATGCGCGCGGATGGTTGCCGAGCAGCCCGTCGAGGCCGCCCTCGCCGCACAGAAAGGCCGCCGACATGCCGTGCATGTTGCCGGTCTCCGTCGTCTGCGGCGTGTTGTAGTCGGCATGCGCATCGAGCCACAGCACGAACAGCGGCCGGCCCTGCTCGTGCCAGTAGCGCGCAACGCCGTTCACCGATCCCATCGACAACGAGTGATCGCCGCCCATGAAGATCGGAACGGCGCCGGAACTCGCCAGCGAATAGGAACGCTCGCTGAGCTCGCGGATCCAGCCTTTGATGGTGTCGTAATATTTGGCATTCGCCGGCGGCGGGCCCTCGTCGGGAGCAACGCCGGGTTTGGCCATGTTGCCGTGATCCTCGACGGCAAAGCCGAGCTGATTGAGGATGCGGCCAATGCCCGCGGTGCGCAGCGCGTCCGGTCCCATCAAGGTTCCGAGTTGCGAAGCCCCGATCTCGATGGGGACGCCGAGCAGGGCGATGCGGGCAACGTTGCCGTCGGACATGGAGCGCCTTTGATGAATCGCAGAAAAGGTAGGGTGGGCAAAGCGAAGCGTGCCCACCATTTCGAGGTAATGATCGGATACATGGTGGGCACGGCGCAAGGGCGCCTTTGCCCACCCTACAAGAGAGCCGGCACTTTAATGTTCCGCTACGCCTTGAAATAGGCGATCTGCGTCGTCGTCGCGAGCAACCGCCCCGACGGCGACCACAATTCGCCGTTCTGGTCGCCATAGCTCCTGTGGAAGATCTTGGCATCCGCCACAGCCAGCACCCGCGTGATATCCTCGGCCGCGAGGTCTTCCGACGCCGTATGGAAATACGTCGTGATCGATACCGTGCCGAACGGCATCAATTCCCGGCGCGCCAGAAATACCCGGCCGAAGAACGCGTCCGACATCGACATCAGCGACAGCATGTCGATCTTTCGCGGCACGTGATCGCCGATCCACTGCTTCGAGTACGCATCGACCGGTGGTGACGCCGGCGAGCCGTAGAAACTCGGTTCGCCCTCGACGAAGCGGAAATCATACTGGTGCGTCCACGTCATCGGCGTGTTCGGGAACGCGCGCGCCTGCTCGAACGGCGTAGCGCCGGGAAATTTTGCCTGCTGGTGCGACCAGGACGGACGGCGCTCGGCGAATACGGCGGTTGCCAGCGTCGCGACATCGCCGCCGCCCTGCGTCATCTCCACGCACCAGTGCTGGCTCGAACGGTTGGCCTTGACCAGGCGAACGTCGAGATCGAAGCCGCCTTCGGCCACCGGCGCGCAGAAATTCACGGTCAGCGACAGCGGATCGCCCGCCCGCTGCGGATGGTCGATCAGCGCGCGCAGGATGGTGGCGGCCGTGCAGCCGCCGAACGGCCCGACAAAGGCCCAGTAGTCCGGGCTGGTCCTGCCCTGCCAGCAGCTATCGCCGGCGGTGACGCGTGTGGCGTCGTCGAAAAGATGCGGGGCTTTTGTCAGCATTGATACTCTTCGATCTTGAGAGGCGCGGCGGGTCGCCGCAAGTGCCGTCATTGCGAGCGGAGCGAAGCAATCCATCGCGCCGCAAGCGGAGGAATGGATTGCTTCGTCGCTACGCTCCTCGCAATGACGGCGGATGGAGTATCGCGACTCTTTTGCCGAATTCAATGACGCCCGAGGTAATGGATTTCCGCCCGCCGGGATTTACCGCGTCGCCCCGCGCTGGGCGCTTGGCTCCGGCACCGGCGCGGCCGCGCGCACCGGCACGTGCCAGATATCTTCGGCATACTCCCGGATGGTGCGGTCGGAGGAGAACCACGGCATCCGCGCGACGTTGAGGATCGAGGCGCGGGTCCAGGCCGGCACCACCTGCCAGCGGGCGTCGATGCCGCGCTGCGCCGCGTAGTAGGAATCGAAATCGGCCGAGACCATGTAGTGGTCGAGATAACGCAGCGCGTGACCCATGGAGGCAAAGCGGGCGGGATCGTCGGGCGAGCACGCGCCGCCCTCGATGGCGGTGATGGCCCGCGCCAGCCGCGGCGAGCGGCTGATCACGTCGGTCGCATCCAGGCCCTGCTTGCGCCGGACCATGACGTCGCCGGCCTCCATGCCGAAGATCGCGATGTTCTCCGCGCCGACATGGTCGCGGATTTCGATATTGGCGCCGTCAAGCGTGCCGATGGTGAGCGCGCCGTTGAGCGCCAGCTTCATGTTGCCGGTGCCGGAGGCTTCCATGCCGGCGGTCGAGATCTGCTCGGAGAGATCGGCGGCCGGAATGATCACCTCTGCAAGGCTGACATTGTAGTCGGCGAGGAAGACGACCTTGAGCCTTCCTGCGATGACGGGGTCGTTGTTGACGACTTCGGCAACATCGTTGATCAGCTTGATGATCAGCTTGGCATAGCGATAGCTCGCCGCCGCCTTGCCGGCGAAGATCTTGACCCGCGGCACCCAGTCGCGCTGCGGCTCGTCCTTGATCGCCTGATACAGTGCGACGGTCTCGACGACGTTAAGCAATTGCCGCTTGTATTCGTGGATGCGCTTGATCTGGATATCGAACAGCGCCGACGGATCGATCTTGATGCGGAGCCGCTCGTTGATCAGCCGCGCCAGCGCCAGCTTGTTCTGGTGCTTGACGTCGCGAAACCGCTGCTGGAACGCGTTGTCGCTGGCGCGAGCCTCGAGGCGCTCGAACAGGGAGAAGTCGTCGAGCACTGCCTCGCCGCAGACCTCGCGCATCAGGCCGGTCAGCTTCGGGTTGGCGAGCATCAGCCAGCGGCGGAAGGTGATGCCGTTGGTCTTGTTGGTGATGCGGCCGGGATAGAGATGGTTGAGATCGTGGAACACGGTCTCCTTCATCAGGTCGGAATGCATCGCCGAGACGCCATTGATGCGGTGCGAGCCGACGAAAGCGAGTTGCCCCATCCGCACCCGCCGTCCGGACTTCTCGTCGATCAGCGACACCGAGGCGCGGAAATCGATGTCGCCGGGGCAACGCTGTTCGGCCATCGCCAGATGCGCGACATTGATGCGGTAGATGATTTCGAGATGCCGCGGCAGCAGCCGCTCGAACAGTTCGACCGGCCAGGTCTCCAGCGCTTCCGGCAGCAGCGTGTGGTTAGTGTAGGACAGCGTCGCCACCGTGAGCTTCCACGCTTCGTCCCAGCGGAAATTGTGCAGGTCCACCAGGATCCGCATCAGCTCGGTGACGGCGAGGCTGGGATGGGTGTCGTTGAGCTGCACCGCGACCTTGGAGGGGAGGTTGCGCAACTGCCCGTCGGACGCAAGGTGCCGCTTGATCAGGTCCTGCAGCGAGGCCGAGACGAAGAAATATTCCTGCCGCAGCCGCAGTTCGCGCCCCGCAGAGCTCTCGTCATTCGGATAGAGGAATTTGCAGATCGATTCCGCGCGCGCTTCCTCGGCGACGGCGCCGAGATAATCGCCGGTGTTGAAGACATCGAGCCGCAGCGGGTCGGGCGCGCGCGCCGACCACAGCCGCAGCGCATTGACGTGCTGGCCGCGCCAGCCGACGATCGGAGTGTCGTAGGCGACAGCCTGCACGGTTTCCGCCGGACGCCAGGTGGCGCGGTCGCGGCCGCGGTCGTCGACGTGGTCGACAAAGCCGCCGAAGTGGATGTGGTAGACCACCTCGGCCCGCTGGAATTCCCAGGGGTTGCCAAAACTCAGCCATTCGTCCGGGTATTCGTGCTGCCAGCCCTGCGCGATGATCTGGCGGAACAGGCCGAAATCGTAGCGGATGCCGTAGCCGATGGCGGGAATCGCCAGCGTCGCCATGCTCTCCATGAAGCACGCCGCGAGCCGCCCGAGGCCGCCATTGCCGAGCGCCGCGTCCGGCTCGCATTTGCGCAGGTCGTCAAGCCCGACGCCGAGATCGCCGAGCGCCGCCTCGAACACCGGCAGCAGGCCCATATTGTTCAGCGCGTCGGTGAACAGCCGCCCGATCAGGAATTCGAGCGAGAGGTAATAGACCCGCTTGCTGCCGGCGTCGTAGCTCTCCTTCTCGGCCGTCAGCCAGCGGTGCACGATGCGGTCGCGCAGCGCCAGCGCCGCGGCCTTGTACCAGTCGCGCCGTGTCGCCATGCCGGCGTCCTTGCCGATCGCAAGCCGGAGCTTGGCGAGGATTGCGCCCTTGATTTCGGCCAGCGACAGCTCGTCGATCGGCTGATCCAGCGCCGGATAACTGGTCGGATGGTTTCCTGGGATTTGTTCCTGCAATACGTCGATTCCTGCGATTGAGACTCAGAACGAAGATACGCGCCTTGCCCGGCAATCGAAACGCCGGAGTATGCCGGAGTGCGTTGTGCACTGCGCTGGTATGATTTTATGCAAGGACCGGGCCGATTTCGCGGCACCGGCGGCTGCCTTTGGTGATATAATCGAGTGCGGAAGCCGAGGGATCGCTGGGATAACCGGGTGCCAGTGCGCGATGGAAACGCGTGCCGCCAGAACGGGAGGCTTGCCATGAGATTGACGATCGAGATCGTCGCCGCTGCGTTGTTGGTCGTCTGCATCAGTGCGACCAGCGCCGCCTTTGCCGCCGGCAAGGCCGGCAAGAGCGCCGACGGCCTGAGCTGTTCCTTCAGCGTCGCGCAAGGCGCTTCGCCAGCGGCGCGCTGCGCGGCGATCAAGCGGCAGTGTGGCGGAAAATTCTACGCCAATTACTGCGGCGACAAGCTGCTCTCGGCGATGTGAAGGATTGAGCCCCGGACGGTTCATGCCGTGGCGCCGTGCCAGCCTTCGCCTTCCTCGGCAAGTCCGGGGTAGCGGAGATAGAGCTTTTGCAGCAGCTCGAAATGCAAGGCGGACGATATCTCGTCGAGAGGCTTGGCAAGCAGGGCCCGATCGTCGCTGTCGAGGGCGGACACGATCGCATTCGTGCGGTCGATCGCGTCGGCCGCTTCCAGTAACAAGGTCCGGATCTCGGTAGCCTGCGTCGCGTCCATCGTCCTCGGTTCTTTGCGGCAACTCACCGAAAGACAATCTCTGATAGGGGATATTTTGCTGCTCTACCAGAACAAATTAAGAACACTTTAGCAAGTGTTTGATATATCATTGTGATTCGGCGCACCGCCGGCACAACATCTATGGTCTATCCGAGTTTGTGAGGACTACATGTCCACCATCGCCTACGATCAGTTCGCTCTCACCCGTATCGCCGATTTCGCGCGCTCGCTGTCGCGCCTGCATCAGGCCTCACGCCGCCGGCTCGTCGACGACGACGCGATCGACCGCGAGTTCAACGCGGTCTGCATGTCGGTGTGGGGCTATACCACGGACGATTTCAGCGACGAGCTGTTTTCGGTCGAGGACCACGCCTTTCTCGACGCGCTGGATGAAACGCAGGCACGAATCTTTGCCGCCGAACAAGGCTACGACCTCGTCGACGATCAGGGCATGCTGACGGACTGGTGGGGCTATTGCTGGATGATCCTGGCCGAGAAGCGCGGCCTGCTGACGCCGGAAAACCGCGCCGCGGCGCGTGCGGCGATCGAGGAAAAATATCTGTCCGCGCCGAACGTGATCGGGGTCATCGTCGGGCGGTAATGCTGGCGTCAGCTACGTGAATGCTGCGAGCGGGGCCCATGCTACTTTGCATGGGGTTGTTTTCGCAATTTTGTGTTTGGGCTCCGCGGTGACTGCGGGCGGCCTTATCGCACTTCCGCTCGCTTCGCCGCTTTCGGTACAGCCGGCTTCGGAATCGAGGCGGTCGGCAGGTCGTCGTCGCGTCGTGCTTCGGGCAGCGGCGCGTTGCCGGCGACCATCTCGGCGCTGACAGGCGCGACCTTCATTTCGCCGAGCCGGGCGCGGACATCTGCCGTGAGGCCGGGATAGGAGGCGACGGGGGTGAACTCCGCCGTCTGGTCGGCCCCCAGGCGGACGCCGGTATAGGCCACCAGGCCGTCGGTGGTGGCAACGACATCGCCGGAGCGCAGCGAGGTATCGAGCGTGAGATCGACCGGCGCCAGCCCGGACGGGCTTCGGCCGTTGCAGGTGCAATCGGCGCGCAGCGCCTTGCGATAGGCGAAGGCGTTTTCGCTGTCGGCATAGCGCTCGCCATTGCCTGCGGTCGCGCTGTCGATATGGCTGCCGTAAAAGACCTTGGTGACGCTCGCCGGGCAGAAGGCCTGGCAGGTCTGAACCGGTGTGGCGTTGCCGCGCATGGTCAGCGGAAAATATTTGCCGTCGCAGCTTCGCACACAGAAGGCAGGCCCAGACCCCGCAACGCGCGGCGCCGGCGCGGAATGGGCCGGTTGATTGGTGCCGAACGGATCGGCGAAGAAGTTCGCCTGCGCGGGGGCTTGCCGCGCCTGCGGCTTTTGGGCGCCGCCGAACAGGAAATCGAACAGACCTTCGGCGGAGACGCTGCCGGGTGCCAGCGCAAGCGAGCCCGCAAGGGTGGCGGCGGTCGCAAATGTCGCGCGGCGCCGCACGCGCGAAAAAGCCAACTCTGTACGCAACGCCAACTCCACCCCACCAACGCGCTGAAGCGCCATAGACTTCAGTTCGGGGTAACCTTAACGGGGGATGGTAAACGAGCTTTTACCGGGGGCGGGAAGGCGGAAAAGAAATGCGGGCTTCTTCTTGTCTCGCCCCGCAAAAGAGCGGGCGAGGGAGTAGAAGTCGCAATCACCCCTTCAAAAATTCACCGGCCTTGTAGAGTGAACGAAACTCCAAGCCGGCTTCCGCGAACGTTTCGGTCGCGCCTTCCTCGCGGTCGACCATGGTCAACACCAGCACGATCTCGCCGCCGGCGTCGCGCACGGCTTCCACCGCCTTCAGCGCCGAGCCGCCGGTCGTGGTGACGTCCTCGACGATGACGATGCGCTTGCCCTGCAAGGTCTCGCCCTTGGCAAGCCCCTCCACCGCGAGGCGGGCGCCATGTTCCTTCGGCTTCTTGCGCACGAAGAAGGCGGCGATCGGGTGACCCTTGAGCCAGGACAGCTGCGCGATCGCGCCCGCCAGTGGGACTGCGCCCATCTCCAGCCCGCCGACGAAATCGAGGTTGTCGTCCTTCAGCGCCTCATAGGTCAGCTCCGCCAGCAGCGCCGCGCCTTCGGGGTCGAGCATGGTCGGCTTGAGGTTGAAGTAGAAGTCGCTCTTGCGGCCCGAGGCCAGCGTGATCTCGCCGCGCCCGAACGAACGCTTGCGGATGATCTCGGCGAGGCGGGCGCGGGAGGCGGATTTGGACAAGGCGGTTTCCCCGGGGTTTCAGGCCGGGCGCAATCTATCGGCGCTGCCAGGCACATTCCAGCGCTGATCTCGTGCCGTCAACAGGGCACGGTGTCCCGCGGCGGCCCGATGAACGCAGGGACGGCATTCGGAAAGGACCGTTGTAAGGCCCTTTGGTTCCGCGCTACGGGAGGGCCAAAGCTTCTACCAAAGCTTCTCTTGGGGGAAACCGTAAATGACGATCGAACTGCACACCTGGAACACGCCGAACGGCCGCAAGATCTCGGTAGCGCTGGAGGAAATGGGGCTGCCCTACAAGGTGATCCCGGTGAACATCACCAAGGGCGAGCAGAATGCACCCGCCTTTCTCAAGCTCAGCCCGAACAACAAGATCCCCGCGATCGTCGATCCCGACGGCCCCGGCGGCGAGCCGGTCAGCATCTTCGAATCCGGCGCGATCCTGCTCTATCTCGGCGAGAAGACCGGCAAGTTCCTGCCCAAGCCGCTTGCCGAGCGTATCCCTGTCTATGAATGGCTGATGTGGCAGATGGGCGGCTTCGGCCCGATGCCGGGTCAGGTGCATCATTTCATCGCGCTGGAGAACGAAACCGACCGCGCCTACGGCCTCAAGCGCTACATGGCCGAGACCCGTCGTCTCTACGGCGTGCTGGACCGCCGGCTGGAGGGGCGCGAATTCGTCGCCGACGCCTTATCGGTTGCGGACTTTGCCATCCTCGGCTGGGCCTGGCGCCACCCGCGCCACAAGGTCGAGCTGAAGGATTTTCCGAACGTCGAGCGCTGGTACAACGCCCTGATGGCCCGCCCGGCGACCAAGCGCGGCATGGAAGCCAAGCTGGATTAGCGGACGCGCTTTGCTTTTCCCTTCTCCCCTTGTGGGAGAAGGAAGGAAGATCACGCCCGCCTCGCTTCAAACGCCATCTTCACGGCAAGCCCCGCCAGCACGGTGCCCATCAGCCAGCGCTGCACCAGAAGCCAGCTCGGCCGCGTGCCGAGAAAGCGCGCGATCGATCCCGCTGCGAGTGCGATCATGGCGTTAACACTGACGCTGATGACGATCTGGATCGCGCCCAGCGCCAGCGACTGCGTCAGCACGCTGCCGACGGCGGGATCGATGAACTGCGGCAACAGCGCCAGATACAGCATCGCGATTTTCGGATTGAGCAGATTGGTGACGAACCCCATCGCGAACAATTTGTGCGGGCCGTCGACCGCGAGCTTCTTCACCTGAAACGGCGAACGCCCGTTGGGTTTCAGCGCCTGCCACGCCAGCCACAGCAGATAGGCGGCGCCGGCGAAGCGGAGCGCGTCATAGGCGTAAGGCACCGCAAACAACAACGCGGTAATGCCGAACGCCGCGCACAGCATGTAGAACACGAAGCCGAGGGCTACGCCGCCGAGCGACACAATCCCCGCTGCCGGCCCTTGCGTGATCGAGCGCGAGATCAGGTAGATCATGTTCGGCCCCGGCGTCAGCACCATGCCGAGCGAGACCAGCGCGAAACCGAGCAGCGTTGCAATGTGAGGCATGGGGGACTCGCGGGCGGAATGCGCAAGTTTCTAGCGCGCGTCGGACCGCGATGTCATTTCGTATATTGCTCCGAGGACATTTCTGTCGATGACAGCGTGGCTAATGCGCCTCTTCCCAATTATTCGCGGCGCGCGCGTCGACCTGCAGCGGCAGCGAGAGCAGCACCGCGGGGAAAGGCGCGTCCTGCATGACGTGCTGCACGACCGGAAGCGTCGCCGCGACCTCGTTGTCGGGCACCTCGAAGATCAGTTCGTCATGCACCTGCAAGAGCATCTGCGCGGAAAGTTTCTTCGCCGCCAGCGCGTCTTCCATCCGGATCATGGCGCGGCGGATGATGTCGGCGGCGGTGCCTTGCAGTCGCGCATTGATCGACGCGCGTTCGTTGAAAGCGCGAACCGACGCGTTGGAGGCCTTGATGTCGGGGTAGTACATCTTGCGGCCGAACAGCGTGGTGACATAACCGTTCGTGCGGCATGATTCCTTGGTCTCATCCATATAGGCGCGGATGCCCGGAAAGCGCTCGAAATACTTCTTGATGTAGGCGGAGGCTTCCTCGCGGGCGATGCCGAGCTGGTTCGCCAGACCAAATGCCGAGATGCCGTAGATGATGCCGAAATTGATTGCCTTCGCCCGGCGGCGCACCTCGCCCGGCATGTCCTTGATCGGCACGCCGAACATTTCGGACGCCGTCATGGCGTGAATGTCGAGCCCGTCGCGGAACGCCTGCTTCAGCACGGGGATGTCGGCGATCTCGGCCAATAGCCGCAATTCGATCTGCGAATAGTCCGCCGACACCAGCTTGTGGCCGGGCGTCGCGATAAAGGCGCGGCGGATCTTGCGGCCGTCCTCGGTGCGAACAGGAATGTTCTGCAGGTTCGGCTCGTTCGACGACAGCCGCCCCGTGGTGGTCGCTGCCAGCGCATACGTCGTGTGCACGCGATGGGTCTGTGGATGCACATATTCCGGCAGCGCGTCGGTGTAGGTCGATTTCAGCTTCGACACCTGCCGCCATTCCAAAATCTTCCTCGGAAACTCATGACCCTGTTCGGCGAGTTCGTCGAGGATCTGCGCCGAGGTCGACCATGCGCCGGTCTTGGTCTTGGTGCCGCCGGTTATTCCCATCTTGCCGAAGATGATGTCGCCGATCTGTTTGGGGCTGCCGACATTGATCGGCTCGCCGGCGATTTCCTGCAGCTCGGCCTCGACGCGGGCCGCGGTCTGGGCGAACTCGCCCGACAGCCGCGACAGCACCTGGCGGTCGATCGAGATGCCGCGCCGTTCCATTCGCGCCAGCACGCTGACCAGCGGCCGTTCGAGCGTCTCGTAGACCGTCGTCATGTGTTCGGCGGCGAGCCGCGGCTTCAGCACGCGATGCAGCCGCAGGATCACGTCGGCGCTTTCGGCCGAATAGGAGGCTGCCTTGTCGATTGGAACCTGATCGAAGGTGAGCTTGTTCTTGCCGCTGCCGGTGAGCTCGCCATAGTTGACCACAGCGTGTCCGAACCAGCGTTCGGCCAACGACTCCAGCGCATGCGAATTGCGCCCGGCATCGAGCGCATACGACATCAATTGCGCGTCGTCGATATTACGTAACGTGACGCCATGCTGAGCCAGCATCACGGCGTTGAACTTGATGTCGAAGCCGATCTTGAGAATGCCTGCCGATTCCAGCAGCGGCTTCAGCGCCGCCAGCGCCTCACTGGCCTTGATCTGGTCGGGCGCGAGGCCAGCGTCGAACAAGCCCGCGCCGCCGCCCGACTGCTTGTGGGTGAGGGGCACATAGCAGGCGTCGTTCGGCGCCAGCGCCAGCGCGATACCACAGATGTCGGCCTGCATTGGATTGTCGGAGCTCGCCTTGGCGTTGATCGCGAAAGTGCCCGTATCGTAGGCGCGCGCGATCCACGCTTTGAGTTCATCCAGGTTGCGGATGGTCTGATACTTGCTGCGGTCGACCGGCAGTTTGCGCGCGGCTTCGGCGCGGGCCGCGGCGAGTGAGATCGGCGCTCCCTTAAGGCTCGCGGCCTTATCCTGTTTGTCAGCGCCCTTGTCCGGCGCGGTCCCTCCCTTGCCCGAGGGCGCAGCGGGAGAGGAGCCGGGAGCATCGAACAGCGTCGCTCCCTCGGAATAGCCCTCCGGCTTCTTGCCTGATGGCGGCACTGCGAAAACGCTCGCGCCGCTCTTGTTACCCGCATCGGCCTCCACGTCGGCCGGGTCGATCTGCGAATATTCGGCGACGCGGCGGGTGAGGGTGGAGAACTCCATCGCCTTGAGGAAGGCGATCAGCTTGCGAGCATCCGGCTCGTGCACGGCGAGGTCGTCGAGCGGCACTTCGAGATCGACCTTGTCGTCGAGCAGCACCAGCTGCCGCGAAATCCGCGCCTTCTCGGCGTTCTCGATCAGCGCCTCGCGCCGCTTCGGCTGCTTGATCTCGCCGGCGCGGAACAGCAGTTGTTCCAGATCGCCAAACTCGATGATCAATTGCGCCGCGGTCTTGACGCCGATGCCGGGCACGCCGGGCACGTTGTCGGTGGAATCGCCGGCCAGTGCCTGCACCTCGACCACCTTCTCCGGCGGCACGCCGAATTTCTCGATCACTTCGGGAATGCCGATCCGGCGATCCTTCATGGTGTCGTACATGGTGACGCAATCGGTCACGAGCT
The DNA here is from genome assembly GCF_036924595.1 of Bradyrhizobium algeriense. NCBI lineage: Bacteria > Pseudomonadati > Pseudomonadota > Alphaproteobacteria > Hyphomicrobiales > Nitrobacteraceae > Bradyrhizobium > Bradyrhizobium algeriense. The sequence continues at coordinate 6,570,039 of NZ_JAZHRV010000001.1, read as the reverse complement.
GCATCAGGTCCTTGTCCGAGGACACGATTGTGGCGGAAGCCCCGCGCTCGCAGGCGATGCGGACGTAGGTCGCGATCAGATCGTCGGCCTCGAAGCCGACCTGTTCCAGACAGGGCAGGTCGAACGCGCGCACCGCCTCGCGGATCAGCGCAAATTGCGGGATCAGGTCATCCGGCGCCGCTGTCCGGTGCGCCTTGTAATCGGGATAGAGCTTGTTGCGAAACGTGATCTCGGATTTGTCGAACACGACCGCCAGATGCGTCGGCCGGTTATCCTCCGGCATTTCGCGGAGCAGCTTCCACAGCATGTTGCAGAAGCCGAGCACGGCATTGACCTGCAGCCCGTCGGATCTGCGGTTTAGGGGCGGCAGCGCGTGATAGGCGCGGAAAATGTAGCCGGAACCGTCGACCAGAAAGACATGGTCGCCCTTGCCAGGCTGTTTGGCGGGCGCCTTGGCAGGGGTTTTGGCGGCGGGAGCGGGTTTCGCGGCGGCTTTGGGGGCTGATTTCGGCATGGCCGAAATTTAGGGATTTTTGCGCGGATTGACAGCCTTGGGAGGTGGATTTTGAGCCCAATACACACCCGTCGTCACCCGCACACACCCGTCATCACCCCCGAAAGCGGGTGATCCAGTACGCCGAGGCGGCCGTGTTCAACTGAGGGAGCCCGGCGTACTGGGTCGCCCGGTCAAGCCGGGCGATGACAGCTGAGATGCGGATACAGAACCTACTCCGCCGGCTGCAAGGCCGGGGCGGCCTTTTTGGGCGCGATCCAGAAGGCGGTGGGGCGCTCGAACAGGAAGTCGGCCCGCAGCGCCAGGGCCAGCCGCCAGATCACCACTGCACCCGCAACACCCGCAACGGTGACGATCAGCGAGATCACCCCGATATCGGCGATCAGGCCCGTCTTCAGCAGCAGCGTTCGGGTCACCGCCATCGGCAGGAAGAACGCGAGATAGATGACGATGGAGTGTTCGCCGCAATAGCGCAGGAAGTTCAGCCACTGCATCCGCGCCAGCAGCGTGCCCATGACGATGATGGCGCCGGCGCCGGCGAACCCGAGCGCCAGCGAGATCAGCGGCCAATGGCTGACGTCCGACATCACGAGGCCACCATTGACGAGCGTCCACAGCGCCAGTCCAATCAGCGCCAGCGCCGGCTTCTCCCGCGAACGATCCGCAAGCGCGAACACGTAGGAAGCAAACAGATAGCCGGAATAGAAATAGACGAAGCGTCCGCAAAATTCGTCGATCACCGTCCAGCCGGTCACGACATGCGCCGTCTCGAGCGCCGCGGCGACGAGCCAGATCGCGATGGCGGGGATGTCGCGTGACAGTTTTGTGACGACGAAGAATACCGGCAACAAATAAATGAACCACAGCGTGCCGAACGGCTCGACGAAGGATTCCAGATACAGCAACCCGACATGGCGCCAGCCTTGTTCGGCGGCGAACCCTGGCGCCTTGAAGCCGAACTGGATCGTCATCCACAGCACGTAGAAATAGGCGAAGTGCAGGACTTTGCGATCGAGATAGGTGCGCCAGTCGCGATCGATCACGACGGCGAGAAAAAGGCCCGAAATCAGGAAGAAGTCCGGCATCCGGAACGGCTGCGCGAACATGACGAACGCATGCATGAAACCGGTGTCGCCGGCCGCCTTTTCCACGCCGAGCACCGAATGCATCATCACCACCATGACGATGCAGATGCCCTTGGCGTAGTCCACCCAGTCGATGCGGGTGGAACGGTCGGTGGCGGATGTGCCGTTTAAAGTCATCGGTGTCCCTTTTCGGCGCGAGGCGGGCGCATCTTCGGCCCGATCCGTTGCTTTCTCCTTTATCCATACAAGTGACATGCCGGCTTTCTGCGCTTTTTCCGGTTTCCCCTTTGCTGAAAAATGCTCTAAGACGCCCGCGAATTCGGGATTGGCGTTAACCATCAAATACGGACTGTTTTCATGCGAATCGCCATGATTGGCACGGGCTATGTGGGGCTGGTATCCGGCGCCTGCTTTGCCGATTTCGGCCACCAGGTCACCTGCGTGGACAAGGATGTCGGCAAGATCGAAGCCCTGCGCAGGGGTGAAATCCCGATCTTCGAGCCCGGGCTCGATGCCCTGGTGGCGTCCAACGTCAAGGCCAAGCGGCTGGATTTCACCACCGATCTGAAGGCGCCGGTCGCGGAAGCCGACGCCGTGTTTATCGCGGTCGGCACGCCGTCGCGGCGCGGCGACGGCCACGCCGACCTGACATACGTCTACAGCGCCGCGCGCGAGATCGCGGCTGCGCTGTCCGGCTTCACGGTGGTGGTGACAAAATCGACCGTGCCGGTCGGCACCGGCGACGAGGTCGAACGACTGATCCGCGAAGCCAATCCGTCGGCCGAGGTCGTGGTCGCGTCCAATCCGGAATTCCTGCGCGAGGGCGCCGCGATCCGCGACTTCAAATTCCCCGATCGCATCGTGGTCGGCACTGATGATGAACGCGGGCGCAAGGTGCTCGGTGACGTCTACCGGCCGCTGTCGCTCAACCAGGCGCCGCTGATGTTCACCGCGCGGCGCACCGCGGAGTTGATCAAATACGCGGCCAACGCGTTCCTCGCCACCAAGATCACCTTCATCAACGAAATCGCCGATCTGTCGGAGAAGGTCGGCGCCGACGTCCAGCAGGTCGCGCGCGGCATCGGGCTCGACAACCGCATCGGCGCGAAATTCCTGCACGCCGGCCCGGGCTTCGGCGGCTCGTGTTTTCCGAAGGATACCCGCGCGCTGGTCAAGATCGCGCAGGACCATGATGTGCAGTTGCGAATCGTCGAGGCCGTGCTCGGCGTCAACGACATCAGAAAGCGGGCGATGGCGCGCAAGGTTTCCAATGCCGCTGGCGGCAACCTGCGTGGCAAGACGGTCGCCGTGCTCGGTCTCACCTTCAAGCCCGACACCGACGACATGCGGGAGGCACCGTCGATCCCGCTGGTCACCGGCCTGCTCGACATGGGCGCGAAAGTGCGCGCGCACGACCCGGTCGGCATGGAGCAGGCGAAGAAGGAACTGCCCGAGATCGAATATTGCGCCGACCCTTACGAATGCGCGCGCGGCGCTGATGCGCTGGTAATCGTCACCGAGTGGGTCCAGTTCCGGGCGCTCGATCTGGCCCGCCTCAAGGCCGAAATGGCGCAGCCAGTCGTGGTGGATTTGCGCAACATCTACCGTCCCGAGGACATGGCCGCCCACGGGTTTACGTATGAGAGCGTCGGGCGCGTGACGACTTGATCTTCCTTCCCTTCTCCCCTTGTGGGAGAAGGTGGCTTCGCGAAGCGAAGACGGATGAGGGGTCTCTATCCGCGGAGACAGACCCCTCACCCGTCTCGAATGAGCTGACGCTCATTCGATCCACCCTCTCCCACAAGGGGAGAGGGGAAGAGAGCCAATGATACGAGCCGCAATTGCCCCGCACCTTCGACACGCCTCTACCGATCGACGCGGTGCTCGACGAACTTGGCCGCACGCTCGCGGCAAACAACGCCGCGGTACTGGTGGCCCCTCCCGGCGCCGGCAAGACCACGCGGGTGCCGCTGGCGCTGCTCGACGCGCCCTGGCTGAACGGCAAAAAGATCATCATGCTGGAGCCGCGACGGATCGCCGCGCGGGCCAGCGCCGAGCGCATGGCACGGACGCTCGGCGAGCGGGCAGGGGAAACCGTCGGCTATCGCGTCCGTTTCGGTTCAAAAATATCGCGCGCGACGCGGATTGAGGTCGTCACCGAGGGAATCTTCTCGCGTCAGATTCTCGACGATCCCGAACTATCAGGCGTCGCCGCCGTGCTGTTCGACGAGTTTCACGAGCGTTCGCTCGATGCCGATCTGGGCCTGGCGCTGGCCCGCGATGCGCAGACCGGCTTGCGCGAGGATTTGCGCATCCTGGTGATGTCGGCGACGCTTAACGGCGCGCGGGTCGGCAAATTGCTTGGCGACGCGCCGGTGGTGGCGAGCGAAGGCCGCGCCTTTCCGGTCGAGACGCGCTATCTCGGCCGCAAGGCGGATGCACCCGTTGAGCGGCAGATGGCGGATGCGATTGCGACCGCGCTGCGCGTCGATCCCGGCTCGGTGCTGGCGTTCCTGCCGGGTGCCGCCGAAATCCGCCGCACGCAAAATTTTCTCGGCGAGCGCGTTCATGATGCGAGCGTCGAAATCGTGCCGCTCTTCGGTGCGCTCGATGCTGCCGTGCAGGACCGCGCCATCGCGCCGGCGCCGAAGGGCAAGCGCAAGGTCGTGCTGGCAACCTCGATCGCCGAGACCTCGCTGACCATCGAGGGCGTCCGCATCGTCGTCGATTCCGGCCTGGCGCGGGTGCCCCGCTACGAGCCAGACATTGGCCTGACCCGGCTGGAAACCGTGCGCGCCTCGCGCGCCGCGGTCGATCAGCGTCGCGGCCGCGCCGGCCGCACCGAGCCCGGCGTGTGCTACCGGCTGTGGGACGAGCCGCAGACCGCCTCGCTCGCCGCCTACACCCAGCCCGAAATTCTCTCCGCCGATCTTTCCTCACTGGTGCTTGATCTCGCGCAATGGGGCGTCCGTGACCCGGCGACCTTGGCGTTTCTCGATTCCCCGCCGGCGCCGGCCTTGAAGGAAGCCAACAGCCTGCTGCACGAACTCGGCGCGCTCGATTCGGATGGCCGGATCACCGCGGAGGGCAAGAGCCTGCGGGCGCTGGCGCTGCCGCCTCGGCTGGCGCGCATGATCGTGGATTCGCATCGGCTGGGGGCGGGCGAGGAGGCGGCCGACATCGCCGCCATCCTGACCGAGCGCGGCCTCGGCGGCGACAGTGTCGATCTCGATGCCAGGCTCGACCAGTTCCGCCGCGACCGCTCGCCGCGCGCTTCCAGCGCCCGTAGCCTCGCGCAGCGCTGGGCGCAGCAGGTGGCTTCGACGGAAGGGCCGGCTGGCGAGGACGCCTCGCCCTCCACCGGCATCATGCTGGCGCTGGCGTTCCCCGACCGCGTTGCGCGCAATCGCGGCAATGGCAGCTTCGTGCTCGCCAATGGCCGTGGCGCCGCCGTCGAGCAAACCTCGTCGCTGGCACGCGCGCCCTATATTGCGGTTGGCGAACTCACCGGCACGGCGGCCCAGGGGCGCATTCTGCTGGCGGCGCCGATCGCGCAAGCCGATATCGAAGCGCGCTTCGCCGATCAGATCGAGGATACCGAAGAGACTTCGTTCGATCGCGGCGCGATGGCGCTGCGCGGGCGCCGCAAGCGGACGCTGCACGCGATCACGCTATCGGAAGCGCCGATCGCGCTGTCGCCCTCGGCGGAAACCGCGCGCATTTTCGCCGCAGGATTGGTTGCGGCCGGTATCGACAAGCTGCCGTGGTCGAAATCCCTGAAGCAGTGGCGCGACCGCGTGATGTTCCTGCGCAAGGCGGAAGGCGATAGCTGGCCCGACCTGTCGGACACTGCGCTCGCTGCCGACTGCGAGAACTGGCTGGTTCCTGTTCTGTACGACAAGACCTCGCTGAAGGAGCTTTCCCCCGCCGATCTCTCGGACGCGCTGATGGCATTGTTGCCGTGGGAATTGCGCGCGCGGCTGGAGCGCGAAGCACCGACGCATTTCGAAGCGCCGACCGGCACCATGCTGGCCATCGACTATGAAGCCGAGCAGGGCCCGACCATTGCCGTGCGCTTGCAGGAATTGTTCGGGCTCAACACCCATCCCTCGATCGCCAAGGGCGCGGTGCCGCTGGTGCTGGAATTGCTGTCGCCAGCGCAACGTCCCGTGCAGGTGACGCGCGACCTTCCGGGCTTCTGGCGCGGCAGCTATGCCGCCGTGCGCTCCGACCTGCGCGGCCGCTATCCCCGCCACCCCTGGCCGGAAGACCCGGCTACCGCGCTGCCGACCCGCCGGGTCAAGCCGCGCGGGACGTAAACGCGCGCCCGTTAACGCTTCGCTCATCCTTTTCGTCAAAATGGCAGCCTCGGTCGCGTCTGTTAAGTCGCGGCTTGGCCCCTGGCGTGGTGTTATCGGTGGTCTGGGAATCGAGTGTGGCGTAATGCGTAACCTGATGATCCTTGCCGCCGTCCTGGTCGGTCTCGGCACCTACATGGGGCAGATGGCGGACAAGATGTCGCTGGCGCCGGCCTCGGCCAGCACTTCGCCGAAAACAGCGCCCGCGCAAACGGTCGCGCAGGCCTCCGGCCGCAGCCTCGACATTCCCCGCGACGCCCGCGGGCATTTCCAGACCGACGGCCACATCGACGGTCAGCGCATGAATTTCATGGTCGACACCGGCGCCTCGCTGGTGGCGCTGAACGAAAAGTCCGCGGCGCGGTTTGGCTTCCGTCCCTCACGCAGCGACTACAACGCGACCGTCACCACCGCCAACGGCACCATCAAGGCCGCGCGCACGAGGCTTGCGATGATCGAACTCGGCGGCCTTGTGGTGCGCGACGTCGACGCCGTGGTGCTGCCCGACGAGGCGCTGTCGGAGAACCTGCTTGGCCTGTCGTTCCTGTCGAAGCTGAAGCGGTTCGAATACGCCAACGGCAGGCTGGTGCTGGAACAGTAAGGTTTACCGGCTACCAATCTGCCTTAATTAGCTGCCACAAGGCGCTACTCCCGCCTATCGCCCGGCCCGCGTATTCGCTATGGCTGCGGTGTTCCCTTAAGCATTTTCACGACAAGGCAGCTCATGTTCCCCAAGCCCAAATCCATGCTGGTTCCGAATACCTATGAGTTCGAATCCGGGCCGATGGTGAAGGCAACCGGCTTTCGCGAATACGACGCGCGCTGGCTGTTCGAGAAGGAAATCAACCTGATGGGTATTCAGGCGCTGGGCATGGGGCTCGGCGCGCTGATTGCCGAACTCGGCGTCAAACAAGAAATCGTTACCGGCCATGATTTTCGCGGCTATTCGGCCTCGATCAAATACGCGCTGATCTCAGGCCTGATGGCGGCCGGCTGCAAGGTGCACGACATCGGGCTGGCGGTGACGCCGATGGCCTATTTCGCGCAGTTCGATCTCGACGTGCCCTGCGTCGCGATGGTGACGGCCTCGCACAACGACAATGGCTGGACCGGGGTCAAGATGGGCGCCAACCGTCCGCTCACCTTCGGTCCCGACGAGATGACGCGGCTGAAGCAAATCGTGCTCAACGCCGAGTTCAACAACAAGGCGGGCGGTTCCTATCAATTCCACGAGAATTTCCCGGCGCGCTACATCGCCGATCTCACCAGCCGGCCGAAGCTGAAGCGCAAGCTGAAAGTCGTGGTCGCCTGCGGCAATGGCACGGCCGGCGCGTTCGCGCCGCAGGTGATGGAAGCGATCGGCTGCGAGGTGATTCCGCTCGACACCGAACTCGATCATACGTTCCCGAAATACAATCCGAACCCCGAAGACATGGAGATGCTGCACGCGATCCGCGATGCGGTACTCAAGCACAAGGCCGATGCCGGCCTGGGCTTTGACGGCGACGGCGACCGCTGCGGCGTGGTCGACAACACCGGCGAGGAAATCTTCGCCGACAAGGTCGGCGTGATGCTGGCGCGCGACATGTCGGCGATCCACAAGGATGCGCAGTTCGTGGTCGACGTGAAATCGACCGGACTTTTCGTGACGGACCCGGTGCTGCAGAAGCAGGGCGCGAAGACGGCCTATTGGAAGACCGGACATTCCTACATGAAGCGCCGTACCAACGAGATGGGCGCGCTGGCGGGGTTCGAAAAATCCGGACACTTCTTCTTCAACAAGCCGTTCGGCCGCGGCTATGACGACGGCCTCGTCTCGGCGATCGCGATCTGCGAGATGCTCGATCGCGCGCCGGACAAGTCGATGGCGGACCTGAAAGACGCGCTGCCGAAAACCTGGTCGTCGCCGACGATGTCGCCGCATTGCGCCGACGAAACCAAATACGGTGTCGCCGACGCCGTGGTGAAGCATTTCGAGGCGTTGCAGAAAAACGGCGACAAGGTCGCGGGCCAGAAGATCCGCGACCTCGTCACCGTCAACGGCGTTCGCGTTACCGTCGAGGACGGCAGCTGGGGTCTGGTGCGGGCGTCATCGAACAAGCCGGAACTGGTGGTCGTGGTCGAGAGCCCCGTCTCCGAACAGCGCATGCGCGACATGTTCGAGGCGATGGATTCCGTGCTGCGCACGCATCCGGAAGTCGGCGCGTATAATCAGAAGATTTGAGGGGCGGACGGTGTTTGCCTAACACGCGCTCGTCATCCCCGCGAAGGCGGGGATCCAGTACGCCGCGGCTTTCCTGTTAGGTCGCTGAAGTCTCTGGAATACTGGATCGTCCACCCCAGTGCGCAATTGCGCACAAGGCGGACGATGACAGTGTTCTCGAATTCTTACGCCACGTGCAGCGAGTCCAGGAAGCTGTCGACCTCGGACTTCAGCCGGTCGGATTGCGACGACAGACCGTTCGCAGCATCCAGTAGCTTCGATGTTGCCCGGCCGGCCTCTTCGGAAGCACGGCTAACACTGACAATGTTGCCGTTGACGTCCCGCGTACCGTTGGCCGCCTGCTGCACATTGCCGGCGATTTCCCGCGTCGCTGCGCCCTGTTGATCGACGGCGGCGGCGACTTCATTGGATATCTCGTCGATCTCGGCGATGGTTCCTCCGATAGCCTGGATGGCGCTAACGGCCTGGCTGGTGGCCGTCTGGATGTCCTGCACCTGCGCGGAGATTTCTTCCGTTGCCTTCGCGGTCTGATTGGCCAGCGCCTTGACTTCGCTCGCCACCACCGCAAATCCCCGTCCATGTTCGCCGGCGCGGGCGGCTTCGATCGTGGCGTTCAGCGCCAGCAGGTTGGTCTGGCTCGCAATGCTCTGGATCAGCGTGACGACTTCGCCGATCTTCTGGGTGCCGGCGGCAAGCCCCTCAACCACGGAGTTGGTGCGGCGAGCCTCTTCGGCGGCCTTGTTGGCGATTTCGGCGGAGCGCGTCACTTGCTGGGCAATGTTGCTGATGGAGGCCGTCAGCTCCTCGGTCGCCGCCGCAACCGTTTCCACGTTCGACGAGGCCCGGGTCGAGGCGGCCGCCGCCTCTGCGGTATGCCGCGTGGTTTCCGCATTGCTCTTGCTCATCAAGGTGGAGAGGCCCTGCACCTCGTTGGCGGTTAACGCGACCGCCTCGACGATGCTGCCGATCTTGCGCTCGAAGCCCGCGGCGAGTTCGCGGCGCGTCGCGTCGCCGTCCTGCTTGGCCTGCCGTTCGGCGGTCATCCGATCGATATTGGCTCGGGCTTCGGCGGCATTTGCCGCTTCCGCCTCGGCGGTCTTCTGCGCGGTCGTCTCGAACAGGCCGGACAGCTTCACCGCCAGCCAGCTCAGCACGCCGGCCTCGATCAGAAGAATGACGGCGTGAAGCACGACGCGGCCGAGATCGGCGCCGCCGGGATAAACCGCCGCCGGAAGCAGGAAGTTCAGCACCAGATGATGCAGCGCGACCGCGACCGCGCCGGCGAGGATCGGGCGATAGTCGCAATAGGCGAGGAGACATGCCAGCGTGGCGAAGAAATACATGTGCGTGTCGACCTGCCAGGCATGGCCGGCGAGCTGGAAGGTAAACACCGACACGCTGCCCATCAGGGCGACGCCAAAGATCAGCCGCGTCGAAAGCCCGTTACCCGAGGTGCGCCACGACACGGTCGCAGCCAGCGCCATCGCCGCCGTCAGCGCGGTTGGCGCCAGCCAGTCGCTATCGCGCATCAGGCCGATAGCGAGCGCAATGGGAACATGAAGCCAGAGCAATCCCAGCAAGGCCTTGCTGGTGGTTTCGCGCAAAGCTGCAAGATCATCACTTTCAGTGGTCATTTCCGGATTCCCAATATGCATTCAATAAATAGCTGCTTTGTTTGTGAAACAGGCCGCGATCGCTTGCGGATCGATTACGAACCAGGCCCCGGCCTCGTGCAGCCGTGACAATCCCTCAACGCCGTCGGGCCGCACCACCAGCAGCGATGGAACGGCGGTCACGCGGACGATTGCTGCATTGGCTGAAGCGGCGGCCGAGAAGGCCTGCTGAGAATCCCACCAAACGGGAAATGCTACGGCCACGACTTCGGTGCCTGGGCGAGCCTGAAAAGACAGTGCTGCGACGCCGATGAAGCTGGCGATCAGCAACAGCACGGCGTTGAGCCATGCGGGCCATCGGTGGCTGAGTGTGGCATTCCGACCCATCCGCCGTGTCTATGGACACAGGGCTAATGTTCGGTGAACGGACCCGCTCCGTAGAATTACGGAGGTTACTTACGCCGCCGGCACCGGCAGCGCCGTCACCGACTTGATCTTCTCCATCGCAAAGCGCGAGGTGACGTTCTTCAGCGGCACGGCGCTGATCAGCTTTTTGTAGAACACGTCATAGCTCGCCATGTCGGCGACCACGACGCGCAGCATGTAATCGACGTCGCCGGCCATCCGGTAGAACTCCATCACCTCGGGCATGGCGCTGACGGCGCTGGCGAAGGTCTTCAGCCATGCCTCGGAATGGTCGGAACTCTCGACCGAGACGAACACCGAAATGCCCAGCCCGATCTTGTTCTGGTCGACCAGCGCGACCCGGCGCAGGATCACGCCGTCGGCCTCCAGCCGCTGGATGCGCTTCCAGCACGGCGTCGACGACAGGCCGACCCGGTCCCCGATCTCGGCGACCGACAAGGAGGCGTCCTCCTGCAGCACGGTCAGGATCTTGCGGTCGATGGCATCCAGGCGGCGGTTGGCTTCAGGGAGCTGAATGGCTAGGTCGGTCATGAGAAGAATGTTCCATACGGGAGGGTCCATCCCCTAATATATAGAAAATTCTTCTATAGCAAGCCCTGCTATTGGCCGGTCGGCGCCCGGTCTGCCACCTGGCCGTGACTCAAAAGCTCTTCAACTTCAGCACGTTGCGGGGCGGCGAAAGCGCCGCCGAAGCGGGTGCATTTCAGCGCTGCGGCGGCGGAGGCGAATCGCAGCGCTTGCCGCAATTCCTGCTTCTCGGTGATGGCCAGCGCAAACGCGCCGTGGAACACGTCGCCGGCGCCGAGGGTGTCCACAGTGTGCACCGGGAAGGCCGGGGTTTCCTGGATCTTCCCGTTCTCGTCGAGCCAGATCGTGCCCCTCGGGCCCCGGGTTCCCGCCAGGAACGACGGGGTCAATTTGGCGATCTTCTTCAGCGCCTGGGCGTCGTCGGTGACGTCTGCAGTCTCCTGCAGCGGCTCGCTCGAGAACACCAGGTGGGAGGAGGCGTTCAGCAGGCCCTCGCGCAGCGACATCGCGCGATCGACGTCGACGATCACGGGAATGCCGCGCCTGACGGCCTCGGCGCAAAGCTCGGTGCAGAATTCGGCGCAGCGGCTCTCGGTGAGAATGGCGGCGCAATCGTCCAACAGCGTGTCGAAGTCGGGCAACTTCACGTGCCACAGTTCCGGATCGCGGAAGGTCACGATGGTGCGCTCCCCGGAAGGATCGATCATCACCGCCGAGATAGGCGTCACCAGCCCCGGCATGTGGATGAGATGTTTCGTCTCGATGCCCTCATGCGCCATCTGATCGAAAATGAAGCGGCTCGATGCTTCCTTGGCATCGCCCATCGGCCCGCAGATCGAGGCGCGGCCACCGAGCCGAGCGATACCGATCGCGCCATTGAGCGCATTGCCGCCGCAGATTTCGTCGAATGCGGTGGCATTCTCCTTGGAGCCTCGCCCGGGAACACCCGGCGTATGGAAGGTAAGGTCGCGCACCGGCATGCCGATGCAGAGAATCCGTGGCGGGATTTTGGGCGCATTGTCTTGGAAGTTCATTCGGGAGTCCGTCATGTCGGTTCCGCCTTCAGCCGGAACCAAGGTCCGGAGTTAATCAACTGGTCCATGGACGGTTCCCGCTATGCGCTCGCGTCGTTTCCCCCATGCACCCAGCGGCCGATCAGATGGTGCGCAATCGCGAACGGATGCGCCGCAAATAAGCCGTCAGGATGTTCGCGCCGATGCATCAGGGCGACCTCGGCGCGATCGAACCAGCGCGCGTCTTCGAGCTCGGTGCGATCAACGACGATATCCTCGTTGAGCGCGCGCGCGGCGCATCCGATCATCAGCGATGACGGATACGGCCATGGCTGCGTCATGTAATAGCTTACGTCGGTGCAGCGGATGCCGGATTCCTCAAAAATCTCGCGGCGGACCGCGTCTTCGATGGTCTCCGCCGCTTCGACGAAGCCGGCCAGACACGACCACATCCCGGGCATGAACTGCTTCTGCCGACCGAGCAGGCATTTCTCGCCTGACGTGACCAGCATAATCACGACCGGATCGGTGCGCGGAAAATGCTCGGCCTTGCAGCTCGGGCACTCGCGCTTCCAGCCGCCTTCCTTCATCGCGGTCCGGGTGCCGCAATTGGCGCAGAAGCCGTGACGCTGATGCCAGGTCACCATCGATTTGGCCATCGCGATGGCGGAGAGCTGTTCCGGCGGCGCCGTGCCCTGCATCGCCATGCCGCGCAGCTCGGTCACGGCGACGTCGTCGCGCGTGATCAGCTTCTCAACGGCCGTGGCAGAAATGCCCATGCCGAAAACCGGCGCGCCGTCGCGCAAGCCCAAAAAGATCGTGCCGGGATTGGCGCCGAGCTTCACCGCCTCTTCGACGCCGAGCAGCACGCGCGGCCCATCCGCCTCCTGCCTCACCAGAAGCGAGTCACGGTAGATCACATAGGCGCCGGCGTTGCGCTGGCTCTCCAGCGCGAACAGTTTTTCGTCATTGGCCCGCAGATGCGCGGCGCGATCCAGAATATGGGTAACGAAAGCGGGCTTCCCCAGCGGATATTTGTCGAAGGCGGACATCTGTTCAACCCAACCAGATCTTGCGGCGAAGCGCGTTGATGAAATTCTGTACTTCCTCGGCGTCATGCGCCAGCGGCGGCATAACGCCCCAGACCGGGCGCGGCCAGGCCGCATCGCTGGTGCGCCGTGCGATGACATGGACATGCAACTGCGGCACCAGATTGCCCAGCGCCGCGACATTGAGCTTGTCGCATTTGGTGACCTCTTTCAGTGCGCGCGAAACCCGGGAGATTTCGGTTATCAACTGGGCCTGCGCGACCTCGTCGAGGTCGATGATTTCCACCGCACCCTCCCGGCGCGGCACCAGCAGCAGCCACGGGTAATGCGCGTCCTTGATGACCAGCACCTTGCACAGCGGCAGGTCGCCGATGTCGATCGTGTCCTTTTTGAGCTGGGAATGCAGCGACCAGGCGGAGGCGTCAGAGGGCATGCTCGTTCCTTCGTCATGCCCGGCCTCGTGCCTGGCATCCACGTCTTTTTTTCGCTGAATTGGAACAAGCAAGACGTGGATGGCCGGGTCAAGCCCGGCCATGACGAAACAGGGGTGGTTTCGACGCATGGCACGCGCCAACCCCGCTTGCTTTCCAGCCCTTTTGGCCCCAAATAAGGACCGGGAGATTGGCGGTGGACGAGCCACTCGCCAACCGGGTCAGGTCCGGAAGGAAGCAGCCCTAACGAGGTCCGGATCGGGTCGCTCGTCAGTCTCCTACCTGTTTTTCGAGCGAATCGCGCCAGGTGGCGGCAAAGCTTGCCCCTTGCGCCCGATTTCGTTCCTTTCCGCAAAGCCGGCCCGAGAGACAATCAATTGCGGATCGACCGATGAGTGATGCTGGCGCTCCCCCCGACAAGTCAGATGGCGCCGGCCAGAGCGGTTTTGCTCTCGGCCAAGACGAGGCGGCCAAGCCCTACCGGGTGCTGGCACGCAAATACCGCCCGTCCAGTTTTGAAGACCTGATCGGCCAGGAGGCCATGGTCCGCACCGTCTCGAATGCGTTCGAGACGGGCCGGATTCCGCAGGCCTGGATTTTGACCGGCGTCCGGGGGGTCGGCAAAACCACCACGGCGCGGATTCTCGCCCGCGCGCTGAACTACGAAAAGCCTGATGGTTCGGTGAAGGGGCCGACCATCCACATGCCGGATTTGGGCGTGCACTGCCAGCCGATCATGGAAAGCCGGCACATGGACGTGCTGGAAATGGACGCCGCCTCCCATACCGGCGTCGACGACGTCCGCCAGATCAACGACAGCGTGCGCTATGCGCCGGCCAGCGCCCGCTACAAGGTCTACATCATCGACGAAGTCCACATGCTGTCGACGGCGGCTTTCAACGCCTTCCTGAAGACGCTGGAGGAACCGCCCGAGCACGCCAAATTCGTGTTCGCCACCACGGAAATCCGCAAAGTCCCGGTCACGGTGCTGTCGCGCTGCCAGCGTTTTGATCTCCGCCGGGTCGAGGCCGACGTGCTGATGGGGCATCTCTCCAACATCGCGAAAAAGGAAGGCGTCGAGGTCGAGCCCGAGGCGCTCGGCATCATCGCCCGCGCCGCCGAAGGCTCGGTGCGCGATTCGCTGTCTTTGTTCGACCAGGCAATCGCGCATGCGGCGGGCCTTGTCCGTGCCGATGCCGTGCGGCAGATGCTGGGGCTCGCCGACCGCACCCGGGTGATCGACCTGTTCGAGCATCTGGCGCGCGGCGATATCGCCAGCGCCTTTGGCGAATTCCGCAGCCAGTATGACGTCGGCGCCGATCCGGTCGTGGTGCTGTCCGACCTCGCCGAATTCGTCAATTTCGTCACCCGCGTGAAGGTCGTCCCCGCCACCGCCGATAACGTCGCATTCGGCGAGACCGAGCGGGTCCGCGCCCGTGAATTCGCCGCAAAATTGTCGATGCGGGTGCTGTCGCGGATGTGGCAGATGCTGCTCAAGGGCATCACCGAGGTGCAGACCGCGACCCGGCCGGCGGCGGCGGCGGAAATGGTGCTGGTCCGCATCGCCTATGTCGCCGATTTGCCGACGCCGGACGAGGCGATCCGGATGCTCGACCAGAACGGCGGCGGATCGCAAATGGCCTCCGGCGGCGCGGCGCCGTCACGCCCTGCGTCCACCGCACCGGTATCTTCAATGTCTGCCGCGTCGCCGATGCGGACGCCTGCCTCGCCCCGCTCCGGCGCCGAAGCGCCCGCGCGGCCGCAAATTGTGGCGCCATCGATCCAAACCGAGTCCGCGCCCGTCCTGCGGCTCACGACCTTCCCGCAGCTCGTCGCGCTCGCCGCCGAGAAGCGCGATATCCTGACCAAGGCGGCGCTGGAATCCGACATGCGCCTCGTCCGTTTTGAGGACGGGCGGCTGGAAGTGGCGCTGGAACGTAACGCGGCGCGGGGACTGGTCAACGACCTCTCCCGCAAGCTGGAGCAATGGACCGGGCGGCGCTGGACCGTGATCGTCTCCAACGAGGCCGGCCAGCCGACGCTGCGCTCGCAGAATGAGCAGGCGCGGAACGAGCACGCCCGCGCCGCCGAGGCCGATCCGCGGGTGCAGGAGGTGCTGGCGCGATTTCCCGGCGCCAAAGTGGTCGAGGTGCGTCGACTTGCCGCCGAGCCGCCGGAATCCAATATTAACAGTGAAGAGTTGAACGAGAGCTCCGACGGCGACGACGACTGATCGGGCTCTCGAGAGGACGGACGAATGGCTGATTTTCTCGGCATGATGAAGCAGGCGCAGCAACTGCAATCCAAGATGCAGGCGATGCAGGACGAGCTCGGTAATCTCGAGGTCGAGGGCATTTCCGGCGGCGGGCTGGTCGCCGTGCGCATGACGGCGAAAATGGAAGTGAAGGGCGTCAGGATCGATCCGTCGCTGATGAAGGCCGAGGAGCGCGAAGTGCTCGAGGATCTGCTGGTGACCGCGCATAACGACGCGCGACGCAAGGCGGAAACCGCGGCGATGGAAAAAATGCAGGCGCTGACCGGCGGGCTCGGTCTGCCGCCCGGGCTTGGCCTCACCTGAAATGGCAGCCAGCGTTGCCGGCCCCGAAATCGAACGTCTGATCCAGCTCCTGGCGCGCCTGCCGGGGCTGGGGCCGCGCTCGGCGCGGCGTGCGGCGCTGCATCTGATCAAGAAGCGCGAGGCGCTGATGACGCCGCTCGCCGGTGCGCTGCAGGTCGCAATCGACAAGATCCAGGTCTGCAAGACCTGCGGCAATATCGACACGCAAAATCCCTGCACGGTCTGCACCGACCCAAGGCGCGATCCCTCGACCATCGTCGTGGTCGCCGACGTCGCCGATCTCTGGGCGCTGGAACGGGCGAATGCGACCAGCGGCCGCTATCACGTGCTCGGCGCCACATTGTCGCCACTTGACGGCGTCGGTCCGCAGGACCTGACCATCGACGCGCTGGTGGCGCGCGCGCACGAATCACAAGTCAGCGAGATCGTTCTGGCGCTGAACGCAACGGTTGATGGCCAGACCACCGCCCATTACATCACCGATCTCCTGCAGGACGCCAACGTCAAGGTGACCCGGCTCGCGCATGGCGTGCCTGTCGGCGGCGAGCTTGATTATCTCGACGAAGGTACGCTATCGGCTGCCATGCGGCAGCGAACGCTGTTCTAGCCAACACAACGGAACTGATCGACATGACGAAACCGCGATTCGGCAAGCGCTCTTGTTTTGTTTTCATGATGGCGGTGGCCTTGGCCGCGCCTTCCGCGTGGGCGCAACAGGCCGAGCCGGCGCCGAAGCCCGGCAAGCCGATCAATGCCGGCGATGTCCTGTCCGGTGAACTCAACGCCATGAAGGGCGGCAAGAAGAGCAAGCGCGCCTCGACCTACCAGATCACCAGCGAACCGCGCCGGCTGCCGCCGCCGAACGGGCTGTGCAATCTCGAAACCGGACCTGAGACGTTCCAACTCGTCACCAGCAGCGACGCCCAGGCCGCGCAACTGAAGAATTTCATCGGCAAGGAAATTTCCGTGAAGGTCGACGAGGTCGCCTGCGCGCAGGACGCCGGGCAGATGAGCGAAGCGGTGGTGACGAAGTGGAGCGTGGTGACCAAGCATTGAGGTAGCCACACGACAGGTGTCATCGCCCGGCCTTGTGCGCAATTGCGCACTGGGACCGGGCGACCCAGTACGCCGCGGCCCATCGGCTCTATCGCAACTGCTCTGGAATACTGGATCCCCGCCTTCGCGGGGATGACGATGGAGGCTAAACCTTCACCGGCCCCACTGCCTCGAAATGCCCGCGCCGCTGCAGCCAGGCCAGCAGGATCAGGCTCGGCACCGCGACCGCGACGGAGATCACGAAGAACAGAGGCCAGCCCGTGGTCTCCGCCACAAAGCCCGCGCCGGAGGATAAATAGGTCCGCCCGACTGCGGCCAGTGCGGTGAGCAGCGCATATTGGGTAGCCGTGTGTAGCGGGTTTTGGCACAGCGCCGAGAGATACGCGACGAAGATCACGGTGCCGATCGCACCAGTGAAGTTTTCGGCCGAGATGGCGACCGCCAGCGCCCATTGATTGACGCCGACATAGGCGAGCCAAGCGAACACCAGGTTGGAGATCGCCTGCAGCACGCCGCCGATCCACAGGCTTGCAACCAGCGAATAGCGCCGCGCCAGATAGCCGCCGGCAAAACCGCCGATCAGGGTCGCGATGAGGCCGACGCCCTTGACGATGGCGGCGTAGTCGTTGCGGGTGAAGCCGAGGTCGATCACGAACGGCGCGGTCATCGTGCCCGAAAATGCGTCGGTGAATTTGAACAACACCACGAAGGCCAGCGCTACCCAGGCATATTTGCGGGCGAGAAATTCGGAGAATGCCCCGATGGCCGCATGCATGACGCGCGAGAAAGCTGCCTCGCCGCGGGTCTTGGCCTCCGCGCGCACCGACTGTTCGGGTTCGGTGGCGGCCAGCGCCGTGAGGGTGCCGATCAGCACCAGCGCGGCCATGGCAACATAGCCCCACATCCATGCCGAGTTGCGCCCGATGCCGGTGTCTTCGAATGCGCTCACCAGGAACAGCACGCCGGCAGTCGAGACCAGCATACCGATCCGGTAGGCCGCGACGTAGGACGCCATGCCGGCGGCCTGTTCGCTCTCGGGCAGGCTTTCGACGCGGAACGCATCGACCACGATGTCCTGCGTCGACGACATCGTTGCAACCAGCAGCGCGCCGAGCGCGACGAACAGCGGCGAGCGCGCCGGGTCGGTCAGCGCCAGCAGCAGGATCGCACCGATCAGGAGCAGTTGTGAGAACACCAGCCAGCCGCGCCTTCGGCCGAAGGCGCGCGTGAAGATCGGCACGTGCAGTGCATCGACCAGCGGCGCCCAGATGAATTTCAGCGTGTAGGGCGTGCCGACCAGCGCAAACAGCCCGATGGTGCCGAGGTCGACGCCGGATTCCCGCATCCACACCAGCAGCGTCGATCCCGACAGCGCCAGCGGCAGCCCGGAGGAGAAGCCGAGCATCAGCACGATCAGTACGCGCGGTTGGAGATAGACCGCCCACGCCTCGCGCCAGGAGGGAGCGGGTGTGGCGGCTTTTTCGATGAAAACGGATTCTGGTGCTGTCATGGAGACGTGTTAGCAGATTCTGCTACAAAAAGACTGTCATCGCCCGGCTTGACCGGGCGACCCAGTATTCCAGAGGCCTATCCGCCGCCTCCAGCAATCTCAGGGTAAAGATCAATCCAGTCCGGATTTTGTTTCTCAATCAGCGATATCTTCCAGGCTCGTGGCCATTTCTTGAGGCGTTTTTCTCGCTGGATCGCATATTCGATCTGATCGAAGATTTCGAAATAGACCAGCCGGGTCACCTCGTGCTTCTTGGTGAAACTCTCGGCGATTTTCAACTTATGCTCGCCAATGCGTCGTACAAGATCGTTCGTCACGCCGATGTAGAGCGTGCCGCCAATACGGCTGGCCAGTATGTAGACGTAATAGCTGCGTGCCCCCATTTACCGCCTCTGGGATACTGGGTCGCCCGGTCAAGCCGGGCGATGACAGCCTGATGTGTGGCTTCGGCCGGGCAAGCCAGTCACTCCCCCGCCTGCAGCTTGCGCGGCACGGGGAACAGTTCGGCTGTTCCGCCCTTCACCACGCGCGCCGCCTCGACCGGCGCATCAGCCTTGCTGAAATCGAGTTCCTCGATCCGCCCGGCGCGCTTTTCGATCTTGTCGGCGGAGATCAAAATCTGTCGCACATCCTCGTTGACGTCGCCAAAATGCTTCTGCAGCTTCAGCACGCGCTCGCGCAGGCGCCCCAGATCGTCGCCGAGATTGAGCACTTCGGTGCGGATCTGGTCGGCGGCGTCGCGCATCCGCGCGTCTTTCAGGATCTGCTGCATCACCTGGATCGCCAGCATCAGAAGCGAGGGCGACACCAGCACGACGCGGGCGCGGTAGGCCTTCTGGATCACGTCGTCGAAACCGTCGTGAATTTCCGCATAGACCGATTCCGACGGCACGAACATCAGCGCGGTGTCCTGGGTCTCGCCGGCGATCAAATATTTCTCGGCGATGTCGTTGACGTGCTTCATCACGTCGTTGCGCAGGCGCTGGGTAGCGAATTTGCGTTCCTCGTCGCTGCGCGCGTCGTGCAACGCGGTCATCGCTTCCAGCGGAAATTTCGCGTCGATGCAGAGCGGCCGTTGGTCGGGCAGGAACACCACGCAGTCCGGCCGCTTCCCCGTCGAGAGCGTGTGCTGGAACTCGTAGGAGCCCTGCGGCATGCCGTCCTGCACGATCGCTTCCATCCGCGCCTGGCCGAAGGCGCCGCGCGACTGCTTGTTGGCGAGCACATCGCGCAGCGTGGTCACCTGCGAGGTCAGGTCGGTGAGGTTCTTGTGCGCGTTGTCGATGATGCCGAGCCGCTCGTGCAGCACGCGCAAGCTGTCCATGGTGTGGCGCGTGGTCGCTTCCATCGACTGGCCGACGCGGTGGGTCACCGAATCCAGCCGCTCGTTGACCGCGCGCGCCATCTCGGCCTGGCGGCCGGCCAGCGACTGGGCCATGGCGTCGACCCGGCCGGTGGACTCGCTCTGCGCCCGCAGCATCTGGCTTAAGCGCTCTTCCAACTCGTCGGCGCGAATCGCCTGCGCCATCGCCAGTTCCGCGCCACGGCGGCCGGAACGGGCAATGACGACGGCAATCGCCAGCAGCAGCACCAAAGCGAGCGCGCCAAAACCTGCCAGCGCCTCGCCACCGTGAATCGGCAGGTCGCCGACGATGAAAAGAATTTCGTTCATGCGGCTATGTAGCCCGATTCGCCGGCTTTCGCGAACGAAGAGGGAACATTTATGGTAAATGAAGGCTTAATTTTCGTGGTTAACGCCGCCTTAAAAATCATGGTTAAGGCCGCCTTAACGGGCGCCCCGGCGCATTGACCGCGACAAATCAGCAGCTTAAATCGCGCGCTATGGCCTTAAGAGAAATCATCATCCTGCCGGACAAGCAGTTGCGGCTGGTCTCCAAACCCGTCGAGAAGGTGACGGCGGAGATCCGCAAGCTCGCCGACGACATGTTCGAGACCATGTACGACGCGCCCGGCATCGGGCTCGCGGCGATCCAGGTCGCGCAACCCTTGCGGCTGATCACCATGGACCTCGCCAAGAAGGACGAGAACGGCGAGACCAAGCCGAGGCCGCGGGTGTTCATCAATCCGGAAATCATTTCCTCGTCGGAGGAATTGTCGGTCTACGAGGAGGGCTGCCTCTCGATCCCCGAATATTACGAGGAAGTCGAGCGCCCGGCGCAGGTCCGCATCCGTTTCACCGATCTCGACGGCAAGGTGCACGAGGAGGACGCCGACGGGCTGTTCGCCACCTGCATCCAGCACGAGATCGACCACCTCAACGGCGTGCTGTTCGTGGACTATTTGTCGAAGCTGAAGCGCGACCGCGTGTTGAAGAAGTTTACCAAGGCCGCCAAGCGCGCGGCGGAGTAGGCTCTCTTTTGCGACAATCCATCAGCCGTCATGCCCGGGCTTGTCCCGGGCATCCACGTCTTCCTTCTTGTTGCACCAAAGACGTGGATGGCCGGGAGCGCAGACAAGTGTACGTAGTCTGCGCAAGGCAGACTACTATGCCCGGCCATGACGGAGTAAATTGAACGTCCGCAGGACACTAAACCAATATGTCCCTCCGTTTGATCTTCATGGGCACGCCCGATTTCGCGGTGCCGACGCTGCTCGAACTCGTGGCCCACGGCCATGAGGTCGTGGCTGTCTACACCCGCGCGCCGAAGCCGGCGGGGCGCGGCATGAAGATGCAACCGACGCCCGTGGAGCAGGAGGCGCGGCGGCTTGGCATTCCCGTGCTGACGCCAACGACGCTGAAGACGCCGGAAGCGCTCGGTGAGTTTCGCGCGCACAATGCCGATGCGGCCGTAGTTGTGGCTTACGGCATGATCCTGCCGCAAGCCATTCTCGATGCACCGAAGCTCGGCTGCTTCAATCTGCACGCCTCACTGCTGCCGCGCTGGCGTGGAGCCGCGCCGATCAATCGCGCGATCATGGCCGGCGATGCCGAGAGCGGCGTGATGGTGATGAAGATGGATATCGGCCTCGACACCGGCGACGTCGCGATGGCCGAGCGGCTGGCGATCACGGACACCATGACCGCTGCCGATCTGCACGATGCGCTGGCGCCGCTCGGCGCTGATTTGATGGTGCGTGCGATGGGCGGGCTCGTGCGCGGCGGATTGCAGCTCCGGAAGCAGAGCGAGGACGGCGTGACCTACGCTGCCAAGATCGAGAAAGCCGAAGCGCGGATCGACTGGAGCAGGCCGGCGCGTGAAGTGCTGCGGCATATTCACGGCCTGTCGCCGTTCCCCGGTGCCTGGTGCGAGATCGCAACCGATGGCGAACCGGCGCGGATCAAGATTTTGCGCTGTGAACCCGCAAAAGGCTCTGGCACATCAGGCGAAGTGCTCGACGATCGCCTGACCATCGCCTGCGGCGACGGCGCGATCCGCATTCTCGAACTGCAACGCGCCGGCAAAACCCCGATGCAAGCGGCGGATTTCTTGCGCGGCACACCGCTCAAACCGCCGGCGCGGATCGCCTGATGCCCCGCTACAAGCTCATCATCGAATATGACGGCACGCCGTTCTCCGGCTGGCAGATCCAGGACAACGCACCGACCGTGCAGGGCGCGCTGGAAGCCGCGGTGATGGCGATCTGCGGCGAGCAGGTTCGCGTCCATGGCTCGGGTCGCACCGATGCCGGCGTGCATGCGCTGGGGCAGGTGGCGCATTGCGATATAAAAAAGCCGTTTCCGCCCGGCCGGCTGCGCGACGGATTGAACGCGCATTTGCGCCCGCATCCGATCGGCGTGCTCTCGGCGGAGATCGTCGCTGATGATTTCGAGGCGCGTTTCTCCGCCAAAAAGCGCCACTACCGCTACCGCATCACCAACGCCAGAGCCAACCTCGCGCTCGATATCAAGCGAAGCTGGCGGATACCGCGGCATCTCGATACGGACACGATGCACATCGCCGCGCAACGCCTGCTCGGCAAGCACGATTTCACGACCTTTCGCGATACTGAATGCCAGGCAAAATCGCCGGAAAAGACGCTCGATCAGCTCGATGTCGTCAGGGACGGCGACGCGGTTTCGATCCTCACTTCCGCACGCTCGTTCCTGCACAGCCAGGTGCGCTCGATGGTGGGCTCGCTGGTGTGGGTCGGCGAAGGCCGCTGGAGCGCAGACGACCTCGCCGCTGCGCTCGCTGCCCGCAACCGCGCCGCCTGCGGCCCCGTCGCCCCGCCGGAGGGATTGTATCTGGTGCGGGTGGAGTATTAGGCGCGGCTGGAGTCGGCCTCGCTTAACCTCGCCCCGCTTGCGGGGAGAGGTCGGATCGCCTCGGCGATGCGAAGCATCGTCCGGTGCGATCCGGGTGAGGGGGTACAGGTCCATCACCGCACACGACTCGTGGAAAGAGCCCCTAACCCCGACCCTCTCCCCGCAAGTGCGGGGCGAGGGAGAAGAGCTACCCAAAATATCGGTTCAACACGCCCCGATAAATCCGAGTCAGCTTTTCCAGATCCGACACCGGCGTGCGCTCGTCGATCTGGTGCATGGTCTGGCCGACCAGGCCGAACTCGATCACCGGGCAATAGCTCGAGATGAACCGTGCATCCGAGGTCCCGCCGCTCGTCGAAAGCTCCGGCTTGCGTCCCGTCACCTCCTCGATCGCGGCGACCGCGAGATCGGTGAAGGCGCCGGGTTTGGTCACGAACACGTTGGAGTTGGAATATTCCCACACGATGCGGGCGCGGATGCGGTTGCCACAGGCCTTCGCCAGCCGTTCCTCAACCAGCGCGCGCAGCGTTTCCTGGGTGTGGTTGTCGTTGAAGCGGATGTTGAATTTTGCGCGCGCCTGGCCGGGGATCACATTGCTCGCGGTGTTGCCGACATCGACGGAGGTGAATTCGAGATTGGAGGCCTGGAACTGCGCGCTGCCGTGATCGAGCGGCTCGTCGGAGAGCGCCACGATCAGCCGCGAAATATCCGGCACTGGATTGGCCGCACGGTGCGGATAGGCGACGTGGCCCTGCACGCCGTCGACATAGAGCGTGCCGGATTGCGAGCCGCGGCGGCCGATCTTGATGCAGTCGCCCAGCACCTCGACATTCGACGGCTCGCCGAGCACGCAATGATCGAATTTCTCGCCGCGCTCGGCGCACCACTTCAAAAGCTTGATGGTGCCGTTGACGGAAATGTCTTCCTCGTCGCCGGTGATCAAAAACGAAATCGAACCTTTCGGCTTGCCGCCATTATCGGCGAGATATTGCAGCACGGCTGCGACGCTGCAGGCAATGCCGCCCTTCATGTCGACCGCGCCGCGGCCATAGAGGAAACCGTCCCTGATCTCGCCGGAGAACGCGCCGAGCGTCCATGCGGTCTCGTCGCCGGGCGGCACCACGTCGGTGTGGCCCGCAAAGGTGATGTGCGGCGCTTCAGAGCCGATGCGGGCGTAGAGGTTGTCGATATCTGATGTGCCGGGTTCACCGAAGGTGACGCGATGCACCTCGAAGCCGGCGTCTTTCAGCAACCGTTCGAGGACGCTCAGCGCGCCGGCATCGGCAGGGGTGACAGACGGGCAGCGGACCAGGTCGCGGGTAATGGAAACGGCGTCATTCATAGCCCGGCTTAACACGCCAAACCGGCGGCGGGCCAGCCTTGTGCGGCACCATTTCGATCTCGCTCTGCTGGTCCCAGGGCGGCCGCGTATCGAGTGGCGGCTTCGGCGCCAGCGGGTCGGCGCCGAACCGGTTGGTCTTTCGCGAGCCCTTCAGGCAATACATTTCGATGAAGCCCCACAGGCAGAGAACGGCTGCGGCAATGGCGAGCGGCAGGTCGGCGTAGGAGTCGGGGAGCCGGTCGGCGAACTGGTTGTGGAGGCCGGGGGCGACGAAGAACGGCACCATCCACCAGCCGCTCTTGTCGCGGTCGTGCAGCCGCTTGATGGAAGTCGCGAAATAGACCCACATCAGCAGCGACGTGCCGAACAGCTTGACCAAGAGCCGGGGTAGGTCGGCCAATGTCAGGGACCGATACGCGTCGGGATCCACCAGCTTGAAGAGGTCGCTGGCGCCGAAATGGAAGGATGCGGGGCCGCCGAACAGGCTGTGGATCGCAACGATCACCAGCCCCACGGATATCATCAAGCCCAGCAGGATCGGTCCCGCGAGCCACAATTTAGCGCGGTTGATGCGGCCGTCGAAGCGGAACAGGTACCAGGTCCAGTCCATGCGCAATGCTCTAGAACCGGCGGTCGAATGCCGCCCACCCGGTACATTGGTCGCACGGGAAAGTCCCCGGTTCGATCAGTCGCGCAGCAGTTCGTTGATGCTGGTCTTGGCGCGGGTGCGCTCGTCGACCCGCTTGACGATGACGGCGCAGGCTGTCGAGGGACCGGGCTGGCCGTTCTTCAGGGGCCTGCCGGGCAGCGCGCCGGGAACCACCACGGCATATTCCGGGACCTCGCCGATGAAGGTCTCGCCGGTGTCGCGGTCGACGATCTTGGTGGAAGCGCCGAGGAACACGCCCATCGCCAGCACCGCGCCCTTGCGCACGATCACGCCTTCCGCCACTTCGCTGCGCGCGCCGATGAAGCAGTCGTCCTCGACGATCACGGGCTCGGCCTGCAGCGGCTCCAGCACGCCGCCGATGCCGACGCCGCCGGAAATATGCACGCGCTTGCCGATCTGCGCGCAGCTTCCGACGGTGGACCAGGTGTCGATCATGGTCGCCTCATCGACATAGGCGCCGAGATTGACGAAGGACGGCATCAGCACGACGTTGCGGGCGATGAACGCCGAACGGCGCACGATCGCGCCGGGGACGGCGCGGAAGCCTGCATCGCGAAAACGGTTCTCGCCCCAACCCTCGAACTTCGAGGGCACCTTGTCCCACCACGAGGCCTTGCCCGGGCCGCCGGGTATAGCGCTCATGTCGTTGAGGCGGAACGACAGCAGCACCGCCTTCTTCAGCCACTGATTGACCTTCCACTTGCCGCTGTCCTCGCGCTCGGCGGCGCGCGCCTCGCCCTTGTCGAGCAGTTCGAGCGCGTGATCTACAGCCTCGCGAACTTCGCCCTTGGTCGACGTCGAAATGCCGTCGCGGGCATCGAAGGCGGCGTTGACGGTGGATTCGAGCGCGGACAGGGACATCGGGATTTCCTCAGGCTTTCGGGCGAAGTTGACGGGCTTTTTCGGGATTTGGGAGGGGAGAGTCAAGGCGGGAAGAGCGTCGTAGCCCGAATGGAGCGAAGCGCAATCCGGGATTGTTCACCATTTGCGAGACCGTCCCCGGATTTCGCTGCGCTCCATCCCGGCTACGCAGCGCTCAACTTCTCCAAAAACCCGGTCAGATCATCCGTGACATGATCGACATAGGCCGCATCCCGGCCTTCCAGCTCCCAATCCTCGCGCACCACTTCCTTGGCGCCGTCGGGCACGACAAGCACCGTGGTCATGCCGAGCTGGTGCGGCACCACGAGGTTGCGGGCGAGATCTTCGAACATCGCCGATTTCAGGGGATCAACGCCGTGGACGCGCAGGAACTTGTCGTAGGTCTGCGGCGCCGGTTTCGGCTCCAGTTCGGCGGCGATGATGTCGAACACCGCCTCGAAATGTTCTGTTATGCCGAGTCGTTCCAGCACCGCGCCGGCATGGTCGGTCGAACCGTTGGTCAGGATCA
Organism: Bradyrhizobium algeriense; assembly: GCF_036924595.1. Lineage (NCBI taxonomy): Bacteria > Pseudomonadati > Pseudomonadota > Alphaproteobacteria > Hyphomicrobiales > Nitrobacteraceae > Bradyrhizobium > Bradyrhizobium algeriense. The sequence goes on along the minus strand of NZ_JAZHRV010000001.1, from coordinate 6,544,024 downwards.
GCTTGCGGCCGGGAAGTTTTGCGATCGCAGCCCCCATCGCGGGGTTAGGCTCCAGTGGCGAATGATCGATCTTGTGCACATAGGCCAGATAATCGTCGGCGTGCACGCCGTGCTCGGTCATCATGCCGCGCATGCTGGTGCCGTAGCGGCGGTAATAATCCTTCTGGATCACGCGGGCTTCTTCCGCGGAGATTTTCAAGAACGCGCTGATGAACTCGCCGATCCTCGCGTCGACCTGCTGCCACAGATTGACGTGATGCGGGTACAGCGTGTTGTCGAGATCGAACACCCAGGTGTCGATGTGCGTGAAGGGGCGGGGCGAGTTGGTTTTCATTGCTCCCTCATCCCGTCGTCCCTGCGGACGCAGGGACCCATACGCCGCGGCGGTTATTGGTGTGCACGGTGCGTGTTGCCTTTGGTCCTGGGTGACATCGTAGCCAAAACTCAGTTCGGTGGTTATGGGTCCCTGCGTTCGCACTAGGGTTTCTACACGTCTGGCGCGACAGATTGACTCGGTGGGTCATGATGTTATCCCGCGTTTGCGGTTTGTATGATTCTGTTTCTGACGCTTTGATTCGAAGGAGCGTCGGAGATGGAGCACGAGCCGGATTTGTCACTGGGTGAGTTTGGCGACGTTCGCCTCGATAAAAGGGGGCGGCGTTTGTGCAGGCTATGCTTTGCACGCGCAGTGTCTGCTTGCGCCGGATGGCGCAGGGTGACTGGGCCGCGTACATGGCGTACTGGCGGTTCGTGAACAATCCGCAAGTCACGACCGATCGACTGATTGAAGGCTGGAGCAGGCAGACGGCGACCGTGGTCGGCGGGCGTCATGTGCTGGCGATCCAGGACACCAGCGAGGTCAAGTTTCAGACGCGGCAGGGATGTCGGCGTGGACTGGGCAAAGTCGGCAAAGGCAATGCCCGCGGCGTGTTGCTGCATGCCATGATAGCGGTCGATGCCGACAGCGGGGCCTGTCTCGGTCTCACCGGCGGCAAGGTGTGGACGCGCAGGGGCAAAGTTAAGACCCCTCACGACGAGCGGGAGTTGGCCAACAAGGAGTCGGCGCGCTGGGTTACGACGGCTGAGCAGGGCTGCGAGGTTCTGGCTGCGGCGCGCATGATCACCGTCATCAATGACCGTGAAGGGGAGTTCTTTGCGCACTGGGCGCTGACGCCCGGCGACAACGTCCACCTGCTGACGCGGGCTATGCATGATCATGCGCTGGCCGACGGCGGAACCCTTTATCAAGCGGTGGAGCGAGTTCGCTTCTGCGACAAGGCGGTGATCGATCTGCCGCAGCGGATGGATCGCCACGGTCGCCAAGCCCATCTCTCGCTGCGCTTTGGAACCGTCGTGCTTAAGCGGCCGGCGCGACCCGGCGTGAAGGAACTGCCTGAAGGCGTCAAAGTCAGCTTCGTGGAAGTCGTCGAGTTGCACCCCCCGAAGGGGGCTGAGCCCGTTCATTGGCTGCTCTTGACCACTCATTCGATCGCCAATGCGGCCGATGCTTGGCGGATCGTCTCCTGGTACAAGCAGCGCTGGATCATCGAACAGCTCTTTCGCTCGTTGAAGAACCAGGGCTTGCGAATCGAGGACAGTCAGCTCGAAAGCGCCGAGGCCCTGATCAAGCTCGTGACGATCGCTACTAAAGCGGCATGTATCGTCATTCAACTCGTTCAGGCCCGCAATGGTGGCGAACAATTGTCGGTCAAATGCGCCTTCACCCCCGAAGAAATCGAAGCACTTGCCGCCATCAACAAAACCATGAAAGGCAGGACCGAGCTTCAGAAGAACCCGCATCGCCCCCACACGCTTCAGTGGGCGGCATGGATCATCGCCAAGCTCGGCGGATGGACCGGCTACGCCTCGCATCGGCCACCCGGACCAATCACATTTCACAACGGAATGGCTCGCTTCCAAATCATCGTCGCTGCCAGAGCCATCGAAAATGTGTAGAAACGCTAGTGCGTTCGCAGGGACGACGATAGAATTGTGACTCATCACGGCATCGCAAATCGCAGCGTCTTGCCGCCGCTCGACATATCCACCGGCGCAAAGCCGATCGGCGCGAGGCCGCGGGTGCCGCAATCGCCCTGCTCTGAAATCTCGAACTTGCTCTCGCGCGTGCAGAGCTCTTTCGCTCCGCCCCAGTTCAACGGCTTGTCCCTGTATTTGACTGCGCGGTTTTCGCCGTCGACGGCTTCGGCAAAGCTGTAGACCTGTTTGGGCTGGCCGGTCACATCGGGATGCAGGCACTTGCCGGGATCGATGCGGTACCAGCCGCGACTGGTCAGAGCCTTGCCATCGTCGGTGGCGACCGCCGCCATGATCTTGTGCGGCGTATCGTTGCACCAGGTCAGCCCGGTGGAGGAAGGCTTCTGCACGGCGTCGATCATGGTGGTGAAGAAATTTTGCGACTGCACGGTATCAGCGGCAAGCCCGCGGCTCTTCAGGAACGCCGAGAGCGCGCCTTGCGTCTTCGGCCCGTCGACGCCGTCGATCGGGGCGGCGTCATAGCCGGCGATGACCAGCAACCGCTGGATGCCGGCGAGCCGCGCCTGCTCGTCGTCATATTCGGAGTCCTCGGCGAGATAGGCGACGAGGTTGCCGTCATCGGTCCGCGTCGGCGTGATCTGCGTGAAAGGCGCAGGCGTCTGGTTGCCGCGGCACTGGCGGGCGGCGGCGATGACGAAATTTTCCGGCGCAATGCACAGCGTGTCGCTGCCGTTCTGCGGGATCGGCGAAGCGCCGTAGACGCCGAGCGCGCGCGCATTCAGAAGAATGCGGTCGGCGGTCAGCGCGCCCTGCAGCACCACGCGGCAGGCGGCGGGATCGATCCGGAACCAGCCCCGCGTCGCGGTCGCCGACTTGTCGTCGATGCCGATCGCCGCCTCGACCACATAGCTCATGCGGTTGCAGAGTTTCAGGTCGGCGAAGGCGGGCAGCGAGGAAGCGAACAGCGAGATCGCCGCGGCCGGCAGGGACATGAGGAGGCGAGTGAGGACGGATCGAAGCTGTGGCTTCGTTCTCCGCTCGTCATGCCCGGGCATAGCCGTCTGCCTTGCGCAGACTGCGTAAACTTGCCGGCGCTCCCGGGCATCCACGTTCTTCGCACGGCCGGCAAAGGCGTGGATGGCCGGGCGCAGGCTAGCGGAAGCGACGCCGTCCTTCGGACGACTATGCCCGGCCATGACGACCATCTTTTGCCGCTCGTGCATCACTTGTGGATCAGCGTGCCGGTGCCCTGGTTGGTGAACAATTCGAGCAGCACCGCATGCTGCGTCTTGCCGTCGATGATGACGACGCCCTGCACGCCCTGTTCCAGCGCGTAGATGCAGGTCTCGACCTTCGGGATCATGCCGCCGGAAATCGTGCCGTCGGCGATCAGTTTTCGCGCGTCCTTCACCGACAGCTCCGGAATCAGCTTCTTCGACTTGTCGAGCACGCCGGGAACGTCGGTCAGGAGCAGCAGCCGCTTCGCCTTCAGCGCGCCCGCCACCGCGCCGGCAAACGTGTCGGCGTTGACGTTGAGCGTCTGGCCGTCATGCGAGGTCGCGAGCGGCGCCAGCACCGGGATCAGCTCATAGCCGATCAATTGATTCAGCAGCGTGAGATCGACCTTGTCTGGGTCGCCGACAAAGCCGAGATCGATCGCCTTTTCGATGTTGGAATCCGGATCGACCATGGTGCGCGACGTCTTCGACGCCTTCACCATATTGCCGTCCTTGCCGCTTAAGCCCACGGCCTTGCCGCCGGCTTCGTTGATGTAGCCGACCAGCTGCTTGTTGACCGAGCCCGCCAGCACCATCTCGACGATCTCGATGGTGGCGGCATCGGTGATGCGAAGCCCGGCGGCGAATTCCGACTGGATGCCGAGCCGCTTGAGCATAGTCGCGATCTGCGGCCCGCCGCCATGCACCACCACCGGATTGATCGCGGTCTGCTCCAAAAGCACGATGTCGCGCGCGAACGCCTTGGCGGTTTCTTCAGCGCCCATGGCATGGCCG